>NZ_SGXV01000003.1:0-329759 GCF_005435055.1 Halorubrum sp. SS7
GGGAACATTCCCATCACAGCCCACGGACAGCGCGTCCGTGGGCTTTCTTCATATCCAACGAGCGACAGCGACACGTCTGGTTCGGCGACCGCTGACTCGATAGTGTAGCCCGCGTCTATCGAGACGGCCGGACTAGGATACCCTCCGTCGGCCCCTGCGCCGTTCGAGAGTCGGGTGGAAGATTGTCTCGCCGGAAGCGTATCAGTACTAATACTTTCGTCCGTAAGTTTATCACTTCTGTCGCTGAAGTCAAGGTATCATGGGCGGGTCGGACGACGCGGTTCGACTGTGCTGCGGCGACGAGCCGTCGCTCCGCGACGGCGTCGTCTCGGACCGCGTCGTCTCCGTGTTGTTCGGAACCGACGTCGAGGCGTGGCGAAGGGGTTGGGATCGAACCGCGGCCGGGCCGCCGGCACGGGAGGCGGCGGTGGACGTGAACGACATCGCTCGGAGCGGGGCCGCCGCGTCGACGCAGGTGGTACCGAACAACGGACTCGCGTACACGGTGCTCGGCCGTGACGCCGACAGCGAGCGCGTGCTCGACGCCGTCGCCGATCACTTCGACGGCGTTCCGGAGGGGACGGTCGACCTGTTGGTCGACGACCTCGCGCCCCTCGCCGCGCGGGAGGGCGTCGGCGCCGCGGTCGCGTTCGCGGACCGTCTCCGCGAGCGCTTCGCCGACGAGGCGAACCGCGTCCTGCTCGGCTGTTCCGCCGAGTGCTCCGCCGAGCTGCTGTCCCGTGTCGAGGCCGTCGTCGACACCGACGCGGCCGCGACGGCGGCGGTCGAGCGGCTCTCGCGCGACGACCCCACCACCTTCGGGTACGTCCGTCGTCACTGGGCCGAGGCCAGGCGCGGTATCGAGGCGTGCGACCGGAACTACCCGCAGTCGAAGCAGGTCCACGCCGCGCTGACCGACCCGGAGACGACGCCGCGGACGCTGGGGGCGACCCTGTCGGGGTTGGTCACGCTCGGCGCGCTGGAAACGTGGGGGGACACGGTGGGACCGACCCGGTACGACCTCACCGCGTACCGGCCGGATCGGACGTGGGCCATCGGCGCGGCGCTCGAAGCGGATGGCGTCGAGGAGTGAGACATCGCCTCCCGGCTCGGTGCGTCAGCCGTCGTTTTCGACCCGCTCGTCGTTTTCCGCGATGCGCCTGAGGTCTGTCTCCACGAGGGTGCCGTCGGGCTCCAGCGTCACGCTCCCGAGGGCGGCGGTCTCGCCGGTGTCGTACCGGGCGTCGACCGCGGCTAACGTCTGTCGTCTGTCGAGCCGGTCCCAGACGGCCTCCGCGACGAGCGACTGGAACGCCTCGGGATCGGTCCACCCGGCGTCGATGTCGGAGGGGACGCCGACGACGACTCGGAGCTCCGTCTCGGCGACGCGGATGCCGACGCCGAACGTGTCCGCACACATGGACGGTCGTTCGCGTCGGGGGGTGAAATCACCGTCGGGGTCGGTTCGGCGGCGGACGCGACGGCGACGGCGACCGCGCCGGCCCGCACGCTCGGCTCTCGAAACCGGTAAGCGCCCCCCGCTCGAAGGGTCGGAAACTCGATGAGTTCGAAGCCAGCGGTGTCGCCGAAGGCGGGGCTCGCGGCGGCGGTCGTCGCGGTGAGCGCGGGCGCGATCCTCGTCCGCCTGAGCGACGCGCCGAGCTCGGTCGCCGCGTTCTACCGAGTGCTGTTCACGACCCTCCCGCTGGCCTCGGTGGCGGCGTGGCGGTACCGCGGGGAGTTCGGCCGGATCCGGTCGCGCGACCTCGCGTTCGCGGTGCTGTCCGGCGTCGCGCTCGCGGTCCACTTCGCGGCCTGGTTCGAGAGCCTCCGGTGGACGAGCGTCGCCGCGAGCGTGACGCTCGTCCAGGCGCAGCCGGTGTTCGTCGCGGTCGGCGCGTGGCTGCTGTTGCGCGAACGCGTCACGCGGCGGATGGCCGCGGGCATCGCCGTCGCCGTGGCCGGGATGGCGTCGATGTCGCTCGGCGATTTCCTGGGGGGCGTGGCGGTCGGGCCGCGCCCGCTGTACGGCAACGCGTTGGCGTTGGCCGGTGCCGTCGCCGCGGCGGGGTACGTCTTGGCCGGTCGCTCGCTGCGGCAGCGGATCTCGTTGGTCCCCTACGTCACCGTCGTGTACGGCGTCTGCGTGGTGGTCCTGCTCGCGTTCGTGCTCGCCGCCGGCCACCCGCTGACGGGGTACCCCGCCCGGGAGTGGCTCCTGTTCGCCGGGCTCGCGGTCGGGCCGGGGCTGCTCGGCCACACGGTCCTCAACTGGGCGCTCGCGCACCTGGAGTCGAGCGTCGTCTCCGTCTCGCTGCTCGGCGAGCCGGTCGGCGCGACGCTGCTCGCGGCCGCGCTGCTGTCGGAGACGCCCACTCCGGCGACGGTCGCCGGCGGCTGCGTGGTCCTCGTGGGTATCTACGTCACCGCGACGGCGAACTCGTCGTAGCGTTTTCAGCGCCGATATTTTGGGGTAAACGTTCAAGACCGCGGAACGGGTGGGTCGGGTATGGACCGGCGAACGGTCGTCGCGTTCGTTGGCGACGACGAGAGCGCCAGCGAACGCGTGGCCCGTGCGGTCGAGGCCGCGTGGAACGGCGCGGGCGGGCCGTCACTTCGGACGCTCGCTCCCAATGACTTCGGCGACGACCGAGACGGCGAGGAGCCGTTAGAAGGCACCTGCGGAGTCGTCGTCACCGCCTCGGCCGCGACGGACGGCGGCGTCGCGGACGGACTCGCCGCGCTCCCGTCCCACGTGCCGGTGATCGCGCTCGTCGAGGACGCGTCGACGGCGACGATCCGAACGCTGTTGGCGGCCGACGTGGACGACGTGGTCGAGGCCGACGACCGCGGTCGCCACGCCGGAGAAGACGCGGTCGACCCGCTCGCCGAGCGGATCCGGAGTCAGATGACCCCCGACCGCGTCAAGCTCGGGGACGACGGCGTCGCCCGGCTCTCGGAGGTGTTGCTCGACGCCGGGACGACGCTCATGAGCACGCGCACCGACGAGGTCGGCACGAAGATCGAGTGGACGATGGAGAACGTCGGCGAACACGCCGAACTCGACCGGATCGTCTGTTACCGCGAGGAGGACGGCGAGTTCGTCCCCGCCTACGACTGGTGTCCCGAGGGGTTCGACCCGGCGCCGAGGCCGTTCGACGACTTCCCGGATCCGGACCTGCTGTCGACGTTCGGTAACGTCGCGCGCGGGTCCGCCCCGGCCGCCGACGACTCCGAGGGCGACGACGACGCGGGGCTCGCGGGGCCGCCGGCGACGGTCCACGTCCCCCTCGTCGTCGACTGGGAGCTCAGCGGCATCGTCGCGTTCGAGTCCGACGACTACCGCGTCTGGGCGGACGAGGAGGTGGGCCTGTACCGCACCCTCGGCGACCTGATCGCGCACACGATCGCGCGCAACGACCGCCGGGAGGCGCTCCGCAGACAGGCGGAACAGCTCGAACAGTTCAGCGCGGTCGTCTCGCACGACCTCCGGAACCCGTTGAACGTGCTCTCGGGCTACCTGTCGCTCTCCGAGGACGAACTTACCCCGTCGCGGTACGACGCCATGAGCGGCGCGGTCGACCGCATGGAGACGCTGATCGACGACCTGCTCATGCTCGCGCGCCGCGGCGAGGCGATCGGCGACACGGAGCCGGTGCCGATCGCGGCCGTCGCCGAGGACGCCTGGGGCTCGGTGCGCGCGCCCAACGCGACGCTCACGATCGCCGACGAGATCGGGCGCGTCGAGGCGGACCCGAGCCGACTCCGGCAGGCGCTCGAGAACCTCTTCCGGAACGCGATCGACCACGGCGGCCCGGAGGTCTCGATAGAGATCGGCCCGATCACCGACGGCGGCGACGTCGGCGGGATGTACGTCGCCGACGACGGACCCGGCATCCCTGTTGAACTCGCCGATACGGTGTTCGACTCGGGCGTCTCCTCGGCCGACAGCTCCGGCATCGGCCTGGCGATTGTCGACCGGATCGTCGAGGCGCACGAGTGGGACATCGACGTCAGGAACGACGACGGCGCCGTCTTCGAACTCACCTTCGACGCGGACGCGACGCGGGTCGCGACGCCGTAACGCTTGGTCGGCGGCGTCCCCGCGACTCGGTCAGTTCTCGGTGAACCGGTCGACGGTCCGGCGGTGCCGGTCGCGGAACATTCCCTCGAATCCCACCTTCGCCATCGGCCCGACCGCGTCGCCCAGCGGGCCGAGCGGCAGCCGATAGGCGACCGTGTCGACGAGGAGCGTCTCGTCGCCGTCGGCGTAGAACGCGTGGGTGTGTTCCCACCGTCGGAACGGGCCGCCCTCCATCACGTCGACGAACCGGGCGGAGCGCTCCGGAGATGCCGTGCCGTCGGGCTCGCGCTCGGCGATCCGCGAGGTCCACCGCTGGCGCGGTCCGGCCCCGAACGGGCGGACCGACATCTCGATCTCCGAGCCCGCGACGAGGACCTCGGGGTCGGGGGATCCGTCCGGGCCCGCGACGCCGTCGACGCGGAGACGCATCCAGTCCGGGGTGAGTTCTCGCAGTCCGTCGACCGTGGAGTGAAAATCCCACACGTCTTCGATCGGGGCCGGCACCCGAGTCGTCCGCCTGTACGTCGGCATACCCGCGGTACGGTGCGGGCGGACAAAAAGCCGTCCTCGGCGGCGGTTCGGAGACCGAAACCCGCATGTCCGCGGGCGGCGTGAGACGAGACGATGGAACGCGGGGCGATCGACGTCGGCGACCTGGCTGGACCGTTCGATCTCCAGGCGACCCTGGAGAGCGGACAGAGCTACCTCTGGAACCGCGCGGACGGCGAGACCTACGACGAGCTTCACGCCCACGGCGGCGACGCGTGGTACGAGACCGTCGTCGACCCGATTCCCGGGGTGACGGAGGAACGGGTCGCCGTCCGGGTCAGACAGGAGGGCGGCGTCCACGACGGCACGCTGCGATGGGAGGCGTCGACGGACGCCGAGCCGCTGTTGACGCACCTGCTCCGGCTCGACGACGACCTCGACGCGATCTTGGACGCAACGCCCGACCTGCCGCTGCTGGAACGGGCCTACGACGCCTACGAGGGGATGCGGCTGACCCGGGACCCGGTGTTCCCCTGTCTGATATCCTTCATCTGCTCGGCGCAGATGCGGGTCGCGCGGATCCACGGGATGCAGCGGCGGCTCCGGGAGACGTACGGCGACGCGGTCGCGCTCGGCGACGAGACGTACCGAGCGTTCCCGACGCCGGATCAGCTGGCCGCGCGCACCGAGGAGGAGCTCCGCGACCTCTCCCTGGGCTACCGGGCGCCGTACGTCCAGCGCACCGCGGAGATGGTCGCGAGCGGCGAGGCCGACCCGCTGGCGGCGGCCGACCTCCCCTACGAGGAGGCGCGGGAGTCGCTCACGCGGTTCGTCGGCGTGGGGGACAAGGTCGCAGACTGCGTGCTGTTGTTCTCGCTGGGGTTCCTCGAAGCGGTGCCGCTCGACACCTGGATCCGCACGACAATCGAGGAGTACTACCCCGACTGCGACCGCGGGAGCTACGCGGCGACCTCCCGGGCGATCCGCGAGCGGTTCGGCGGCGAGTTCGCCGGCTACGCGCAGACGTACGTGTTCTACTACCTCCGCGCCGGCGGGGAGTGAGCGGCGGGCCCGCGTCCGCGGGCGGCCGGCGTCTCCGCAGGAACGAGCGGCCGCGAGACGCCCGCTCGCCGACCGCGTCGACCGCCGAGAAGCGGCCGGCCGAAGTTTGATACTCGTTCGCGTGGTACGCTCGGACGTGATGGACTGTCGAGTCGTCGTCGAGGCCGCGGTCCCGGTGTACGACGTGGAGACCTCCGACGAGGCGGTCCGGATCGCCATCTCGAAGACCGGCGAGATGCTCAATCCGGACCTCAACTACGTCGAGATCGACACCGGCACGCGGACGTCGCCGAGCGGCGAGCAACTCGACCCGGCGTTCGTCGCGGCCGACGAGGCGCTCGTCGCCCTCGAACTCCGGATGGACGTGTTCAACGTCGACCGCGACGAACACGCCAGCCGCGTCGCGCGCAAGGAGATCGGCAAGCGGCTCCGTAACATTCCGCTGAAAGTGCTGTCCGTGACCGAGATCGATCCCGAGGAGAGCGACCGCCCGGAGGACTCCCCGACGGCCGAGGAGCCGTCAGCGTCGGCGGGCGACGGGTCCGACCCCGACGAGAACGGGGCGGCTGACGGTCGCTGAGACTCGAGAACGGTCTCCGGCACCGACGGTCCGCGGGCGAGAACGACGCGGTGCGACGGACGGCGGCGACGCTAGTCGGCGGACGGTCGGTCGGCGAGGAGTAGCGCGCAGTAGACGGTTCAGTCGGCCGTCGGGGCCAGCGGCTCCGATTCGGACGACTCCATCGGCTCGGTGATTCCCTCGGTCAGCTTGAAAACGGCGGCTTTGTGGTCGGTCTTCGACTTGTGAATCGATGTCGGCTTGACGCCCAGTTCTTCATAGGCTTCGAGGTCGACGTCGTCGTCCCAGAACTCGCACTGTTTTCGTACCTCCGCGAGGAGACCGTGAAGATGGATGAGCTCCTGCTTCTTCATGAGTACCAGTCCTTTGCTACCGGAGGTTTATATTATTATCTTGAGTCACGTTACCATACTGTTCGCGTATTTCGCGAGTAGCGGCGCGGAGAAGTGGATTCTCGATAGATCGATCAGGATCGTTTACGACCGTCCGCGGCGATCGCCGGCCCGCGAGCGACGGGCGTCGCTAGGGGGTCGGTCACTCGTCGATCGGAGGGCGCGGCGTCGCGGGCCGGTCGTCGTCGCCGGCGCGCGCTACTGGAACTGCTTGACGGCCTCGAGGTCGCGTTCCGTCCGCATGAACTCCGTCAGGCGGCGCGTCGCGTGACACGCCGAACAGCTGAAGTTGGACCGCAGATCCTGAAGCTCGGCGGGGTTGTCCTGCCACTCCTTGCCGCACTCCGGACAGACGAGTCTGACGAACGCGTCAACCATGTCACCCAGTACAGGCGGCCGCGTTAAAAACGTGTGTGGCGGGCGATCCGCGACTGTCGGCGGGTCGATCTCGCGGTCGGTTCGACGGGCCGGTCCCACGGCCGGTTCGATCGTCGTCGCCCGCTCAGGCGCTCACGGTGCCGCTCGCGTCGAGCAGCTCCTTGTACCGGTTCCGGATGGTGACCTCCGAGACGTCGGCGACGTCGGACACCTGGCTCTGGGTCACCTTCTCGTTCGACAGCAGCGCCGCGGCGTAGACGGCGGCCGCGGCGAGCCCGACCGGCGACTTGCCGCTGGTGATCCCCGCGTTCGCGGCGTCGTCGAGCAGTTCGCGCGCGCGCCGCTCGGTGTCCTCGGAGAGGTCGAGCCGCGAGACGAACCGGGGCACGTAACTCGTCGGGTCCGCGGGCTGGACGCGCAGTCCGAGCTCGCGGATGACGTAGCGGTACGTCCGGGTGAGCTCCATCTTCTCGACTCGGGAGACCGCGGTGAACTCGTCGAGGCTCCGGGGGTTCCCCACTTGCCGGGCGGCGGCGTACAGCGACGCGGTGGCGACGCCCTCGATCGAACGGCCCGGAAGCAGGTTCTCGCTCAGCGCGCGGCGGTAGATGACCGAGGCGGTCTCGCGGACGGTGTCCGGGAGGCCCAGCGCGCTGGACATGCGGTCGATCTCGCCGAGCGCCTGCTTGAGGTTGCGCTCCTTGGAGTCGCGGGTGCGGAAGCGCTCGTTCCAGGTCCGCAGCCGCTGCATCCGGCGCCGCTGTCGCCCCGTGAGCGACTTGCCGTAGGCGTCTTTGTCCTGCCAGCCGATGTTCGTCGAGAGCCCCTTGTCGTGCATCATGTTCGTCGTGGGGGCGCCCACCCGCGACTTGCTGTCGCGCTCGCCGGAGTTGAACGCGCGCCACTCCGGGCCGCGGTCGACCGAGTCCTCCTCGACGACGAGCCCGCAGTCGCTGCAGACCGTCTCGCCGTGTTCCGTGTCCGTGGCGAGCCGGCCGTCGCACTCCGGACAGGTGGTGATCCGCTCGCGCTCGCCCTCCGTGCGCTCGTCGACGCTCGTCGACTCCGCTCCCGCCGCGTCCCTCGTTCGGGTGCGCTCGCCGGTCGCGGACGCGTCGCCCCGGTCCGCGAGTCGGTCTCGTTCCGTGCCGCCGTCGCTGTAGGTGTATGTCTCTGTCATGGGCTTGCTCCGACGATCCCCCGACGAAAATACAGCGAGGTCCGCAATCGCCAGTCTGTTAACGTGTAGTTAGTGCCGAGAGAATATAAATATATCGCTGCTGGCGGCGGCCGGAGAAGGACAAAATTCGCCTCTGGAGGGGGCAAACGGCCGTCACGGCGCCCCGGGCGGCCCGATCGCGACGACGCCCGTCCCGCCGCTCGAACCGCGCGATCGTACTTATACTTCACTCCCCGACCGCCGTGGCCGATATGTCCGAGCCGAAAGGGGGGTGCCCCCTATCGGTTGCGGCTCACCGGGAACGCGACGCGGTCCGGACTGTCGTTGAACCGGTCGAGGATCCGCTCGTACAGGCGGTTCTTCACGCGCTGGCCGCGGCGCGGGTGGGTGAGGTACCGGACCCGGAGCTCGACCCACGACTCCTCCTGCCGGACGTTGACCGTCGGCCCGTCGTGGACCTCCAGCTCGACGGGCGTCTCCGCGAGCGCCTCGCGGTAGGCGGCGATGCCTTCCGCCATCTCCCCGCCGACCAGGTCGGTCGCCTCCTCGATCATCACCGACCGCGCGAACTCCAGGTCCGTCTCGTAGGCGACCTGAACCGAGACCTCGTTCCAGACGTACGGCGACCCGCCGCCGCCGAAGTTGACGACGTTCGACGAGAGGACCACGCTGTTCGGGACGGTGACCACCCGCCCGGAGGGCTGGTTCGTCGTCACCAGTTCCCCGTTTATCTCCCACAGCGTCGTCACGAGGAAGTCGACGCCGATCACGTCGCCCTTCGCGTCGTCGATCCGGACCCGGTCGCCGACGCCGAACGGCTGCTTGACGGCGATGTACACCCACGCGATCAGCGACAGCAGCGGCTGCTGGAGCGCGAAGGTGACCGCGAACCCGATGACTCCGAGCGAGAACAGGAGGCCGAGCCAGTTCTCCGTCGCCACCGCGAGCGTCGCCACCGTCCCGACGACCCCGAACGCCAGCCGCAGCAGGTTCCGGACGTTGTGCGCCCGGCGCTTGCTGGCCGACCGCGTGAGCACGCGGACCGCGAGCAGGTAGCTCCCGTACGCCAGTCCCGCGACGGCGACGACCAGCAGCGCCCGGCTCACGACCACCGGAGCAGGGTACCCCCCGATCGGCGGCCACGTCGCGAGCGCGTCGGTCGTGCCGGCGACCGTCCCGGCGATCCCGGCGAGCAGTCCGACCGCGACCGACGCGAACCCGAGTGGACGTCTCACGCTCGTCGCTCGCGGCCGACCGGCAAAACGGTTGTGCCCCCGCGGTCCCGCGCGTCTCCCTCGGCCGCGACTGTCACCGGTCGCCGACGGCGACGCGAGCCATCGCCCCGGCGAGCACCTCGGTCGCGGCGGCGCAGTCGGCCCAGTCGGTCCACTCGCGCGGGTTGTGCGAGATCCCGTCGCGCGACGGGGCGAACAGCAGCGACGCGTCCGTGACGCGCGCGACCCGCATCGCGTCGTGAGCGGCGCCGGAGTGGAGATCGATCGCCTCCCGGCCCGCTGCGTCGGCGGTCTCGTGGGCGGCCTCGCGGAGGCGGTCGCTCATCGGCGTCGGCGCCACGTCGAACGGGCGGTCGAACGCGGTCTCGACCCCGCGCTCGCGCTCCAGCCGCGCCAGCGAGTCGCGCGCGGCGTCGACGATCGCCTCCATCGACTCGGCCTCCACGTCGCGCACGTCGACGCCCGCCTCGACGCGCCCGGGGACCACGTTCGTCGCGTTCGGCGCGACCGACAGCGACCCGACCGTGCCGACGGCCGAGGGCGACGACGACGCGACGACCTCGTTCGCGGCGCGCTCGACGTCCAGCACGAACTCGCTGGCGGCCGCCAGCGCGTCCGTCCGCTCGTCCATCGGGGTCGCGCCCGCGTGGTTCGCCTCCCCGTCGATCGTCGCCTCGCAGTGGGTGATCCCGGTGATCGTCGTCACGACGCCGGCCGCCGCGCCCGCAGCCTCCAGCGTCGTGTCCTGCTCGACGTGGAGCTCGTAGAACGCCCCCCACGACGCGGGGTCTACCGTCGTCGGCGCGCCCTCCGCGTCGGTCGGCGTGGCGGCGTCGACCGCGTCCCCGCCGCGGTAACCGATCCGGTCGAGCGCCTCGCCGAGCGTCTCCCCGTCGCCGTCCGACAGCGCGAGCGCCTCGTCGAGCGCCAGCTCGCCGGTCGCGACGGTCGACCCCAGCAGGCCGTTGCCGAAGGTGCCACCCTCCTCCTCGGTGAAGCTCACGACCCCGACCGGGCGCTCCGGTTCGACGCCCTCGTCCCGCATCGCGCGGACGGCCTCCAGCGCGGCGTACACCCCGAGCGGCCCGTCGAAGATGCCGCCCTCGGGGACGCTGTCGAGGTGGCTCCCGGAGACGACCGGGGCGGCGTCCGGGTCGGCGCTCTCGGGGGTCCACGTGCCGAGGACGTTCCCGACGGCGTCGACGGTCACGTCAAGGCCGGCGTCGCGGAGGCGCGCGACCAGCCGGTCCCGGGCCTCCCGGTTGGCCTCGGTCCCCGTTCGGTTCGTTCGCGCGTGCGCGTCGGGGTCGTCCGTCTCGACCCGGCCGAACGCCGCGTTCGCCTCGATGTCCGCGCGGAGCCGGTCCGCGTCGACTGGGAGGTTCATACCGGCACCGGGTGCCGCGGGATCAAAACGGTTCGGGCTCCGGCCGGGCGCTCGGCGGCGCCGCCGTTCCCCGCCTGCGCCGCGCAGTCACTCGTTCCGCCGCGCGAGCCAGTAGCCGGCCGACCCCGCTCCGAGGCCGGCGGCGAACGAGCGCTTCGCCGCCGGGCCGTCGACCGAGCGCCCGACGGCGACCCCGAGCGCCCCCCACGCCAGCGCGACGCCGACGGTCCGCCCCGGGCCGCCCCGGAGCCGCCGACAGCCCGCGACCGTCCGCGCGTGCCGGTAGAGGTAGCCGGCCGCGAAGCCGACCGCGAACGGGGCGGCCCGGACCTCGCCGCCGGCCACTCGCCACCACGCGAGCAGGAGCACGACCCCGAGGCACTCGCTCGCGGCGCCGAGCGCGCGCAGCGCGTTCACCATGCGGAACGTTCGCACTCGACGCGAAAAGCGGTTTCGCCGGGCGCGGATCCGAAAGCACTTGTCGGGGGCCGTTCTGGTTCCGAGCGGTATGTCCCCGTTGCTCCTCCAGGGTGCGGCCGCCGGGATCGCCCTGCTGATCAGCCTCGTCTTCCTCGTCGTTCACCTGGCGATGATCGTGTGGACGTACTCGGACGCGCAGTCGCGAAGCGATCATCCGCCCGTGCTCTGGGCGCTCGTGGTGTTCTTCGCGCCGATCCTCGGTATCCTGCTGTACCTCATCATCGGCCGGAACTCCTACTGAAGCGTCGCCTCCCGGCGACCGCGTAGCGTGACCGCCCGCGCCGGCCCTCACACGCCCTTCAGCACGCTCGTCGCTCCGACCGTCTCGGCGACGACCCACGCGACGAACAGCGCGTAGGCCGCGAGCAGCGCGTACGACTCGCGCTCGCCGAGCGCGAGTCCCATCCGAAGCGTCACGAACAGCAGGACGGTCGCGGCCGTCAGGACGCCGAACATCGGCACCGCCGTCGAGAAGTTCACCTCGACCGCGCCGACGATCAGCACGCCGAGCGGGATCGCGACCAGCAGGTCGAAGGTGTTCGAGCCGAGGACGTTGCCGAGGCTCGTCGCGCCGCGGTCGTCGCGCGCCGTCCGGACGCTCACCAGCGCGTCCGGCAGGCTCGTCGCCGCCGCGACGACCGTGACGCCGGCGAGGAACTCCGGGACGCCGAAGGCCGCGCCGAGCGACTCGACCGACGCGACCAGCCGCTCGACCGTGACGACGATGAGCCCGAGGCCCGCCGCCAGCTTCGCCCACTCCCGCCGGAGGTCGACCCCGTCGCGCACGCGCTCCGCCGCCGCGTCGTCCACGTCCTGGTACTGGATGAACAGGTAGAGCCCGTACAGCCCGAGGGGGATGACCGCGAGCGAGCGCGGCAGCTCCCCGACGATCGGATCCGTCGACACCGGGAAGTAGATGACCGCGAGCGCGAACGTCACGACCAGCGCCGAGACCGCGAGCATGTAGAACTGCGCCTCCTTGTACACGATCGCCCGGTTGGCCTCCAGCTCCTCCTCGGCCCCGAGGCCGGCGACCGCGGGGATCACGAGGACGTTGAAGATGGCCGACCCGACGAGCGCCCCGACGCCCATGTCGAAGACGCCGGTGAAGGCGGTGACGAGGACGCTCACGAGCTCCGGGAAGCTCGACCCGACCGCGACCACGACCGAACCCTGGACGACGGCCGGCAGCCCGTAGTAGCCGGCGAGGGTCTCGGCGGCCTCCTCCAGCCAGCCGCTCCCGACCCAGATCAGCCCGGTCGCCGCGGCGATCACGAGGACGTGGACGACCGGCGCGTCGGGGAGGATCCCCGTCACGGGCTACCGGACGTGTCGCCCGCCCAGCTCCCAGAGCCGGTCCGCTATCTCGTCGTCGAGCGCGTCGCGGGCGACGCGCCACTCCCAGTTGCCGGCCAGCGTGCCGGGCTCGTTGAACCGCGCGTCGCTGCCGAGCCCGAGCAGGTCCTGGAGCGTCGTCACCGCGAGGATCGCGTCCGACCCCCACACCGCGTCGATGATCGCCCACTCGGGCGGCTCCTCGGGGTCGGAGCCGACGTTGTACCGGAAGCAGTCGCGCTGCTCGGCCGGGAGGTCCTCGAAGTAGCCGACCCAGGTGTCCGTGTCGTGCGTCGAGGTGTAGCCGACGACGCCCTCGCCGTAGTGCATCGGCTGGTACTGGTTCCCCTCCGCGCACCAGTCGGCGTACTGCGGGACGCGCATCCCGGGGAAGCCGAACTCCGCCATCAGCTCCTCCATCGCCGGCTCCTCGAACCCGAGGTCCTCCGCGATGAAGGGGGCCTCGCCCAGTTCGCGCTCCACCGTCTCGAACAGGTCCCGGCCCGGCCCGTCGCGCCACTCGCCGTCCGCGGGGTCGTCGCTGTCGGCCGGGATCGCCCAGTACTTCGCGAACCCGAGGAAGTGGTCGAGCCGCGCCACGTCCGCGAGCTCGAACAGCCGGCGGAACCGGTCGAGCCACCAGTCGTACCCCGACTCGGCGAGGTGCTCCCAGTCGTACAGCGGGTTCCCCCACCGCTGCCCGTCGTCGCCCGCGTTCGGCGGGACGCCGGCGACCGCAGTCGGGCGGTTCCCCTCGTCGAGTCGGAACGCCTCCGGGCTCGCCCACACGTCGGCGGAGTCGAGCGCGACGTAGATGGGCACGTCGCCGACGATAGACACCTCCTCCTCGGCCGCGACCGCCCGCAGATCGCGCCACTGGCGGTCGAACGTCCACTGGACGAACTCGCGGAACCGGATCTCGCGGGCGTGCTCGTCGCGCGCCTCGGCCAGCGCCTCGGGGTCTCGCGTCCGCAGCGGCGCGGGCCAGTCGGTCCAGACGTCCTCCGGGCGCGCGTCGGAGAGCGCGCGGAACAGCGCGTAGTCGGCGAGCCACAGCTCGCGCTCGCGGAACTCGTCGAGCGCCGCGCGGTCCGCCTCCGTCGCCCGCTCCTCGAACCGGTCGAAGGCGGTCCGCAACAGCGGGAGCTTGTACTCGCGGACCGCGTCGTAGTCGACGCGGTCGGTCGGGAAGTCGGGGACCGGCGTCAGGTCGCCCTCGTCGAGCCACCCGTCCGCGACGAGCCCGTCGGGGTCGACGAACAGCGGGTTGCCGGCGAACGCCGACGGCGACTGGTACGGCGACTCCCCGGCCACGGAGAGCGTCGGCCCGAACGGACAGATCTGCCAGTGGTCGACGCCGGCGTCGCCGAGGAACGAGAGGAAGTCGCGCGCGCCCTCGCCGAGGTCGCCGATCCCGTACGCCCCCGGCAGCGAGGTGACGTGACAGAAGACGGCGTCGGAGCGGTCGAATCGCATACGGCCCCCTGCGATCCCCACCGACTCAAGCGTTGCGTCCGGCCGGGTCGCGCCCGGGTTCGACTGCCGGGGCGGAACCGGCGGCGGGGCGGCCGCTCACTCCCCGGCGGCCGGGCGACCGCTCACTTCTCGGCGACCGGGCAGCCGCTCACTCCCCGGCGACCGGAACCACCGCCACCTCGTCGACGCGGATCCGCTCCGTGCCCTCGCCGTCCTCGACGAGGCAGTCCTCGCCGGTGACGAGGTCGCGCTCCCCGTGGTCGAGGTCGACCGCGACGCTCGCGTCGACCGGCGCGAAGTTGAGGACGACGACGAGGTCGTCGTCGCCGTCGCGCCGTCGGAACGCCACCACGTCGTCCGGGTGGGCGTCGCCGCTGGCGACGACCGGCTCCTCCGAGAGGTCGCCGCTCGCGACGTGGTAGTCGACGCGCGAGAGGTCGCCGGCCGGCCCGAGCGCGGGGTGGTCCCGGCGGACCGCGAGCAGGCGCTCGTAGCGCTCGCGGACCTCCTCGCGCGCGTGGTCCCACGCGATCGCGTCGCGGCGCCCGCGCTGCCCGATCTCCTGGCCGGCGTACACCATCGGGACGCCCGGCAGCGTCATGATCGCCGCGCCCGCCGCGGCCGCGGCCGCGTCGCCGCACTCGACGCGGTAGCGCGTCTCGTCGTGGTTCTCGATGTACTGGAGGAACTCGGCGTGGTCCGGGAACCCGATCTCGGCGCGCTGGCCGACCGCGTCGAGGACGGACTCCGCGGGCGCCGCCCCCCGTCCGATCTGCCGGAGCTGGAAGTACAGCGTCGCGTCGAAGTGGACGTCGAACATCCCCTCGTGGAAGCCGGGGATGTACGGGATCGTCTCGTCCATCAGGAGGAACTCCCGATCGACGTCTTTCACGCGGTCGCGGAGCTCCCGCCAGAAGGAGTCGGGGACCGCCCACGCCATGTCGCAGCGGAACCCGTCGACGAGCGGCGCCCACTCGTCGACCACGTCGAGCAGGAACCGCCGCACGTCGAGGTTCGCGTGATTGAGGTTCGCGATCAGCTCCCAGTCGAAGTAGGTGCCCGGCTCGCCCGACTCCTGCCACTCGTAGCGGTCGCGGTACGGCGACTCGGGGTTCTGGTAGGCGTCCCGGAACCACTCGTGCTCGCGCGCGGTGTGGTTGGCGACGAAGTCGAACAGCACGCGCATCCCGTGGTCGTGGGCGGTCTCGACGAGCGCCTCGAAGTCCTCGCGCTCGCCGAGGTCCTCGGCGGTGTCGAAGAAGTCGACGATGTTGTAGCCGTGCGGCTTCCCGTCGTGGCCGAGGACCGGGGTGAGCCACAGCGTGTCCACGCCGAGGTCGGCGATACGCGGGATCCGCTCGGCGATGGCGTCGAACGCCTCGCCCTCGTCGGCGTCCGCGAAGGTGCGGACGAACACCTCGTAGACCGAGGCCTCGCGGGTCCACTCGGGCGGGTCGTTGAGCCGCACCGTCTCGAAGTCGGGCGCGTCCGGGACCCGCACGGCCTCGCTTCCCCCAGCCTCGTCGGCCGCGGCCCGGTCGCCCGCGGCGCGCTCGACGGCCGCCGCGTCGGCGACGCTCACGCGCGGGTCCTCGCCCGGGTCCCGCGCGACCGCGACGGCGTGTACCCGGAGCCGGTCCGGCACCGCGTCGAGGGGTACGCGGAGCTCGCGACCGTCCTCGCTCGTGCGGAGCGCGTCCCGCGGGTTCGTGCGGCCCGCCGCGACCGCGTCTGCCACGTCGCGGTCGTCGACGACGAACGTCACGGTCAGGTCGTCGGCGTCGAGCGAGGATTCCGGGTTCGGCGAGGGGACCGCGGTGAACACCGCCTCTCCGGCGTGTTCGCCCGCCCCAGCCGCGTCCCCGTCGAACGCGACGCTCGCGTCGACCCGCACGCGCGGTCGGCCGACCCCCTCGTGTCGCCCCTGCGCGGCGTAGTCGCGCGGCGCGTCGTCCGCGTCCCGGTCGCGGATCGCGGTCCCGCTCCCGCCCGCGACGTCGACGCCCTCGTAGCTCGCCGGGAACGCGCGGACGGTGAGGAGGTGGTCGCCGTCCGGGGCGTCGAGGCCGAGCAGGTAGCGCCCCGGAACGTCGGGCGTGAACCCGGTCACGGGGCCGTCGCCGACGGTCGCCTCGCTGTCGGGCGGCGCGTCGGCGATGCGCCACGCGTACGCGCCGTCCGGGTTCGGATCTCTCGGCGCAAGCTCCGTCCGCTCGCCGGTCGCGAGGAAGCGCGGGGGTCCGGGGTGGTGCATGTGACGGCCATCGACGCCCGGGGCCTTCGGTGTTGCTCTTGTGGCGGTGACCGCGCCGCGGCGCCGCTCGCCGCGCGGTTACCCGCCGCGGTCGTCAAGGCTTTTACTCCGGCAGGCGCAGGGCGGGTATGCGACTGCGTACCGCCCTTACGGAGCACGAACGTCGGCGCGGGGAGCGCTACCCGGCGGAGCACTCGATGACCGCCGGCGCGTTCACCGGCGACGACGGCCGACTGGTCCACGTGGGGCCGGACGGGACCGTCCACGACTGTTCGTACTCCCTCTCCGAGGTCGGCGGCGCCGACCGCCTCCGGATGGGGATAACCGCCGGGCGCGGCGTCCGCTGGTTCGACGACCTGGAGACGACCCGCCAGCACTACGACGGCGACACCCCGCTCGTCGAGACGGAGTACGACGCCGGCCGCTACACCATCCACCAGTTCGACCTCGTGGTGAGCGACACCCACCTCACCCACGTCGAACTGCGCGGCTCGCCCCCGGCAGACGCCGAACTCGTCGCCGCCTACGCGTTCTCGCCCGACATGGTCGAGGGCCGCGTCGGCAACATGGTCCACGACGGCGCCGGCCCCGGGGACGGCGGCGTCGTCGAGGTGTACCACCGGACCGAACACGACTTCCTCACGGCCTCGACGGGCCTCTCGAACGCCCACGGCCAGCGCCTGCGGACGATCCCCGAGCTACTCGGCGAGGGCGGCGACGGGTTCCCGCACCGCGGCGAGATCGACCGCCGCGAGGACTCCCGGCTCACCCCGGACGTCGTCGTCCGCGCCCCGTTCGAGCGCGACGGGCGCACCGAGCGCGTCACGCTCGCGGGCCGCGCCGTCGTCGACCGCCGGGCCGCTCGCGACACCGGCGACGACGCGAAGGACGCCCTCACCGACGGGATCGACCGCCAGCGCCGGATCGAGGCGGTGTCGAACATCGCGACCGCCTACCCCGACGCCGACGACCTCCGCGAGGCCGCCGACGGCCGCGGCCCGGACGTGCCCGAGGACGCCCCCCGGCGCTCGGTGATCGCGAGCGACCTCCGCGCGCTCGACCTGCTCACCGCGGAGTCCGGCGCGCGGATCGCCGCGCCCGAGTTCGACCCCTTCTACTCCACCTCGGGCGGCTACGGCTACACCTGGTTCCGCGACGAGGCGACGGTGTCGACCGCGCTGCTCGACGCGAGCGAGGAGCTCGGCCTCGACGCCGACGAGGAGCTGCTCGCGGCCGCGAGCTTCTTCTGCCGGACGCAGGACGCCGACGGCTCGTGGCCCCACCGCGTGTGGGCCGACTCGGGGAAGGTCGCGCCCGGCTGGGCGAACGCCCGGATCGAGGGCGCGAACGCGACACCCGGCCCGAACGACCAGCTCGACCAGCCCGCGACGGTCGTCGCGTTCCTCGCGACGCTGCGCCGCGAGGCCGACCTCCCCGCCGAGTGGCGCGACCGGATCGACGAGACGATCGCCGACGCCGTCGACTTCCTCCTCGAGACGACCGAGGACGACGGGCTGCCGCGCCGCTGTCAGAACTGCTGGGAGAACGCGCTCGGTCGGTTCACCCACACCGGCGCCGAGTACCTCCGGGCGTTCGCCGCCGTGGCGCGCGCGCCGGTCGACGAGGGGCTCCGCGCCGACGCCGCCGACGCCGCCGACGCGGCGCTATCGGGCCTCGACGCGCGCTGGAACCCCGACGCGGAGCGGTTCCTCCAGCGCGCCAGCGACGACGGGCAGGACGCCCGCGCCGACGCCAGCACGTTCGCGCTCGCCACGGCGGCCGCCGAGTACGCCGCCCTGCTCGACGACGAGGCCGCGCCGGGCGGCGACGCGGCCGCCACCGACGGCTCCGGGCCCGCCGGCGTCGACTCGGTCGCGACGACGGAGTTCGACCGCTTCCTCGACCGGGTCAACACGCACGTCCGGCAGACGGTCGACGCGCTCCGGCGCGAGACCGCCTCTGTCGAGGGGCTCGTCAGGTTCACCGGCGACGACTGGCGCACGGCCGAACAGGGCGCCGCGAAGGTGTGGTCCATCGCGACGCTGTGGGGCGCGACGGCCGCGGCGACGCTCGCGGGCGTCGTCGACGAGCGCGGCGGGGCCGCCGGGCCGCTGTTCGCGGACGCCCGCGACCTGTACGCGCTCTGCGAGCCGGACGGACCCTTCGTCAACGAGGCGGGGTTGTTCGCGGAGCAGGCGTTCGACGACGGAGACCTCGACAGCGCGACGCCCATCGCGTGGTCGCACGCGCTCCGCATCGACGCGACGGTGACGCTCGCGAGCCACGGCGAGCTCCCGGTCCCGCACGACCGCGAGAGCGGCCCCGAGGCGGCGCCGCACTGGACGACCGGCCGGAAGTTCGGCCTCGGCACGCCGGCCGACTACGAGGCCGACGACCCGGTCCCGGTGTGGTTCACGCTCACGGAGGGGGCGCTCACCGAGGCGCGGTTCCCGCGGATCGACGTGATGAACGTCCGCACGTTCGACTTCCTCGTCGCCGACCCCGACTCCGAGTACGCGATCCGCACGTTCGACGAGACGGGCCACGTCTCGGCGACGGAGACGATAGAGCGGACGACGGAGCCGGCGGCCGACGACGCGCTCGCCTACGTCCAGCGGATCCGCGAGACCGGCGACGGCCACGGCCACTCCTGGACGCTCCGGGTCGAGTACGCGGTCGACACCGACGGGACGGCGATCCTCGCGGACGTGCGGTTCGAGGGGAGCCGCGAGTACGACGTGTACGCGCTCGCCGACGCCACCATCGCCAACGTCGGCACGAACGACCGCGCCCAGCGCGTCGACGGCAACGGCGGCGCGCACCTGCTCGCGCGCAAGGACGACCCCGACCGCGACGCGGGCAAGCTCGTCGACGACGAGGGCGAGCCGTTCGACCCCGCCCTCGCGCTGGCGAGCGGCACGGGGTTCGACTGGGCGAGCGCGCTCGCGGCCGGCGGCGAGGCGGCCGACGCGCTGTTCGGCGACGGCGAGCGCGGCGAGGAGTCGGCCGAGGCGGTCGGCAACGTCGTCCTGGCCGGCCTCGTCGGCAGCGGCGAGACCGTCGCGGACACGGTCGCGCTCGGGTTCGCCGAGGACGCCGACACCGCGGCCGCGCTGGGCGAGGCCGAGGGGGCGCTCGCGCGCGGCTTCGACGACGCCGCGGACGCGTACGCCGAGACGTGGCGCTCGTGGCTCGCGGACCGCGAGCTCCCCGACTCGGTCGCGGACGACCCCGACCTCGCGGCGCAGTACCGCTTCGCGCTGATGACGCTCGCGGCCGTCGAGGACAAGGCCCACGACGGCGCGGGGATCGCGAGCCCCTCGGTCCCGTGGGGCGAGACGGAGTACGCCGCCGAGGACCGGGGCTACGGCTACAACTTCGTCTGGTCGCGGGACCTCTACCAGGTGTTCACGGCGCTGATCGAGATGGACGACCTCGGCCGCGGCGCCGACGCCTTGGCGTACCTCTACAACACCCAGCAGGACGACGACGGCTTCCTCCCGCAGAACACCTACATCGACGGCCGGACCCGGTGGGGCGGCGAGCAGATGGACAACATCGGCTTCCCCTCCGTGATGGCCTGGCAGCTGTACGAGCGCGGCGTGACGCTCGCCGACGCCGACTACTCCTACGACCAGGTCGCCCGATCGCTCGATTACATCGCCGAGAACGGCCCCGAGACCGCCCAGGAGCGCTGGGAGGAGGAGGCGGGGTACTCGCCGTCGAGCATCGCGGCCGAGATCGCGGGCCTCGTCTGCGGCGCCGCGCTCGCGCTCGCCGAGGCCGACCGTCGCGACGGAGCCGACGAGGCGGGGAGCGGGGCGGCCGAGTCGCCCGAGTCGCTCCGCGCCGACGCGCTCGCGTGGCTCGCGCTCGCCGACGACTGGACCGCCCGCGTCGAGGACTGGTGCGCGACCGCGACCGGCACCGACCGCCACGACCGGACCCCGTACTACCTCCGGGTCACGGCCGACGGCGACCCCGAGTCCGGCCGCCCTCGGACCATCGCCAACGACGGCCCGACGTACGACGAGCGCGAGATCGTCGACGGCGGCTTCCTCGAACTCGTCCGGCTGGGGATCAAGCCCGCCGACGACCCGGTCGTCCGCAACTCCGTCGCCGTCGTCGACGACTCGATCCGCGTCGACACTCCCCACGGCGCCGCCTGGTACCGCTACGTCGGCGACGCGTACGGCGAGATCGCGGTCGGCGACCCCGGCGCGCCGTGGGCCGGGACCGGCGACGGCCGTGGCCGCCTGTGGCCCATCTTCACCGGCGAGCGCGGGGAGTACGAGCTCCGCGCCCGCGGCGACGGCCCCGACGCCTTCGGCGGCACCGACGAGGACGCGCTCGAACCCGAGGCGCTGCTGGAGACGATGGCCGGGTTCGGTAACTCCGGGTTGATGCTCCCCGAGCAGGTGTGGGACCGCGAGCACCCGACGAAGTACGGCTGGGAGTTCGGCGAGGGCACCGGGGGGGCGACCCCCCTCGCGTGGTCGATGGCCGGCTTCGTCCGACTGGCGCACGGCGTCGACGCGGGCAAGCCGGTCGAGACGCCGACCGTCGTCCGCGACCGCTACGTCGAGTCCGACCGCCCGGCCGGTCCCGACCTGACGGCCACCGCCGAGTTCGTCGAGGACTCGGTCGTCGTCGCCGGGGAGACTGACGCGGCGCGCGTGGCGGTCCACACGCGGCAGGCGTCCCGGCTCGTCGCCCCCGACGCCGACGGCGCGTTCGAGGTCGACCTCGACGCGGACACCGACGCGCACACCGTCGTGGTCGCGGCCGCGACCGACGACGACTTCGAGACGGCGGGGACCGCCGTCGAGCGGCTCCGCCTGTAGCCCGTCGCAGCCGGGTCAGGTCGGCGGTTCACGAACCCCTTCTACCCGAGGGCGGTCACGTCGACGATGCGTGTCTCGCCGTCGACCTCGATCTCAACCGTCTCGGCGACGCGCTCGCGAACCGTTTCGCGCCAGTCCTCGACCGCCTCTGCGTGTCGCTTCCGCCGCGCCGCGAGGTCCGCGTCGGGGTATTCCGCCGCCGTGTCGTCGACCTCGGGGTACGGCGGCGCGTCGGCCACCAGCGCCCGCGGGTCGATGTGGAGCGGCGCGGGGCCCCCGTCGCCGGCGTCCGCGTCCCCGTCGCCGCCTCCCGCGTCGAGCGCGTGGAGCCGGGCCCGCATCCGCCCGGAGAAGGGCGGCGTCGCGCGGAGGACGACCTCGCGGTCGCTCCGCAGCGTCGCTTCGAGCGCGTTCGCCACGTCCTCGCGGTGGACCGCCACCGACCGGATCCGATCGGGGCCCGGGTCCCGGCCCCCCTCGTCGTCAGTCATCGTTC
This sequence comes from Halorubrum sp. SS7, assembly GCF_005435055.1. Classification (NCBI taxonomy): domain Archaea; kingdom Methanobacteriati; phylum Methanobacteriota; class Halobacteria; order Halobacteriales; family Haloferacaceae; genus Halorubrum; species Halorubrum sp. SS7. The sequence continues at coordinate 21,673 of NZ_SGXV01000003.1, forward strand.
GCCGCCCACTCGGCGTCCGAGAGCGTTCGCTGGACCGCCTCCTCGCCGACCGCGCCGGCGAGGTGTTCGAAGCCCGCGCGGACCCCGCGGTCGCCGGCGTTCGCGACCAGCCGCGAGACGATGAACTCCGGCGTGGACTTCCCGACCGTCTCGAACCGCGGCTGGTAGTCGACGCGGAGCTCTAAGTCGTTCGTCAGCCCCTCCGCGAAGATGCCGTCGATCCGGGCCGCGTCGGGCAGCGGGCTCAGGTCCTCCGCGAGGTGCGTGACGTAGACGCCGAGCGCGCCGCGGTCGACCGTGAGCGTGACGAGGCCGTTCAGCAGGTCGGCGGCGCGGCCCGGCTCCGTGATCGCCTCGAACTCGTCGACGAGCATGAGCGTGCGGCCGTCCGCGACGAGCGGGGGGACGACCGACTTCAGCGTCGACTCCAGCACGCCGGCGTTGAAGGATGCGTGCCGGCGGTGGAAGACGATCCGGTCGAACGTCCCGACCTCGGCCGCGTCGGCGGGCACGGGCAGCCCCATCGACGCGAGCAGCGCGACCGCACAGAGGGTCTCCAAGAGCGTCGTCTTCCCGCCGGAGTTCGCCCCGGTGAGCACGCTCACGCGGTCGCCCGTCGGCGGCGCGTCCGCGCTCGCGACGCCCGCCTCGCCCGCGAGCGAGTGCGAACCGACCCCGTACGAGACCGGTTGAACGTCGCCGCCGAGGAATGGGTTCCGCGCCCCGCGCACGGCGATGCCGTCGTCGACGAGCGTCGGGCGGACGTGGCCGTTCTCGGCCGCGAACCGCCCCAGAGAGAGCAGGAACGCGGCGTCCGAGACCGCCGCCGCGGCGCGGGCGACCGCGGTGTCCTCGTCGGCGCCCGACTCGTCGCCGAGGCGCTCGCGGATGTCGGCCGCGACGGCGGCCTCGCGCTCGTCGACAGCGGCCTCCAGTTCGCCGACGAGGTCGCGAAGCGTCCCGGAGACGAAGTCGGCCGCGTCGAGCGCCTCGTCGGGCGCCGCCGACCGGACCGTCGCCGGCTCGACGCCGGTCTCGTGCGCGACGTGGTCGACCGTCGCCGCCTCCAGCGCCTCGAAGTCCCGGAGGCTCCCGTCGCGGACGGTTTCGAGCACGTCGAACGCGGAGTCTGCGAGGTCGCGCGCGGCCGAGAGCTGCTCGCGCAGCCGGTCCAGCTCCGCGTCGGCGCCCGCCGCGATCTCGATGTCGTCGCCGTCGAGGTCGCCGGCGGGGTCGATCGAGCCCCGCACGTCGGCGAGCGCGTCGGCGGCGTCGCGCAGGCGGTCGCCGTCGAGCGCGCCCACGTCCGCGAACGGGCCGTCAGTCACCCCCGCCTCGCGGAGGGCGACGGCGGTCTCGACCGCGGCGAGGTCCGAGCCGTCGGCCTCGTCGTAGGCGGCGAAGGCGTCCGCGACGGCCTCGCGCTCGTCGTCGTCGAGGCCCTCCCAGGCGTCGCGGGCGGCGACGACCCGGTCTAACCGCTGCTCGACGGCGTCGCGGTCGAGGAGGGGGGTCATCACCCTGATCCGGTCGGCCGCGTGCGCGGTCAGCGCCGCGTCGGCCGCGAGCCCGAGGAGGTCGTCGTACACCGAGCGCGCGTCGCCCGTCGCGAGGACGTCCATCCCGGCCTCGCCGTTCGCCCGGCGGAGGATGCGGGTCGCGCGGCCGCGGTGGAGGCCGGCGTCGACGAGCGCGCGGACGTCGGCCGACTCGATCGCCTCGACGGCCCGTTCGGTCCCGAGCGCCTCGGTGAGCCGCTCGCTCGTCTTGGGGCCGATCCCCCAGTAGTCCTCCAGTCGCATACCCCGTGGTGTCGCCCCGGCGCCTTGGCGTTTTCGTCGCCCGCCCCGGCGGCCCCGCCGTCCCGATGTCTTCTCTCGCCGTCCAGATTTTCCCCGCCGTCCCTCGACCGCGGCGCGATCCGGCACGCGAGCGCTCTTGCCTCCGGCTCCCGTACGGGAGGCCATGGCAACCGAGATCGCCGAGGGCGTCTGGCGGATCGAGTGTCGCGGCGTCAACGCGTACCTCGTCTTCGACGACGTGCCGACGCTCGTCGACGCCGGGACTCCGTGGGACGAGGCCGCGATCCGGGACGGGCTCGACGAGGCCGGCGTCGCCGTCTCGGAGGTCGGCCGCGTCCTGCTCACGCACTACGACCTCGACCACGTCGGGACGCTGGCGGCGCTCGCGCCCGACCTCGACGCGCCGGTCCGCGCGTACGGCTTCGACGCCCAGCTGCTCCGCGGAGCGCGCACTCCGCCACTACGGAACCACAAGGGCCTGATCCAGCGGCTCGGCGGCCTCGTCACCGACCGCGCCGACCTCGACGTCGTCGGCGTTCGCGACGGCGAGCGGATCGGGTCGTTCACGGCGTACCACACGCCCGGCCACACGCCGGGCCACGTCGCGTACGTCAGCGAGGAACTCGGGGTCGGGCTCCTCGGGGACCTCGTCTCGGCGTCGAACGGCGACCTCGAACCCTCCGGCTGGCTGATAAGCTACGACACGGACGAAGTTGCGACGAGCGTCCGGGGGCTCGCCGAGCGCGCCCCGGCGTTCGAGGTCGCCTGCGTCGGGCACGGCGACCCGCTCGCGACGGGCGGCGGCGAGGCCCTGCGGCGGCTGGCGGCGACCGTCTGATCTACCCGCCTACCGCGACTGCCGGTAGATGAGGTTGCGCTGGATGTCGTTGGCGCCCTCGTAGATCACCGGGATGCGCACGTCGCGGTAGACGCGGGCGATCCGGCGCTCGGTCAGGATCGAGCGGCCGCCGTGGAGCTTCATGCCCTTCTCGGCGCAGTCGGTGGCGACCTCCGTCGACTTGGTCTTCGCCAGCGCGGCCCAGTAGCCGGCGTCCTCGTTGTTCGCGACCTTCTCGCAGGCGCGCCAGTTGAGCGCCCGCGCCGACTCGAACCCGATCCGCATGTCCGAGATGGTGTGCTGGACGGCCTGGAAGTCGTCGATGGTGCGGCCGAACGCCTCGCGCTCGTCGATGAACGCCTCCGCCTCCTCGATGGCGGCGGCGGCGAGCCCGAGCCCGTGACCGCCGACGATGACGCGGCCGTGGTTGAAGAAGTCGGCGAGCACGTAGAAGCCGCCGCCCTCGCTGCCGACGACGTTCTCCTCGGGCACGAAGCAGTCATCGAAGACGATGTGGCCCTGCTTGGATGCGCGCATCCCCATCTTTTCGGGGATGTGCTCGGCCTCGTAGCCGTCGGAGTCGGTCTCGACGATGAACAGCGTGTAGTTGGAGTAGCGGTCGTCGCTCTCGCCGGTCTTCGCGTAGACGGTCAGCCAGTCGGCCTCGACCGCGTTGCCGACCCAGTACTTCTCGCCGGTCAGCTCGTACCCGCCCTCGACCTTCTCGGCCTTCGTCGTCATGCCCGCCAGGTCGGAGCCGGTCTGCGGCTCGGAGACCGCGAGCCCGGAGATCTGGTCGTTCTCGGCGACGGGCCGGAGGTACTTCTCCTTCTGTTCCTCGGTCCCGTAATCCTCGACCATCTCCGCGCCGAAGCTGGCCAGCTGGAGGGTGAGCGCGATGCCGGCGTCGGCGCGGTAGAACTCCTCCGCGATGGCCAGCACCTGCGCCAGGTCGAACCCCTTGCCGCCGTACTCCTCGCCGATGTCTTGGGCGACCAGTCCGGCGTCCATTCCCGCTTCGAGCACTTCCCACGGGTACTCGCCGGACTCGTAGTACGCCTCCGCGTTCGGGGCGATGTACTCGTCGGCGAACTCCCGCGCCTCCTGTTTGACCTCTCGCGCGCGCTCCGGCACGATGCTGTCGTCGAGCAGCTCCATACGACCCGTCAGAGCTCCGCGGGCAAAACGTCGGTGGAACAACGAAGAACGTCGGGTGAGTTTATCTGCCGTCGGCCGCGTCCGCATCGCCCGACTGGTCGGCGTCCCCATCACCCGACTCCTCGGCGTCCGCGCCGTTCTCTCCCTCGGTCTCCGCCGGCTCCCTCTCGGGCTCGTCGTCGCTCGTCGGTCCGGCCGCGACCTCCTCGGCGTCGGCGATGTCGACCTCCTCGGGGCGCTCGGCGTCGGACTCCGAGGCGCTCGCGCCGTCCGGGGCCGCCGCTTCCGCCGGCTCGGTCGGCTCGGCGGGGTCCGCGGGCTTGAACCCCGCCGTCTCCAGGTCCGCGTCGGTACTCTTCCGGGGGTCCGTGCCGCGCTCCCGGAGGAGCGCCCGCGTCGCCTCCCTGTCGACCGTCCCGGAGACGGTCCGGGGGAGCTCCTCGACGTACGCGACCGTCTTCGGGATCTTGAAGCCGGCGAGGCGCTCCCGAGCGTGGTCGACGAACGCGCCCTCGTCGATCGGTGCGGGACCGACGCCCTCGCCCCCGACGACCGGCGTCGCGTCGTCGGAACCCGTCGCGTCGTCGGAGCCCGTCGCGTCGTCGGCCAGGTCGGCCGACTCCTCCTCCGGTACGCCGGTCTCCGTCGGATCGGGCTCCGCGTTCGCGGCGTCTTCCGTGGCACCAGCCCCGTTCGGGAACCGGTCGCCGACGGCGACGAGCGCCGCGACGCGCTCGCCCCACACCTCGTCGTCGAGGCCGACGACCGCCACGTCCTCGACCTCGGCGTACTCCCGGAGCACGTCCCCGACCTCGCCGGGTTCGACGTTCTCGCCGCCGGTGATGATCCGGTCGTCGACCCGGTTGAGCACGTGGAGGTACCCCTCCTCGTCGAACCGTCCCACGTCGCCGGTGTGGAGCCCGTAGGGGCCGAAGTCCGACCGGTCGATGTCCGCGGGGTCGATCCCGTTCAGGTCGACGTTGTCGGGGGCCGCCGCGTCGCCGTCGTCGTCCGCCTCGGACCCGTCGCCGTCGCGCTGGGCGAGGTACCCCGGCGTGATCGTCGGTCCCCTGACGACGACCTCGCCGGTCTCGCCGGGCTCGACCGGGTCGCCGACGTCGCCGACGACCGTCACGTCGGTGCCGAAGAGGGGCCGACCGACCGTCCCGAGCCGGTCCCTGGTCTGTCGCGGCGTCGCGGTGGTGATCTGCGAGGCCGCCTCGGTCATCCCGTAGGTCGGGTAGACGGGGATCGAGTAGTCGCGACACCGCTCCAACAGCTCCGCCGGCGCGGGCGCGCCCCCGAGCAGGACCACGCGGAGCGAGTCCGACAGCGTCCCGCGTCGGTCGAGCATCCGCTTGAGCATCGTCGGGACGAGCGAGACCCCGGTCACGTCGTAGGCGTCGATGTCGTCGGCGGTGCCGCCGGCGTCGAACCCCTCGCGCAACACGAGCGTCGCCCCGTACATGACCGACCGATACACCGGCGCGAGCCCGCCCATGTGGTGGAGCGACAGCGACACGAGCCAGCGGTCGTCGGCCTCGACCCCCAGCCGGAACGCCGAGGCGACCGCCGAGCTGTACACGTTGCCAGCGGTCAGCGGCACGGGCTTGGGCTCGCCGGTCGTCCCCGAGGTGAACAGCACGCAGAGCGGGTCGTCGAACGACCACGCCGGCGGGTCGAGCGCCGCCGGGTCGACATCGTGGATCCCGGTGACCTCGGCGCTCGTCGGGTCGTCGACGGAGTAGACGGGGACCCCTTCGATCTCCGCCGTCGCGTCGGTCGCCGTCGCCTCCGTCGGCTCCGCGCAGACCACGGCGTCGAGGTCGGTCCGGTCGATCCGCGCGGCGATCTCGCGCGCGGTCAGCTCCTGACCGAGCGGGACGAACGTCGCCCCGATCCGCATCGTCGCGTGGACGAGGCCGACGGTGCCGACGTACGGTGGGGTCAGCACGCCGATCCGGTCGCCCTCGCCGAGCCCGTGCGCGACGAGCCGACCGGCCGTCTCGGCGACCAGCCGGTCGAGGTCGGTGTAGCTCCACGCCTCGCCGTCCTCGGCGCGGATCAGGGCGGTGTCGTCCGGCGACGAGACCACCCGGTGGGAGAGCCAGTCGCGCATCGGTGTCACCCGCGTCCGCCGAGTGCGGTGCGACTACTCATCCGCCGACTGTCGCACGGTCAACACCGGTACGTCCGACGTGCGGACGACCCGCTCCGTGACGCTCCCGAGCAGGTAGCGGTCGATCCCCTTCCGCCCGTGGGTCCCCATCACCACGACGTCGATGCCGTGGTCGTCGACGTAGTTGTGTATCGACCGGTAGGCGGTCCCGGACGTGACGCTGGTGACGCACTCGACGCCGGCGTCCGCGGCGGCCTCGGCGACGCGGGTCGTCGCCTCCTCGCCCTCCGATTCGAGCGCCTCGACGACGACCTCCGCGCCCGCCTCGAGGCTGGAGTACGCCGCGCCGTCGACGACGTACAGCGCGTGGAGGCGAGCGTCGTATCGGTCCGCGAGGTCGATCGCGTGTTCGATCGCGGCGTCCGACGCCGGGCTGCCGTCCGTCGGAACGAGGATCTCTGAGTACATCTCACCCCGTGGTTCGACGGGTAGCGATTAAAAACCCGATCAACTGTCTCGATCCGCGGCAGCGCCGAGGCGGCGCCGTCCGTCCCTACCGGAACCCCATCGCTTCGATCTGCTCTTGATACCGGTTGCGGATGGTGACCTCGGTGACCTGCGCCACGTCGGCGACCTCGCGCTGGGTCTTCTTCTCGTTACAGAGCAGCGACGCGGCGTAGATGGCGGCCGCCGCGAAGCCGGTGGGCGACTTCCCGGAGAGGAGGCCCTGCTCCGCGGAGACGTCGATGATCTCGGTCGCCTTCGACTGGACCTCCTCGGAGAGCTGGAGCGCGGACGCGAACCGCGGGACGAACTGCTTTGGGTCGACCGGCTTCAGTTCCAGGCCGAGCTCCTGGGAGATGTAACGATAGGTGCGGCCGATCTCCTTTTGCGGGACCCGCGAGACGTCGGCGACCTCGTCGAGGCTGCGGGGGATCCCCTCCTGTCGGCAGGCGGCGTACAGCGCGGCGGTAGAGACGCCCTCGATGGATCGCCCCCGGATGAGGTCCTCGTTGAGCGCGCGGCGATAGATGACGGAGGCGACCTCGCGTACCGAGCGCGGCACGCCGAGCGCGCTGGCCATCCGGTCGATCTCCGAGAGCGCGAACTGGAGGTTGCGCTCGCCCGCGTCTTTGGTCCGAATTCGCTCCTGCCACTTCCGCAGGCGGTGCATCTGCGAGCGCTTCTCCGAGGAGAGCGACCGCCCGTAGGCGTCCTTGTCCTTCCAGTCGATGGTCGTCGTCAGCCCCTTGTCGTGCATCGTCTCCGTGATGGGGGCGCCGACGCGCGACTTGGACTGCCGCTCGTTGTGGTTGAACGCGCGCCACTCCGGGCCGCGGTCGATGTTCCGTTCGTCCAAGACGAGCCCGCAGTCCTCGCAGACGAGTTCTTGGTCGGCGTCGGTGACGATGTCCTCCGAGTCACACTCCGGACAGGAGACCGTCGATTCGTCCGTTTCCTGCTCCGTGTCCCGCTCCTGTTGCCGCTGGCGACTCGGACGTTCCATTAAAAGGTTTGTGGTCAGTCGCACATTTAAACCTTGTCCACCCCCATCAACGATCCTGATGATCCGTGTGCGCTCGGTCACCCGGTTAACCGCTCGGAGAGCGCGTTTGCCGACGGATCCGGGAATACGGGATCGGGTCAGCTCGGGTCGCGACTCGTCTCGGTCCGCCGCCGCGACGCACGAAACGTGACCGCGGTTCGGGGTCGAATTCCCCGCCGGATTTCAGGGCCCGAGATCGCGGCCCCACTGCGAGCGAATTCCGGCGCTCGGAGACGCTCGCACGCCCTTCTCGATGCGTTCGTCGCCGTCGGGTCTCGTCTCTTGATCTCTGGTTATTACCACTAAACATCTATAAAGGTTTTTGTATAACCAATACCAATAGGCGTGTATGAGCACCACCTCCTCGTCCGGCATCGAACGCACGCTGCGCGGCTGTCGCCCCGCGGATGTCGACCCGGTCGTCATCGACGCCGCCGACCTCGACAGCACCGCGCCCGACCACCTCCGCGACCTCAAGCAGGGGCTCGCCGCCCGGGGCTACCAGCCCGCCGCCGTCGCGACCGAGGCGGCGTTCGACGCCGAGAGCACGCTCGAACGCCAGCGGGAGGCCGACCGCCTCCGCGGGCTCGTCCGGGCGGCGTCGTTCCTCGGCGCCGGGCGGATCGAGGTCACCGTCGAAGAGGAGCCGTGCGAGGAGACCCGCACGGCGCTCGCGGCGCTCGCCGAGCGAGCCGACCGCGAGGGCGTCGAGTTCGTCCGCGTCGACGGCGCCGCCTGACCGATGGCGACGAAGCGGTCGCTCGCGGCCAAGCTCGGCGTCGTCGCCGGCTTCGAGCGCCCGGACGCCGCCCTGGAACAGTACCCGACACCCCCGGAGCTGGCCGCCCACGTCGTCCACCTCGCCGACCTCCACGGCGACGTCGACGGCCGGACCGTGATCGACCTCGGCGCCGGGACCGGGATGCTCGCGCTGGCCGCGGCGCTGCGCGGCCCCGCCCGCGTCGTCGGCCTCGAACTCGACGGCGGCGCGCTCGCGACCGCCCGCGCCAACGAGCGTCGCGTCGCCGCCAGCGCGCCGGTCCACTGGGTCCGCGGCGACGCCACCCGCCCCCCGCTGGCCGTCGCGGAGCCGGCGACGGTCGTGATGAACCCGCCGTTCGGCGCGCAGGACGGGAACCGCAACGCCGACCGGGAGTTCCTCGCGGTCGCGAGCGACCTCGCCGACGTCTCCTACTCGGTCCACAACGGCGGGAGCCGGGAGTTCGTCGAGGCGTTCGCCGCCGACGAGGGCGGCGAGGTGACCCACGCGTTCGCGGCCGAGTTCCGGATCGACGCGCAGTTCGACCACCACACCGACGCGGCGCGCGACATCGAGACCGAAGTGTACCGGATCGAGTGGTCGTAGGCCCCTGACTCGTCGCTCCGGTACCGCCGGTCTCGACTACTGACGCCCTTCGTACCGCTCCCGCTGCGCGATCCGGACCCGCGTCTCGCCGCGCTCCGCGAACAGGACGTCCCCCTCGCGCACGAGGGTGATCCCCCGGACCGTCACCGACTCGTTCGCCGCCGGGAGCGGCGCCGTGACGTTGTTGCCGCTGCCGCCGATCACCGACAGCTCGAAGCCTCCCCGCGCGGCCGCGACGACGACGTTGCGGCCGTCGATCCGGGGTTCGGCGCGCGCCGGTTCGCTCGTGAACAGCGTCCGCCGGGTCTCGTTCCGGACCGCGTCGACCCGGTACGTCGGCCCGCCGTTCGCCGCCACCCAGCCGACACGCTGGACCCACACGGTCTCGCGCCAGCCGGTCCCGCCAACGTCGACCGCGCGGTACCCCCAGAACGCGAGGTTCCCCTTCGAGACGGCCGTCGTCCATATCTCGCGGTCGGAGTTGCTGACGATCACCCCCGAGGTGTTGACCGACGTCGACCGGCCGAACGCCTCGACGTCGACGACGCCCACGAGCCGGTTCTCCACGTCCTCCGCGTACGTCACCTGATACCCCTCCACCTCGACCGGGTCGCCGGGGAGCTCGCCGTCGTCGACCGCGACGAGGTTCGGGACGACGGCCGGCCCGGCGACGACGGCCAGCGCCGCGACGAGCAGCAGGAGGCCGACCGCCGCCGGCGTCGCCGACCGGACCCCGCCCCGGATCGTCTCGGGGTCCGGGACCGCCCGGGCCGGCCAGATGGGCTCGTCCCGCGAGACGGCCGCGACGGCGACTATCGCCGCGAGCAGGGCGAGCAGCCCGACGCCGACCGCGCGGTACAGCTCGTAGCGCTCGTTGCCGAGGTACCAGTACACCGCCCACAGCCGGCGCGACGCGCCGAACAGCAGCAGCGCACCGAAGACGACGATCGCCGACCGCTCCGTCGCGTCCGTGCGGGCCCCACCGCCGTCGGCGGTCGCGACCGGGTGGTGCCGCCACCGCCCCGCGGCCGCGTCCGAGTCGGCGCCGCGATCACCGTCTTCCCGGGCTCGGCTACGTCGCCGGAGCAGGACGACCGCGACCAGCGCGCCGCCGATGAGCCCGAGCGCGTGGCCCTGAATCGCGACGTTCGCCCACCCCGGCACGCCGTAGGAGGGGGACGCCTCCGCGAACGCCACCGGGACCCGGACGGCGTCGTAGAGGACGCCGACGAGCGTCGTTCCGGCCATGGCGACGACCGCGGCGACCGGGCGCGAGACGAGCGCGAACCCCCAGTACGCGAACACCACGACCGAGAAGCCGATCACCGGCCCCAGCGCGAACAGTGCGGAGACGAGGCCGAACGCGACCGCGGCGCCGGGCACGATCAGGAACGCCCGGACGTACGGGTTCGCCGCGGGCGACTCGACGGCGGCGATCCGGCCCGGAATCGCTCGGATCCGCTCGGGGAGACGCCGCGCTCGGCTCGGGAGCGCCCGCACGCGACTCGGCAGGCGTCGGAGGCGGACGGCGAGCCGGTCCGCGTCCCCGACCTCGCGGCCGTCGGGGAAGTGGCCGTACGCGTACTCCGAGAGGCCGCCGGCGACGACCGCGGCCAGGAGGTTGCCGGTGATGTGACCGCGGCTCGCGTGTGCGAAGCTCGACCAGACGAGCCCCTCCGGGTAGAAGTACGACCACGACCGGAACGGGATGACGACCGGCCGGTTCGGGTTGTCGAGGCCGGACTGGACGAACAGGTACACCCCGATTACGCCCACCATCACGACCAGCGTCCCCCACGGGACGCCGAGGAGGAGCCGGGACCGGATCGCCCGCGTCCAGTCGCCGCTCGGTCGGTCGACGGCGTACACGACGGCGAGCGCGACGGCGAGCGCGACGCCCCCTGCGGCGAGGTGAACGGCGTCCGCCGTCAGCGCCTCTGCGACCATGTCAGGTTCGACGGGGCCGCGCACACATCAATACGGGGGTCGGGAGCGCGGCCGGAGGTCGGCGGCGACGGACGGCGCTCGGAAGCGGCGTCCGGGCGTCGGCGCGGAGGCGGGGAGTCCGGAACGGGACTCGTCGGGCCGACGGTCCGGAAACGGTCCTCAGATCTTGTTCTCCGCGTCGTCGGCGAGCTCCTCCATCCGCTTGCCGACGCGGCCGGCGGGCGAGAACTCGTCTTCGCTCATCGCGTTCGCCAGGGCGTTCCCGAGGACGAAAACGGCGTGCTTGTGCTCGCTCTTCGACTTGTGGACGTGCGAGGGGTCGACGTCGAGCTCGTCGTACGGGTCGAACAGCGATCCGTCGACCGACTCCTGGGCGCGGAAGTGCTCCATGATCGTCACCATCTGTTCGTGGAGTTCGAGCAGCTCGTCCTTGTGCATACCCACGGATACGGGATGTGGGCCCTATAAGGGTTGTTGAGGGGGGTACGCACGGTTCCGCGCCGCGGGGACCGCCGTCGAGGAGAGTCGTTCGGTCAGAAGACGTACTCGTCTTCGTGGCCCATCATCCCCTCGTCTTCGAATCCGTTGGAGTCGTCGTCGTCTCGCGGGCCGCTCGTCTTGTACGCCTTGATGCCAGTCGACAGCAGCTCCTCTACCGCCTCCTCTCGGTTGAGGAACTCCCCCTCCTCGACCATCTGGGCGATCTGCATCTCCAGATGCTCCGGCACGGTTATCTTCACTCGTGGCATTTGCTGTCCGGCTCTTGTGGGATGGCGTATATAAAATTGGCGTCGCAGATCCGGCGATACGAAAACGCAAAACGACGACACAAAAGTTCATTTTCCGTCCTCAAAATTCGCCTTGGAATTGTGCGAACGCCGCGCGGCGTCCACGCCCCTATCGACAGGAGGTCCCGTCGAACGCGCCGCACTCGGCCGCCCGCCCGGCTCCGGGAGCGACATCCATACGTCGGTCCGGGCCGAACCGGGTCCCATGACCGACTCCGGCGTCGAGGCCGTCGAAGACCTCACCGACCTCTACCGCGAGTACGGCGACGACCGGCTCCCGCCGGGACAGCGCGAGACCGACGGCTTCCCCGTCCTCTCGAAGAGCGGCACGCCGTCGTGGGACCCGGACACGTTCGAACTCGAGGTGTGGGGCGCCGTCGAGGAGCCCCGCTCGTTCTCGCTCGACGAGTTCCGCGACCTCCCGGCCGTCACCCAGCGACAGGACTTCCACTGCGTGACGGGGTGGAGCAAGTTCGACTGCGAGTTCACGGGCGTCGCGTTCGCCGACCTCGCCGACCTCGCGGGCGTCCGCGACGACGCCGAACACGTCATGTTCCACTCGCTGGACGGCTACACGACCGACCTCCCGCTCGACGAGTGTACGGAGCCGGGCGTCCAGTTGGCGTACGGCTTCGACGGCGACGACCTCCCGGCGGACCACGGCGGCCCGATCCGCGTCGTCACGCCGCACAAGTACGCGTACAAGGGCGCGAAGTGGGTCTCGGGCGTGGAGTTTCTCACGGAGCCCGAGCTCGGCTACTGGGAGAAGCGCGGGTACAGCGACACGGCGAACCCCTGGAACGAGGAGCGCTACAGCTGATCGCGCGGCGTCCGTCGCCCCGCTCGCTTCGCCCCTCGGACATCCCCCGTCCGTTCCGCCCCGATAGTCAGGATAAAGGGTCCACGGCCCCGACTCGGTACGTATGAAAGGGGCGCGCCCACGGTCGTCACCGCCGCTGGTCAGCCGGACCACGGCGATCGACGAACCGGCGTTCGCGGCGGCGTTCGACGCGCTTCCGGCGCCGCGCACGACCTGGAGCGCGCCCGGCGACGCGCTGGTGATCGGCGGCGGCTCGGCGGCGACGCTGACCGCCGCCGGCGGCGACCGCTTCGCGGCGATCCGCGAGGCGACGACCGAGCTGTTCGAGTCCGGCGACGTCCACGCCGGCACCGAGGCGGCCCGCCCCAGGGTCTTCGGCGGGTTCGCCTTCCACGAGGGCGCCTGCGACGGCGACCCGTGGGCGCCGTTCCCGGAGGCCCGGTTCGTGCTCCCCCGCGTCCAGCTTACCGTCGCGGACAACGGCGCGTGGCTGACGGTCAACGCGGTCGGCGAGGACGCCGACGTCTCCGCGGTCGAAGACCGGCTGGCGAGCGAGGTCGACCGGTTCGCCGCCCTCGACGGCGACGGCGAGGCGCCGAGCGGCGACGGCAACGCCGACTCCCGGGGCGACCGGCCGCCCCGGCCCGGGATCAGCGAGAGCCGGCGGACCACGAGCCCCGAGGCGTGGCGCGAGAGCGTCGGCGCCGCGGTCGACCGGATCCGCGACGGCGACCTCCGGAAGGTGGTGTTGGCCCAGGCGCTGGAGGCCGACCTCGCGGCCGACTTCCCGCGCGCGGCGACGCTCGAACGCCTCGCGGAGAAGTACCCCGACTGTCACCGCTACTGGTTCGAGCCCGAGGCCGGCGAGAGCGCCTTCTTCGGCGCCACGCCCGAGCGGTTGGTCTCGCTGCGCGGCCGCACCGTCGAGACCGACGCGCTCGCCGGGACGACCGGCCGCGGCGAGACGCCGAGCGAGGACGAGTGGCTCGCGCGGGAGCTCCTCGACGACGAGAAGAACGTCCACGAACACGAGCTGGTCGCGGAGACGGTGCGGGACCAGTTGGAGCCGTTCGCGGCGTCCATCTCCGCGGGCGAGCGTCGCGTCCGCCGGCTCGCGACGGTCCAACACCTCCACACGCCGATCACAGCCGAGCTGGACGCGGACCGCCACGTGCTCGACCTTGTCGAGGCGCTCCACCCGACGCCGGCGGTCGGCGGGCTGCCGCCGGACCGCGCGCTGGCGACGATCCGCGAGACCGAGCCGTTCGACCGCGGCTGGTACGCCGCCCCGGTCGGCTGGATCGACGCCGCGGGCAACGGGGCGTTCGCGGTCGCGATCCGCTCTGCGGTCGCGGTCCGCCGGCGCGCCACGCTGTTCGCGGGCGTCGGGATCGTCTCCGACTCCGACCCCGACCGGGAGTGGGACGAGGTCCAGCTGAAGTACCGGCCGATCCTCGACGAGCTGGAGGGCGACGACGGCGACGCGGGCGGTCGGTAGCCGCCCGATCGAACCCCTACTGGAACATCTTCAGCGGCTCGGCCTGCGAGCTCTCCTCGTTCGCCTGTCGCATCCGCTCGGCGAGCTGTTGTTTCGCGTCCCGGATCTCGGTCGCCTGTTCGACCAGCCCGTCCGTCGGCGTCTCGATCCCGGCGATGGGGTCGATGCCGTCGGCGATGAGTATCCGCGCCGCCTCCGGGTCGGGGAACTGCGGATCGGACTCGACGACGAGGCCGACCGCGTCGCGGCCGTGTTCCAGCGCGGCCGCGAGCATCGCCCCCGTGGGGCCGGAGACGAGCCCGGACTCCGACGGCTCCGACACCTCGGCGCGCGCCAGCGCCTCGCCCCCGTCGCCGGTGGCGATCCCGTACAGCTCCGGCGGCGCCTCGTCCTTCTCGCGGCCGAGCCCCGACAGGAACACCGGGAACAGGTCGACCTCGTCGAACCACGAGCCGAGACACGCCGCGACCTCCGTCGCCGCGTTCGGGTTCACGGGCACGTCGCTGCGGAGCGCGACGAGGTCGTTCTCCGGGTCCGCGTACAGCCGCACCGGCGTCGTCGCGGCCGTCTCGGACTCGTGGTAGACGGCCACCGGCGGGAGCCCGTCGCAGTGGACGTTCGCGTAGTGGGTCATGCCGTGGACGTCGATCAGGTGGTCGGTCGCTATCTTGCCGACGAGGCCGACGCCGGGGAACCCCTCGATCAGGGTGGGCGCGTCCAGCGAGAGACCGTCGTCGAGGACGGAGATGCGTGCCATGCGCCCCCCTACGCCCGGGGCGGACCTAAAGGTGCGGCGCAGGGCGGGTCCCGCAGGAGTCTCCGCGCCCGAGTCCCGAAACCGTCTAACGCCCCGACGCGAAAGGAGGGCTATGAATCCGCTCGACCGTTACGAGCCGCTCGTCGACGACGTCGACGCGTTCCGGGCGGCGTGCGACCGGCCCCTCCCCTCGGTCGTGCGCACGAACGGCATCGCGGCGACGCCGGCCCGCGTCCGCGAGGCGTTCGACGAGGCGGGCGTCGCCTACGAGCCCGTCGACTGGCACGACGGCCTGTTCCGGCTCCCGGACGGGAACCCCGGCGGCAACTGGCCGTACGTCCACGGCTGGACGCACGGCCAGGAGGAGGTGTCCGTGCTGCCTGGGCTCGCGCTCGACCCGCAACCGGGCGAGCGCGTCTGGGACGCCTGCGCGGCGCCCGGCAGCAAGACGACCCAGATCGCGGACGCCATGGACGACGAGGGCACCGTCGTCGCCAACGACAACAACCTCGGGCGGCTCTCCGCGCTCCGGCACAACGCCGAGCGCCTCGGGATCACGAACGCGGTCGTCACGAACCAGGACGCCCGCAACTTCTCGACGAAGCCGCTCGCGTTCGACGAGTTCGACCGCGCGCTGGTCGACGCGCCCTGCTCCTGTGAGGGCACCTGTCGCAAGAACCCGGACGTGCTCGACCAGTGGACGCTCGACCACGTCCACGCGGTCGCGGGGATCCAGAAGGGCGTCCTCGCGCGGGCGGTCCAGGCGACCCGCCCGGGCGGCGTCGTCGTCTACTCGACGTGTACGTTCGCGCCCGAGGAGAACGAGGCCGTCCTCGACCACGTCCTCGCGAGCGAGGACTGCGAGCTGGTCGACTTCGACCTCCCGCTCGACACCGACCCCGGCGTGACCGAGTGGGACGGCGAGACGTACGACGAGTCGGTCACGCGCGCGAAGCGCATCTACCCCCACCGCAACGACACGGGCGGGTTCTTCTGCGCGAAGCTGCGCGTGGGCGGAACGGACGACGAGAGCGGAGACGCCGCCGCCGACGGCGGCGAGGTGGCCGCATGAGCGACGACGCCGAGGGGTCGGCGGCAGCCCCCACCAACGACGGGCAGCAGTTCGACCGGCTCCCGGAGACCCCCGCCGACCGCGCGGTCGAGGGCCGCGCGAGCCGCGAGGAGGTCCTCGACTGGTGGGAAGAGCGGTTCGGGATCGGTCGGGACACCTTCGCCGAGTACTCCTTCTGGGAGAAGGGGGCCGGGAAGATCTGGATCTTCAACGGCGAGGCGAGCGACCCCAGCGAGGTCGAGGCGGTCGGCATGACGTTCCTCCGGACGCGACAGGAGCACTGGAAGCCGACCGGGCGGGCGGTCTCGCGGTTCGGATCGCGCGCGACGAAGAACGTGATCGAGCTCGGCCCGGAGCGGGCGGCCGCCTTCGCCGCCGGGGACGACCAGGACCTGCCCGAGTGGGACGGCGACTGGGGCTACCTGATCGCGACCCACGAGGTCGCGGGCGAGAGCGTGCCCATCGGCGTCGGGCTATACCTCTACGACGAACTGCGTTCGGTGGTGCCGAAGGGGAGCCGCGCGGACCTGCCGGTCGTGGAGTGACCGACCGCCGTCACGACTCTTTCTCCCGCACGGTCCCCCCGGCGAGGCCCTCCCACTCGACCCGGTAGCCGAGCCGCGAGAGCGCGGCGCTCGCGTCGTCGACGCCGTACTCGTCGAGGACCGACTCGGCCTCGGAGAGCGCCATCCCGGCGTCGATTTCTCTCCCGATCGCCTCCAGCACCGCCGGCCGCACGAGCGTCCGCCCGATCCGCTCGTGGTCGGGGAACGACTTGCCCTCGATCGCGCCGACGCTCACTCCGCGTTCGTCCGCGAGGTCGTCGAGCCCGACCACGTCCGCGTCGGGCGACAGCGCGTCGGGGAGGTCCGCGGCCGCGTCCGCGGCGAAGTCGGCCTCGTACTCGCGGAGCACGTCGACGACGTCCTTCACCCGCACCGTCCCGGAGTAGGTGACGACGCGGTGGTCGCGCGCGGCCACCTCCTCGCCGACGCCGAGGCTCTCGTCGACGGCGACCAGCAGGTCCACGTCCTCCACGTCCGCGAGCTGTCCGAGCTTCTTCTCCACGTACTCCGGGGTCCAGAAGCCCATCACCTCGAAGAACAGCCGGAAGTCGGCGTGGGCGTAGTCGAACGCGAAGTCGGGGATCATGACGCTCGCGCTCGTCTCCAGCGGCTCCGGCTCGCGGACGAGCGTCCAGTCGAGGTCGAGCCCGCGGAACCGGCCCGCGAAGTCCGCCTCGACCCCGCTGTCGAAGTCGGGCTCCGCGACGGGCTCGACGGCCGGCACCGTCACGTCGCCGTCCGAGAGGCGCATCGTGCGCTCGCGGCCGCGGTCGTCTATCGTCGCCACCAACGACCACTCCGCCGACTCCGCGACCGTCCGGAGCAGCCGCGCGAAGGCGGTCCCGTACCGCCTCGTCCGCGAGAACAGCGCGTCGGGGCCGGTGACGACCAGTTCGCGGCCCTGGGGCGTCCGCTCGACCTCGTACATCAGCCGCAGGCGCTTCACCGCCGAGACCAACCGCTTCGGGTCGTTCGACCGCACCCGAACCTCGGTGGCGTCGAACAGCGCCGTCTGGGCCAAGGAGAGATCGTACTGCTCCAGCAGGGCGTCCGGGTCCCAGCGCACGTCGGCGTCGACGAGGACCTCGTTGACGTCGCGGTCGGCGTACAGCGACGCCGCCACGTCGGCCGGCTCGATCCCCAGCGCGTCCGCGGCGCGGTCGACCGCGACCTCCCGGTCCGCCTCGCTCGCGACGCCGACCGCCTCGGCCGCCTCGAACGCCGCTCGCCGGACGCGGCGCGGCGGGACCGGCGCGCGCGTCTCGAACTCGCACTCGCGCTCGACGAGCGCCGCGAGCCCGCGGACGAGCTTGAAGTCGCCGTTCCGCGCGGCCGCGTCGGCCTCCAGGTCCGCCAGCGCGTCGTCGAGGTCGCCGCGGCGCTCGCCGACGTGCGACTCGAACGTCCCGAGCACGCGGGCCGCGAGCGGGCGGTGTTCGCGCCCCGTGAACTGCGGGCGGTAGCCGCCGCCCGCCCGGGAGACGCGCAGGAGGTCCTTCCGTAGCACGGCCGCGGCTACGCGGGTGGCGGCCTAAAACCGGTCGGGTTCCGGTCACCGGTCCGAGTCGGGCTTCCGTCTGCGGGTCGCCCGACTGTCGGGCGTCCGACCGCGTCAGTCGTCGTCGCCGGGGGCTTCCGAAGGGAACGCCACTCCGTCGACCTCGGTTCGGTCCGGGACGCGGCTCGTGTCGTGGGTGCCGACCGGCGGACGGTTCGCGCTCGCGGCCGCCGACGCGTCGAGGTCCGTCCCCTCCGACTCCGTTATCGACGACATCTCGCCGTCCGCGTCGCGCGCGTCCTGATCGATCCGCATCGAGCAGAACTCCGCGCCGCACATCGAGCAGAAGCGCGCCTCCTTGTAGTTGTCCTCGGGGAGCGTCTGGTCGTGGTACGACCGCGCGCGGTCGGGGTCGAGCGCGAGCTCGAACTGCCGCCGCCAGTCGAACTCGTACCGCGCCTCCGAGAGCGCGTCGTCCCAGTCGCGCGCGCCGGGTCGGCCGTTCGCCACGTCGGCCGCGTGCGCCGCGATCCGATACGCGGCGAGCCCGTCCCGCACGTCGTCCGCGTCCGGCAGGCCGAGGTGCTCTTTCGGCGTCACGTAACACAGCATCGCCGCGCCGGCCCGCGCGGCCTCGGTCGCGCCGATCGCGCTCGTGATGTGGTCGTACCCCGGCGCAACGTCCGTCACCAGCGGGCCCAAGACGTAGAACGGGGCACCGTCGCACACCGCCTGCTGCCGCTCGACGTTCTCGGTGATTTCGTCCAACGGGACGTGACCGGGACCTTCGACCATTACCTGAACGCCGCGCTCCCGCGCGGTCCCCGTGAGCTCGCCGAGGGTGTCGAGCTCGGCGAACTGCGCCTCGTCGCTCGCGTCCGCGAGACACCCCGGCCGGAGGCCGTCCCCGAGCGAGACGGTCACGTCGTGTTCGGCGAGGATCTCACAGATCGCCTCGAACTTCGCGTACAACGGGTTCTGTATCCCGTTCTCCTCCATCCACTCCGCGAGGATCGACCCACCTCGCGAGACGATTCCGGTCTTCCGGCCGTCAGTCAGGGGCAGGTGTTCCATCAATATCCCCGCGTGGATCGTCATGTAGTCGACGCCCTGCTCGGCCTGTTTCTCGATGACGTCGAGGAGGAGTTCGTGAGTGATCGCGTCGGCGGACTCGGCCCGCTTGACCGCCTCGTAGATCGGGACCGTCCCGATCGGCACCGGCGAGTGCGCGACGTTCGCCTCGCGGGTCGTGTCGAGCTTCCCGCCCGTCGAGAGGTCCATGACAGTGTCGGCGCCGTAGTGGACCGCCGCGTGGAGCTTCTCCAGCTCCTCCTCGACGCCGCTCGTCGTCTCGCTGTTCCCGATGTTCGCGTTGACCTTCGTGGCGAACGCCCGCCCGATGACCATCGGGTCGAGCGAGTCGTGCGCGTGGTTGTTCGGGATCACCGCGCGCCCCTCGGCGACCTCCCGGCGGACGAACTCCGGCTCGCGGTTCTCCCGCGCTGCCACGCGCTCCATGGCGGGCGTGACCTCGCCGTTCCGCGCCCGTTCGATCTGTGTCGCTGGCATAATTACCAAGTAATACCACTAATTAATATACTCTGCGGTGAGCGCCCCCTGACGCCGAGTCGGCGCACGGGTGCGACACGCTTAACCCCGAAACCCGTCGATCGAGGGGTAATGAGTACCGACGCGGCGGGCGACGCCGACGACGCCGCTTCCGGGGACGGCACCGACTCGGAGGCGTTCGTCCGCACCTGCGAACACCTCGTCGACCGCATCCTCGCGGGCGAGATCGAGCGCGACGACCTCGAACGCGCCAAGCTCGACGCCTGCTCGGAGTTCGGCTCCCCGAAGGTGCCGAAGAACACCGAGATACTGGACCACGCCCCCGCCGAGGCGCGCGACGACGTGATCGAGGTGGTCCAGCGCAAGCCCGTCCGCACCGCCTCCGGCGTCTCCCCGGTCGCGATCATGACCTCGCCGAAGCTGTGCCCGCACGGGAAGTGCCTCTACTGCCCCGGCGGCCCGGCCTCCGAGTTCTCCTCGGCGCAGTCGTACACCGGCCACGAGCCCGCTGCGGCCCGCGGCGAACAGAACGACTACGACCCGTACGGACAGGTCACGCTCCGGCTCGAACAGCTCCGGAAGATCGGCCACCCCGTCGACAAGGTTGAGCTCATCCTGATGGGCGGGACGATGACGGCGCGCTCGCACGACTACCAGGAGTGGTTCGTGAAGCGCGCGCTCCAGGCGATGAACGACTACGACCTCGACGAGGAGCCGGAGCCCGCCGAGGGCGAGTCGTTCGCGCCCGCGCCGGAGGACGCCGAGTTCGAGTACCTCGAAGACGTGATCGCCGAGAACGAGACGAACGCGATCCGCAACATCGGGACCACGTTCGAGACGAAGCCGGACTGGTGCGACCCCGAGCAGATCGACCGCATGCTCGACCTGGGCGGCACGAAGGTCGAGGTCGGCGTCCAGACCACCTACGAGCGGATCAACCGCGAGATGCACCGCGGGCACGGCAACGAGGCCTCCCGCAACGCGAACCGGCGCCTCCGCGACGCGGCGTTCAAGGTCGGGTTCCACATGATGCCCGGCCAGCCCGGGATGACCCGCGAGATGTGCTTAGAGGACTTCCGCCAGCTGTTCGAGAACCCCGACTGGCGGCCCGACTACCTGAAGATCTATCCCACCCTCGTCGTCGAGGGGACCCGCGTGTACGACCGCTGGCGCCGCGACGACTTCGACCCGCTCACCAGCGAGGAGGCGGCCGACCTGGTCGCCGACGTGATGGACCAGATCCCGAAGTACACGCGGCTCCAGCGCGTCCAGCGCGACATCCCCGCGGACTTCATCGACGCCGGCGTCCAGAAGTCGAACCTCCGACAGCTCGCGGCGCAGCGCGCCGAGGAGAAGGGGATCGTCCAGCGCGACATCCGCGCCCGCGAGGTCGGGCACAACGACGCCGACCCGGACCCGGACGACGTGGAACTCGACGTGCTCACCTACGAGGCCGGCGGCGGCACGGAGCACTTCATCTCCTTCGAGGACCCGGTCCGCGACCTCCTCGTCGGCTTCTGCCGGCTGCGGTTCCCCTCGTTCGCGCCCGGCCAGCCCGGCGCGCCCGGGACCGAGAGCGACCCGATCCGCCCGGAGCTCGAAGACGCCGCCCTGGTCCGCGAGCTCCACGTGTACGGCAACGAGGTCGGCATCGGCGGCGACGGCGACTGGCAGCACCAGGGGTACGGCACGCGGCTCCTCGAACGCGCCGAGAAACTCGCCCGCGACGCCGGCTACGACAAGGTCGCGGTCATTTCCGGCATCGGCGCCCGCGAGTACTATCGCAATAAGCTCGGCTACCGGCAGGACGGCCCGTACGTGTCGAAGCGGTTGTAGTCGGGAAACCCCGTCCGCCGACCGACTTCAGAGCGCGTCGACGACGTTCAGGTAGCCCGCGCCGTAGTACTCCTTCCCGTAGTCGTCGGGCACCTCGGCGGCCTTCTTCAGCGCGGCCTCGACCTGGTTCGCGCTGTAGTCGGGGTTCGCCGACTTGACGAGGGCCGCCGCGCCCGCGACGTTCGGCGCCGCCATCGAGGTCCCGGCCTTCCAGCCGTATCCGGGGACTTGTGTGTCGGGTTCGCCGTCTCCGTCCGTGTCAACGTAGCTGAACACGGTGTTGAACACGAGGTCGTTGAACCACGGAACGCCGGTACCGATCGCGGTCAAGTCGGCATCACCGCCCGGTGCGGCGAGCGTGATCGCGTTCGTCCCGTAGTTCGTGTAAAACGCCGGGCTCTCGGCCGGGGCGACCAGATCGCTCGTCTCCCCGTCACCGTCCGCGTCCCACCCGTAACCGATCGGTCCCGTCGAGGCGACCGACACCGCCTGCGCGCCCTCGTTCGGGAGGCTGATGAAGTTCTTGTCGTGCTGGAGGTCGGCGCTGTCGTTGCCCGCCGCGATGACGAGCAGCGTCCCCTCCTTGTTCGCGTACGTCATCGCGCTGTTGAGGACCTTCCCGTAGAACTGGCCGTTCCCCTGTCTCGGCACCGGATACGCTCCTAGGGAGAGATTCGCGACATCGGCGTCGATGTTCGCGCTGTAAACGACCGCCGCGAGGATATCAGCGAACAACGCGCCCTCCCCAGAGAACACCCGACAGTCGACGAGGTCGGTCTTCGGGGCCGTTCCGTTGACGCCGATCCCGCCGCCGTTGTCCGCGGCGACGATCCCGGCGACGTGCGTCCCGTGGTCGTCGCCGCCCACGGGATTGTGGTCGCCGCCGTCGTCGGTGAAGTTGCGGGAGAGGTCGAGGTTCAGCGGGCCCGCCAGGTCCGGGTGCGTCTCGAGGACGCCAGAGTCGATCACGGCGACCCGCGTCCCCTCGCCCTCGGTCGTCGCGTGGGCCTCGGGAACGTCCAGGTCGTCTTTGTCCCACTGGAGGAAGTCCCCCGGCTGCCCCTCGTAGTCCGAGGCGTCCAGCGTCGGCGCCTCCTCGTTCACGCCCGGCGAGTCGAGTTCGATCCGTACGTCCGCCGCGTAGCTCTTGACCGACCGCTTCACGTCGGACTCGTCGCCCCGGACGACCGCGTAGTCGATCCCGGGCATCTCGTGAACGACCGTCAGGTCGCTCAGGTCGGCCTTCCCTGCCGTCGAGACGATGAACCGATCGGTTTGCTGGGCGGCCGTGACCGTCGTGCCCGCCGCGATGCCCCCGATCAGCGATCCGCTCACCTTGAGAAAGCCACGCTTGGTAACGTCAGGCATGTTCCAGTGTCTCGGATTAAATAGATATATAACTTTCTCACAAAATTTATGTAGCATACCGTCCGCGAAAATCGTCCGGTAGCGAGGGCGAGATCCGAGCCGGCTCGCCTCCGACAACGACACGCCTTTTTCCGGCCCGCCGGTCTGTCTTGGGTATGGACCAGAAGCGGGAGCTGTCGAGCATCGACCTCGCCGCGCTCGTCACCGAGCTCAATCGGTACGAGGGCGCGAAGGTCGACAAGGCGTACCTCTACGACGACGACCTGCTCCGGCTGAAGCTGCGCGACTTCGACCGCGGCCGCGTCGAGCTCATGATCGAGGTGGGCGACGTGAAGCGCGCGCACGCCGCCGACCCGAACCACGTCGCGGACGCGCCGGGCCGTCCGCCGAACTTCGCGAAGATGCTGCGGAACCGCATGTCCGGCGCGGACTTCGCGGGCGTCGAGCAGTACGAGTTCGACCGCATCCTCACCTTCGAGTTCGAGCGCGAGGACCAGAACACCACCCTCGTCGCGGAGCTGTTCGGCCAGGGGAACGTCGCCGCGCTCGACGAGACCGGCGAGGTGATCGGGGCGCTGTCGACGGTGCGGCTCAAGTCCCGCACCGTGGCGCCCGGCTCGCAGTACGAGTACCCCGCCTCCCGGCTGAACCCGCTCGACGTGAGCTACGGCGGGTTCGAGCGCCACATGCGCGAGTCGGACAGCGACGTGGTGCGCACGCTCGCCACGCAGCTCAACCTCGGCGGCCTGTACGCCGAGGAGGTGTGTACGCGGGCCGGCGTGCCGAAGGAGACGCCGATCGAGGAGGCGACCGACGACCAGCTCCGCGCGCTCCACGACGCGCTCGCACGCATCGACGAGCGGCTCCGCTCCGGCGACGTCGACCCGCGCGTGTACGAGGAGTCGGTCAAGGGCGACGGGACCGACGGCGACGGCGGCGAGCCCCGGGTCGTCGACGTGACGCCGTTCCCGCTCGCCGAGCACGAGGACCTCCCCAGCGTCGGCTTCGACTCGTTCAACGACGCCGTCGACGAGTACTTCCACCGGCTGGGGAGCGAGGCGACCGACGACGGCGAGGCGCCCGCCGACGCCGGCGCCTCCCGCCCGGACTTCGAGGAGGAGATCGCCAAACAGGAGCGGATCATCGAACAGCAGAAGGGCGCGATTGAGGGGTTCGAGGAGCAGGCGCAGGCCGAGCGCGAGCGCGCCGAGCTGCTGTACGCGAACTACGACCTCGTCGACGAGGTGATCTCGACCGTGCGCGAGGCCCGCGAGAACGAGGTGCCGTGGGACGAGATCGAGGCGACGCTCGACGCCGGCGCCGAGCGCGGGATCGAGGCCGCGCAGGCCGTCGTCGGCGTCGACGGCGGCGAGGGGACCGTGACGGTCGAGCTCGACGAGGAGGGCGACGACGGCGGGACGACTCGGGTCGAACTCGACGCCAGCGAGGGCGTCGAGGTCAACGCCGACCGGCTCTACCGGGAGGCGAAGCGCGTCGAGGAGAAGAAGGCGGGCGCCAAGGAGGCGATCGAGTCGACCCGCGAGGAGCTGGAGGCCGTCAAGGAGCGGAAGCGGGAGTGGGAGGAGCAGCAGGCGGCCGACGACGGGAGCGACGGCGACGACGGCGACGAGGGCGACGCCGACGAGGGGGAGTACGAGACCGACTGGCTCTCGCGGTCGTCGATCCCGATCCGCAGCCCGGACGACTGGTTTGAGCGGTTCCGCTGGTTCCGCACCTCCACGGGGTACCTCGTCATCGGCGGCCGGAACGCCGACCAGAACGAGGAGCTGGTGAAGAAGTACATGAGCAAGCACGACCGGTTCTTCCACACGCAGGCGCACGGCGGACCGGTGACGATCCTGAAGGCGTCGGGGCCGTCGGAGTCGGCCGACCCCGTCGACTTCTCCGAGGAGACCCTGCGCGAGGCCGCGCAGTTCGCCGTCTCCTACTCGTCGGACTGGAAGGACGGCCGCGGCGCGGGCGACGCGTACATGGTCGAGCCGGACCAGGTGTCGAAGACGCCCGAGAGCGGCGAGTACATCGAGAAGGGGAGCTTCGTGATCCGCGGCGACCGCACCTACTTCGAGGACGTTCCCTGCCGGATCGCGGTCGGCGTCCAGTGCGAGCCGGTCACCCGCGCCATCGGGGGACCGCCGTCGGCGATCGTCGACCGTGCGGCAGCGCACGTCACCTTCGAGCCGGGGATGTACGCGCAGAACGACGCCGCGATGATGGCCTACCGGAACCTGAAAGAGCGGTTCGCGGACCAGTCGTTCGTGCGGAAGGTCGCGAGCGCCGACCAGCTACAGGAGTTCCTGCCGCCGGGCGGGTCGGACATCGTCGACTGAGGCCAGTCGTCGACCGAGGCCCGTCGTTGACCCGCCCCCGTCGCCGACGGAGCGGCACCGCGTCGGCCCGAGCGCGACGTTTTCAAGCCTCCGCGACCGAGGGGGCGCATGGCCTTCGAATCGCTGCCGGACGGCTGGCGGCTGTGGAACGAGGAGCCCAGCGGGCGGGCGATCCTCGTCTACCGCCCCGACGTCTTCGGGAGCGGCGACCTCCCCGACGAGTGTCTCCCGACGATCTACCTGACGAACGGCGCCCGGAACGCCCGGCCCGGGTCGGGCCAGTACGCGACCGACGAGTGGCACGTCGTCCTCTTCTTGGAGCCCGAGATCGAGGCGGTCACGCAGACCCACGAGAGCCGGGAGGCGGGCGCGGCCGGCGCGGTCGACGTCGCGGAGCGGTTCGTCTCCGGCGACGTGGACTACCGGGGGGCGTACCAGGTGCCCAGAGAGGAGTACTTCGCGCGCCTCGACGAGTTCGTCGGGAGCGGCGAGACGGCGTGAGTCCCGTCGGTCGGACCGCCCGACCGCGGGGGACCGCTCACCGAAATTATCCATAATCGTGTATAAATAGAGGTGAGAAGCGGGGGGATACGCCACGAACACGAGGATTTTTATCGCCGCCCGCCTCACCCTCGCGTACATGAACGCCGGTGGGGACTACGGCGGCGACGAACCGCGGGAGAAGTGCGGCGTCGTCGGCGTCTCGCTCGAAGACCGGGAGGCCGCGCGACCGCTGTACTACGCGCTGTACGCGCTCCAGCACCGCGGGCAGGAGTCGGCGGGGATCGTCACGCACGACGGGTTCCAACAGCACAGCCACGTCGAGCGCGGCCTCGTCGGCGACGCCTTCGAGGAGGGGGACCTCGCGTCGCTGTCGGGCGGCACCGGTATCGGCCACGTGCGCTACCCGACCGCCGGCAGCCTCGACAAGAGCTGCGCGCAGCCGTTCTCCGTCTCGTTCAAGTCCGGCTCGCTCGGGCTCTCGCACAACGGCAACCTCGTCAACGCCGACGAGGTGCGCGAGGAACTCGCGGAGGCCGGTCACGCGTTCACCTCCGACGGCGACACCGAGGTGATCGCTCACGACCTCGCGCGGAACCTCCTCGAAGAGGACCTCGTGCGGGCGGTCAAGCACACGATGAACCGCATCCACGGCTCCTACTCGCTGGCGATCACCCACGACGACACCGTGCTGGGCGTCCGCGACCCGCTCGGCAACCGCCCGCTGTGTCTCGGAAAGATCGACGGCGGCTACGTCCTCGCGAGCGAGTCCGCCGCCATCGACACGCTCGACGGCGAGCTGATCCGCGACGTGCGCCCGGGCGAACTCGTCGTCCTCGACCCCGACGGCACCGGCTACGACACGTACCAGCTGGTCGAACGCGACTCGACCGCCCACTGCTTCTTCGAACACGTCTACTTCGCCCGCCCCGACTCGGTCATCGACGAGAACCTGGTCTACGAGGTCCGGCGCAAGCTCGGTCGGAAGCTCTGGGAGGAGTCCGCGGTCGAGTCCGACGTGGTGATGCCCGTGCCCGACTCCGGGCGCGCGTTCGCCTCCGGCTACGCGGACGCCGCGGCCGAGACGACCGCCGACGGCGAGTCCAGGGCGGCCGACGACGGCGGCGTCGAGTTCGCCGAGGGCCTGATGAAGAACCGGTACGTGGGCCGGACGTTCATCATGCCCACCCAAGACGAGCGAGAGCGCGCGGTCCGGCTGAAGCTGAACCCGATCCGCTCGACGGTGGAGGGGAAGTCGGTCACCATCATCGACGACTCCATCGTCCGCGGGACGACCTCGACCCAGCTCGTCGAGCTGGTCCGCGAGGCGGGCGCCGAGGAGGTTCACCTCCGGATCGGCGCGCCGCCGATCCTCGCGCCCTGCTACTTCGGCATCGACATGGCGACCCGGGAGGAGCTGATCGCGGCCGACGCCTCGACCGAGGAGATCCGCGAGGAGGTCGGCGCCGACTCGCTGTCGTACCTCTCCATCGACGCGGTCGCGGAGGCGCTCGGCGAGAGCCGCGCCGACCTGTGTCTCGGCTGCGTCACCGGCGAGTACCCCTTCGACGTGGAGGGCGAAGCGACCGACCGCGATGTCGACGCGCCGGTGTCCGACCCGACGCCGGCCGACGATTAGCGACTCCGGACGGCCGAACTCGACGGTCGGATCACGCCTCGAACGCCCGGTCGCGAGCCGCGCCTTTTCGAACGCGACCCCGCACACGTTCGGCGGCGGTCCGACCGCTCGGGACGTATCGGGGGCTTAAATACGCTCACGGTTAGACGTGCGAGTATGACACCGAACGCCGACGCTGCCGAGGGCGACGCCGCGTCGATGAGCCGCCGCGGGTTCTTCCGCGCCGGGGCCGCCGGGGCGGCGGTCGCCGCGGGCGTCGCGGCCGGAAGCGGCACCGCGGCCGCCCAGTACGACGGCTGGCTCGACGACGTGAGCAACTACGACGGGACCCACGACTACCGCGGGCAGAGCGAGGTCACCGTCTCGGTCGGCGCGGGCGAGAACGGCCTGCTGTTCGGTCCCGCCGCCATCCTGATCGACCCGGGCACGACGGTCGTCTGGGAGTGGACCGGCCGGGGCGGCGGCCACAACGTCGTCGCGGACGACGGCACCTTCGACAGCGGGTCGGCGGTCTCCGAAGAGGGGACCACCTTCGAGTACACCTTCGACGACGCCGGCGACGGCGACGTGTTCAACTACTACTGCGGCCCGCACCAGTCCATCGGGATGAAGGGGGCCGTCGCGGTCGGCTCCGTCGACGACGACCTCGTCGACCCGCAGGCGGAGGGCGGCGACGGCGACTCCGGCGAGGGCGGCGCGGCCGGCTACGGCGACTGGTTCTCGAACGTCGGCAACTACGAGGGGACGCGCGACCTCCGCGGGCAGAGCGAGGTCACCGTCTCGGTCGGCGCGGGCGAGAACGGCCTCCTGTTCGACCCGCCCGCGATCCTCGTCGACCCGGGAACGACGGTCCGCTGGGAGTGGACCGGCCGGGGCGGCGGCCACAACGTCGTCGAGGAGAACGGCGTCTTCGACAGCGGCTCGGCGGTGGCGGAGGAGGGGACCACCTTCGAGTACACGTTCGACGACGCCGGCGACGGCGACGTGTTCCGCTACGCCTGCGGCCCGCATCAGTCGGTCGGCATGAA
Source organism: Halorubrum sp. SS7 (assembly GCF_005435055.1). Lineage (NCBI taxonomy): Archaea > Methanobacteriati > Methanobacteriota > Halobacteria > Halobacteriales > Haloferacaceae > Halorubrum > Halorubrum sp. SS7. The sequence continues at coordinate 49,737 of NZ_SGXV01000003.1, forward strand.
GGGCGCCGTCGCGGTCGGCTCCGTCGACGACCAGCTCATCGGCGGAGAGGGCGGTTCCGGAAGCGGTGGCTCCGGCGGCGGGAGCGGACTCTCCGCGAGCGACATCGGGACGCTGGCGCTCGGCTTCGGCTTCGCCGGCGCGCTGCTCGTCCCGCTGTTCTACGCCGCCCACCGGAAGGCCGAGCGGAACGCGTAGCCCCCCGATCTTCTCGTCGCGCTTTCGATCAGTAGACGTGGTACAGCAGCAGGTACACGCCGATCCCCATCGTGAACGAGATCAGCCAGAGGACGGCGCCGACGAACCCGACCTGCGAGTGTCTGGTCTGATAGAGGTCCGCGTACGGACGGGTCGCGGCCAGGAAGAGCGCGTGGAAGACGAACGGAACGCAGACGATGGCCAACAGGATGTGGACCGCGAGGAACGGGAGGTAGACGTACGAGTAGACGAGCTCCGGCCCGGGGAACTCGGTGGTGCCGACGTGGATCAGCCGGTAGAGGTACGCGCCGAGGAACGCGGCGAACAGCGCGAAGGAGGTCACCATGAAGTTCCGGTGCTGCTCGACGTTCCCCCGCGAGATCGCCCGCCAGCCGAGCAGGATCGTCGCGATGGCGGTGAGGGAGACGGCGGCGTTGAAGTGCGGAATCGCGGCGAGGACGGCGTCGCTCGCGCGCGGCAGCAGCGAACTCGGGATCACGCCGCCCACCGCGCCGAACACGAGCGCGAGGGCGACGACGGAGGCGACGGCGGTCAGGACGGAGACGTTCTCGCGGGCCCAGTCGGTCATGTCCGTGTGGTGGGACGCGACCCCCAAACCCGTGCCGGTTGCGGTCGCCCCGTCGAGTCGGGGGGTCGCCCGACAGTCTGCGAAACTCCGGCACGGCTCCCTCGAATGGAAGGGCTTTTAATCAGGGGAAAGGTAGGTGGAGACGCGACAGAACACCGCGAGCGTGGGTAGCCAAGCCAGGCCAACGGCGCAGCGTTGAGGGCGCTGTCCTGTAGAGGTCCGCCGGTTCAAATCCGGTCCCACGCATCGCTCGGGGCACACCCCCAACGATGCCGGTGTTGTCTCTACGACAGCACCCACGCACAATTCCTTTCGGACGTTACGCGAGGAGTGACGTCTCTGCTCGTTTGTGACCGGTAACGCAACGGCTTCTGTTACAGCCTCAAAGCTTCAGCTGCCTCCTTACGAGCGGCTGAATTGCTTCTACGATCGCATGTCCGCACCCCGGATATTGTGAAAAATAGGCACAAGATATTTTCCCAGTATGTCACACGTTCCAGATATGCCCTCCCGCCGGAATTTCCTCGCAGGAGTGAGCGTCGTAGGTGCTGTCGGGGTGGCAGGCTGCGTCAGTTCGGTCGACACAACGACAGGACGTGTTTTCGTGAAATCAATCAATGTCGAGGCGACCGCTTCCGATGGGAACGCGACCAGAATCGACCTACTCACCGTGCTGTTCGAACGCTCGGAGAATGTCCTCCACGGGCAATATGATCCCGAATACGTCGGGTCTGCTTTCGATGACCGAACCGTTACCGTCTCCGACAGTCTCCATGAGAACCTGAAAAACCGGTTCGGGGACGTTCGGTATCTCGTTAACGTAGCTCCGGTTGGCGGAAATGAGGGCCCGGTTAATGTGGCGGCCACACGGGCCGACTTCAACGAACTTACCCTCGGCGGTCGTGCCACGGTCAGTACGAGATCCGGGGAGGAGGAGTTCCGCCATCTGCGAGTCCACGACACCGAACCACGAAGTCAAGCGATATCTGAAAGTAATGTTAGATCCTTCGATCTCGAGTCAGCAATCGATTCCAACTGAGTAATTGCTGCCTGTTTGACTACTCATCACCTTTCGTTGACTCCTTACTACGTGCTGACTATGCGCTCTGTAGTCACCCGGGCGCTGAGGCCACGTCGCCGTTTGAGAATCTCAACAGAGCCGTCGGTCTCAGATCGATCGCTGGTTCCTCCAAAGCCCCAGCCGCGAGGACTCGCGCGACTCGCTGTGCTCCTCAGTCGCTCGCTCCTTGCGGTGCTTGCGTCGTCGTGCTTCGCCCTCGCGACTGCCCCTTTGAGTCCCACCCAGCACCGCAGCCTCACGCCTCCCCAGCCTCGTCGCTGGCACCCTCCGCTTCGCTCCGGGAGCCAACGACTCCCTCGCGCGTGCTCCTCGCGACCGTCTTCGGCGGCCGCTCGCAGGCACGCGCCACCGCTCAGTCAGTTATAAACACGCGCAGCGGTCTCGACTCTCCTCGCTCGCGCGAACTGCCACCCTTTTAGTCGCGCGCCGTCGGAGTGAGGCGTAATGAGTACGGACGCGACCCCCGAGTACGACTACGAGGAGCTGGGGCTCGTCGCCGGGCTGGAGATCCACCAGCAGCTCGACACGGAGACGAAGCTGTTCTGTGACTCCCCGACCGTCGAGCGCGACCCGGACGAGGCCGACCGGTCGATCACCCGCCAGCTTCACCCGACGAAGAGCGAACTGGGCGAACTCGACGACGCGGCGATGGAGGAGAGCCGGGTCGACCGCGAGTTCACGTACCTCGCGTACGACACCACCTGCCTCGTCGAGGAGGACGACGAGCCGCCCCGGCGCGTCGACGGCGAGGCGCTCTCGGTGGCGCTCCAGATCGCCGACCTGCTCGACCTCTCCGTCGTCGACCAGGCGCACGTCATGCGGAAGCTCGTCATCGACGGCTCGAACACCTCCGGGTTCCAGCGCTCGATCCTGCTCGGGCAGGACGGCGAGATCGAGACCGAGTCCGGCTCCGTGTCGGTCGTCGACCTCATGCTCGAAGAGGAGTCCGCGAAGCGCGTCGAGGAGACCGACGACGGCGTCGTCTACTCGCTCGACCGCCTCGGCGTCCCCCTCGTCGAGATCGGGACGGGCCCGGACATCCGCAGCCCCGAGGGCGCCCGGCAGGCCGCCGAGCGCATCGGCATGCTGCTCCGCTCGACGGGCGCGGTCAAGCGCGGGCTCGGCACGATCCGCCAGGACGTGAACGTCTCCATCGCGGACGGCGCCCGCGTCGAGGTGAAGGGCGTCCAGGACCTCCAGGGGATCGAGGACATCGTCCGCGGCGAGGTCGGGCGGCAGGCGGAGCTGCTCGAAATCCGCGACGAGCTCCGCGAGCGCGACGCGAGCGTCGGCGACGTGGCCGACGTGACCGACGTCTTCGCCGACACGGAGTCCGGGGTCATCCGCGGCGCGCTCGACGACGGCGGGAAGGTGACCGCAGTCCCGCTGTTCGGCTTCGACGGCCTCGTCGGCCGCGAGATCCAGACGGACCGCCGGCTCGGCACGGAGCTGTCCGACCACGCGAAGCGCCACGGCGCCGGCGGCATCTTCCACACCGACGAGCTGCCCGCGTACGGCGTCACCGAGGCGGAGGTCGACGCGCTGCGCGACGCGGTGGGCGCGGGCGAGGGCGACGCGGTCGCCATCGTCGCGGCCGACCCGGAGACCGCCGACCTCGCGATCGAGGCGGCCGCGGACCGCGCCGAGACCGCGATCGAGGGCGTCCCGGAGGAGACCCGCGGCGCGAACGACGACGGCACGACCCGGTACCTCCGCCCGCTGCCGGGCGCCGCGCGCATGTACCCCGAGACGGACGTGCCCCCGGTCGAGCCGGACCCCTCCGACGTGGAGACCCCCGAACTGCTCGACGAGAAGGCCGAGCGGTACGAGGCGGAGTTCGGCCTCGACGCCGGCCTCGCCGAGCAGGTCGCGTTCGGCCAGCGGTTCCCGCTGTTCGAGGCGGCCGTGGAGCGCGGCGTCGACCCGACCTTCGCGGCGTCGACGCTTGAGTCGACGACGACGGAGATCCGGCGCGACGGCGCGCCCGTGGAGAACCTCACCGACGACCACTTCCTCGCGCTGTTCGACCTCGTCGAGGACGGCGACCTCGCGAAGGAGGGCGTCCCCGAGGTGCTGACGACGCTCGCCGAGGACCCCGACCTGACGGCGAGCGAGGCGGTCGAGGCGGCGGGGCTGTCCGGCGTGAGCGAGGCGGAGGTGCGCGAAGCCGTCGTCGAGGTCGTCGAGCGCAACGCCGACCAGGTCGAGGCCGAGGGGATGGGCGCGTTCTCCGGGCTGATGGGCGAGGCCATGGGCGCGCTCCGCGGGAAGGCGGACGGCGAGGTCGTCTCCGACGTGCTGCGCGAGGAGATCGGCAAGCGCACGTAGCGCGCTCGTCGCCGGTTAGGCCCGTTCTTTACGTGGCGGGAGCGCCTGTTTCCGTCCGAGAACTACAGATGGCTGACTCGTCTGCGGCCGACCCGTCCGACGACTCGCCCGAGCCGGGGAGCACGCCCGACCCCGCCGTCGCGAAGACACGCGGCGACCGCGTCTCGGACGTGACGAACTGGTTCATTCACGGCGTCGAACTGGCCGCGGCGGCGCTTTTCGCCCTGCTGTTCGGTATCGGCGTGATCGACCTCGCGATCCAGATTGCCGAGTCGGTCCCCACCGGCGCGATCACCGACCCGAACACGGTCATCGGCTTCATCGAGACCGGGCTGCTGCTCCTCATCATCGTCGAGGTGTACGAGACGGTCGTCGCCTACATCGAGCAGAGCGACACGCGCCGGATCGTCAGGCTGGTGATCTACACCGGCGTCATCGCGATGGTCCGGAAGGTGATCATCTTCCGCACCACGGAGTACTCGACGACGCAGGACGCGCTGTTCGCGGCGGTGTCGTACACGATCATCATCGGCGGCCTCGTGGCGCTGCTGTTCGTCGAGCGCTCGGTCGGCAACTCGATTCTGTCCGAGTGAGCGCCGGTAGGGGGACCGCTGTCGCCGTCCGAGTGGGCCGTCAGTCCGTCAGCTCCTCGATCAGCGTGTCGAGGTCGTACGTCGCCGGCGCGCGCGACTCGTCGCGGAGCGTCGCGATGGTGAACGTCGAGTTCGTCCGCTCGACCTGCGGGATCGCCTCGAAGTCGCTGATCAGCCGCTCGACCGTGTCCGACGAGGAGAGCCGAGCGAGGACGACGAAGTCCGTCTCGCCCATCGTGAAGAACGCCTCCGTGACGCCCTCGACCGCCAGCAGCTCCTCGGCGAACTCCTCGTAGGGGCCCTCGTAGCTCGCGAGCACCTCGACGATGACGGTGACGCCGAGCCCGAGCGCCTCGTGGTCGAGGTCGTACAGGTCGTTCTCGATGACGCCGTCCTCGCGCAGGTTGTTCAGCCGGTAGTGGATCGTCGACACCGGGATCCCGGTCTCCTCGTGGAGCCGCTCGGGGCTCCCGGTGCCGAGATCGGAGATGGCCTTCAGCAGCCGCACGTCGCGCTCGTCCATACACCCGGATCGACCCCCGATCGGTTGTATATGTCGCCCGACAGGGTTGGAGTCTGCTCTAAGATACGGTGGCGGCTCGGGCGAGGAATCGAATCTGATTCGTATGTCTGATTCTTCATCCCAGATATCGGCTGTTTCGAGAGTATAGTTTAACTATAACCGCGTATTTCGAACGGATAGTCAGTGAATCTCAGAAACTTCCTCTCTACTCCGGAAGCGATCGTGGCCGCGTTCCTCCTCCTCGCGACGCTGTGGGGCACCTCCTTCGTCGCCATCGAGGCCGGCCTCCACTACTTCCCGCCGCTGCTGTTCGCGGGGGTCAGGTACGCCGTCGCGGGCGCGGTCGTGCTCGGCTACGCCGCGGTCGCCGCGGACCGGTGGACGCCCCGGGGCCGCGACGAGTGGCTCGGCGTCGCCGTCGCGGGCACGTTCGTCATCGCGGCGTACCACGGGCTCCTCTACCTCGGCGAGCTCCGGATCTCCGGCGCGGTCGCCGCGGTCGTCGTGAGCCTCTCTCCGGTCCTGACGGCCGTCTTCGCGGCCGCACTCCTCCCGAACGAGCGCCTCGGTCCGGTCGAGATAGGCGGGTTCGCGCTCGGCGTCCTCGGGGTGGTCGTGGTCGCCGACCCGGCGGCGGCCGGGCTCGGCAGCGCGGCGGTCGTCGGCGTCGGCCTCGCGCTCGCGGGCGCGGTCGCCTTCTCGCTCGGCGCCGTCCTGCTGCGACCCCTCCGCACCGACCTGCCGATCGCCGCGCTTCAGGGGTGGGCGATGGTCATCGGGGCGGGCCAGCTCCTCGTCGCCGCCGCCGCGATCGGGGAGTCGCCCGCCGCGATCGTCTGGAACCAGACGTCGATCGCGTCGCTCGCGTACCTGACGGTGCTGTCCGGCGTGGTCGCGTTCCTCCTGTACTTCGCGCTGCTCGACGCGGTCGGCCCGTCGCAGCTCCACCTCGTCGGCTACGCGGAGCCCGTCGTCGCCGCGGTCGGCAGCTGGCTCCTGCTCGGCCACCTCGTCGACGCCGAAGCCCTCGTCGGGTTCGTCGCGATCCTCGCCGGCTTCCTCGTCTTGGAGCGCCGGGAGATCGCCGACTACGTCGGCGGCGACCGCCTGACGGGATAGCGACCGGCGGAAAACCTCCGCGCCGTCAGCGGGAATTCACTCCTCGATGTCCCGGCTCAGCCCCGCGCGGAGGTCGCGGCCGAAGTAGTGCCCGAGCAGCGCGAGCGCCAGCCCGACGCCCCCGCCGACCGCGACCAGCGGGAGCCCCCACTGCGAGAGGTAGTCGATCCCGATGGGCAGGAAGCCGACGCCGAGGACGCTCGTCACCGCGCTGGCCGCGCCCGCCGCGCCGCCGGCGATCCCCGTCTCGACGTAGCGGCGCGTCGACAGCACGAGGCCGAGGAGGAACGCGGCGAGGAAGACGCCGCCCGCGGTCCCGATCGTCCCCCCGATCAGGGGGATCAGCCCGCCGACGAACACGCCGACCGCGACGGTGACGAGCGCGAGCCCGAACGCCTTCGCCGAGAACCACCGGCCCGAGACGCCGACGCGGCCGGACCCCCCGGCGCTGCCGGCGGTCCCCGCGCTCGGTTCGGCGTTCGCGGCGCCGCCGGAATCGGCGTCGGACGCCCCCTCGCCGCCGGCGAGGTCGTCGTCGAGGAGGTCGTCGAGGTCGTCCATCGGATCGTCGTCGGACGACTCGCGCTCCTTGGAGGGTTGCATACCCGACCGTTCGGGCCAGCGGACTTGGCTTTTGTGCCGCGACGGCCGTCCGGAACGTCCCCGACGACCGGGCGGAACGCCCGCGACGGCCCGCGGGAACCCCTCGACGGGCGGCCCGTGCGACGCGGTACCGTTCGCCGTTTCACCGGAAACGAGGTGTGGGGTCCGGCGTCAGTTCCCGTCCGACTCTCCGTCGCCCGCCTCGGACCGCCGCCCGCCCCACACGCGCTTGTCGACGAGCGAGACCGTCATCGGCCGGTCGACCGCGATCTGACAGGAGAGCCGGGGGTAGCCGAACCGGTCGGCGAGCCGGTCGTGCCAGTGGTCGGCGGGCGGTCCCTCCCGGACGCGGACTCCGCAGGTGGCGCACAGTCCCCGCCCGCCGCAGTTGAGGCGGCGGGTCGCGGCCGTGTACGGCGACAGCCCGGCGTCGAGCAGGACCCGGCGGAGGTTCCGCCCCCGCTCCACGTCGAGGTCGACGCGCTCGTCGCCGTCGACGACGACGAGCGACACGGTCTCCCTCCTGGACTCCGTTCGGTCCTCGCCGTCGCGGTCCACGTCGGTCATCGGGGGTCCTTCGCGCGCCGGACACAAAGCGTCGTGGACCCGACGGGGCGTTCGAGACCCGGAACGGCTTTCGGCGCGGCCGCCGGATCGGGAGGTATGGACACGCGGCGCGCGCTACTCGACGCCCTGGCGGCGGACGACGGCCCGGTCTCCGGGCCCGCCCTCGCCGAGTCGCTCGACGTCTCCCGGGCGGCCGTCTGGAAGGCGGTCGAGGGGCTCCGCGAGGAGGGGTTCGCGGTGGAGTCGACGCCGGACGGCTACGTCGCTCCCGACGACCCGGGCTACTCCGGGGCGGGCATCGCGTTCGGGCTCGACGCTCCTTACTCGGTGGAGTACCACGACCGGGTCGGGTCGACGAACGAGCGGGCCCGCGAGCTCGCGGGAGGGGGCGCCGCGGACGTCGCGGTGCTCGCCGACGAGCAGACGGGGAGCCGGGGGCGCCTCGACCGCGAGTGGGTGGCGCCGAGCGGCGGCGTCTGGCTGTCGGTCCTGACCCGCCCCGACGTGCCGACCGCGCGGGCGCCGCTCTTCACGCTCGCGGCCGCGGTCGCGACGACCGACGCCGCCCGCCAGGCCGGCGTCGACGCGCGGATCAAGTGGCCGAACGACGTGCTGGTCGCGGGCGACGGGAACGGCGAGGGCGGGGGCGATCCGGACCCGACCGGCCGCGGCGGCCGGAAGCTGGCGGGGATACTCACGGAGATGGAGGGCGAGGCCGACCGCGTGGGCTGGCTCGTCGTCGGCGTCGGCGTCAACGCCAACCTCGACCCCGAGACGCTGCCCGCGGGCGCGACGTCGCTGTCGGCCGAGCGCGGCGCCCCGGTCGACCGGCGGCGGTTCGCCGCGACGCTGCTCGAACGCTACGCGGAACTCACCGCGTCGCCCGAGGCGCTCGACGGCGTCCTCCCGGCGTGGCGCGAGCGGGCGAGCACGCTCGGGCGGCGGGTCCGCGTCGAGGCCGCCGACGGCGTCGTGGAGGGCACCGCCGTCGACGTCGCCGAGCCGGGCGCGCTCGTGATCGACACGGACGAGGGCCGGCGGCGCGTCCACGCGGGCGACTGCGAACACCTCCGCGACGCGGAGTGAGGGTGGACGCGGGGCGCGTCTTCTCCGCTATCCGGTCTCCGTCGCGTCCGAGACCCCACCCTCGGCGTCGATCCCGGCCGTCTCGCCCGCCGTCGCCGACTCGGCGGCGCTCGGCGGCTCCTCCCCGTCGCCGATCCGCACCGTCAACACCGGGACCGACGATCCCCGGACGACCTTCTCCGCGACGCTGCCGAGGAGCAGCCGGTCGATGCCGCCGCGGCCGTGGGTCCCCATCACGACGAGGTCGCAGCCCGCCTCCTCGGCGTGGGTGATGATCTCGCGGCTGGGCGACCCCTCGACGACGGCCGTCTCCACGTCCACGTCGCGGCCGGCGGCCAGTTCGCGGACCGTTTCGAGCGCCGCTTCCCCGTCGTCGTACAGCAGGTCGCCGACGCCCTCCCAGGTCGTCTCCATCGGCATCCCGGCGTACCGCGCGGTGTCGACCACGTAGATGGCGCGGACCGAGGCCCCGTGGACCGCGGCGAGGTCGAGCGCGTGGCACACCGCCAGCTCCCCCTCCGAGGAGCCGTCGGTCGGGACCAGGATCCGGTCGTATAGGGGCATGTTCACATGACTCATATCGCCGACGACGGATAACCCTTTGCGGTTCTTGCCGGTTTCTCGCCCTCGTCTCCGCCTCGGCCGCGACGGGGCGCGCGTTTATGTTCCGTCCCGTCGATGGGGACGGTATGTCCGACGAGATCCACCTCTCACGGCTCGAACCGACGCTCAAAGATCACGCGTACCCCGCGGATCGAGACGCCCTCGCCGAAGCGTTCGCCGGGACCACGGTGCTGTTCGCCGACGGCGACGCCGACCTCGGCGACCTCCTCGCCGACGTCGACCAGGAGACGTTCGAGAGCGCCGACGACGCGCACGCCGCGCTCCAGAACGTCCTCCCCATCGAGGCGCTCGGGGAACCGGGCCAGTCCGACGGCGACGCCTGACGGGGGTCCGCCTTCTCGCGCCCGGTCACTGTCTCGGACGCCGCGGCCACTCCTCACCGCTTCGCACGCCGCGGCCCCTCGTCATCGCGTCCCACGCCACGGCGCGTCTCGCATCGCTTTTCACCGCGGATCGCGGACTGGCGGTAATGAGTTACCGGATCGGTCTCGTCGGCAAGCCCTCGGTGGGGAAGTCGACGTTCTTCAACGCCGCGACCATGAACGACGTGCCGGAGGGCGCGTACCCGTTCACCACCATCGACCCGACCGTCGGCGAGGCGTACGTCCGCGTCGACTGCGCCGCCCCCGAGTTCGACGAGACGTGTACGCCGAGCGTCGGCGTCTGCCGCGAGGGGACGCGGTTCGTCCCCGTGAAGCTCGTCGACGTGGCCGGGCTCGTCCCGGGCGCCCACGAGGGGCGCGGGCTCGGCAACCAGTTCCTCACCGACCTCAACGAGACCGACGTGCTGATCCACGTCGTCGACTTCTCGGGGAAGACCGACATCGAGGGCGAGGCGACGGAGGGCCACGACCCCCGCGAGGACATCGACTTCTTAGAGGAGGAGCTCGACGCCTGGTACCTCGACGTGTTAGAGAAGGGCCTCGAGAAATACGAGACGCGGTACCAGGGCGCCGACGCCGCCGTCGAGGAGGAGCTCGCCGAGCAGATGTCCGCGTTCGGAACGGACAAGGACCGAATGAAGCGGACCATCCTCGCGCAGGGGCTCGAACTCGACCCCGAGACGTGGGACGAGACGGACAGGGTCGAACTGGCCCGCGAGATCCGCAAGCGGACGAAGCCGATGGTGATCGCCGCCAACAAGATGGACACGCCCGAGGCGCAGGCGAACTGGGAGGAGATCACTTCGGACCCCGACTACGACCACCTCTCCTTCGTCCCCGCGAGCGCCCACGCCGAGAAGGCGCTGAAGAACGCCGACGAGGCGGGCGTCGTCGACTACACGCCGGGCGAGGACGAGTTCGAGGTCGTCGGCGACGTCTCCGGCGAGCAGGCGGCCGGGCTCGACCAGATCGCCGATTTCGCCGGCGAGTACGACGGCACGGGCGTCCAGGGCGCGCTCGAAGCGGCCGTCTTCGACGTGCTGGGCTGTATCGCCGTCTTCCCCGGCTCCGCCAACGGGAGCAAAGACGAGAAGGGGGTCTTCCGCGACTGCTTCATCCTCCCCGAGGGCTCCACGACGGAGGACTTCGCGTACCACATCCACTCCGACATCGGCGAGGGGCTGCTCCACGGCACCGACTGCCGGAGCGGCCGACAGGTCGGGACCGACCGCGAGCTCTCCCACCGCGACGTGATCGAACTGGTCTCGACGAAGCAGGCGGCGCCGTAGTCGCCCCGCGCTGCCCGGGCCCTCGACGCCCCCGATCAGCTATTACCCGCCGGGGTCCAACCGCACCCCATGGAACGGACCGTCACGGTCGAACCCGAGGCCGGCCTCCACGCGCGACCCGCCTCGAAGCTGGTACAGACGGCGAACCGATTCGACGCCGACGTGTCGATCGGTCGCGCCGACGACGGCGACGACGGCCTCGTCCGCGCCGACAGCATGCTCTCCGTCAGCGGCCTGAACGTCGAACACGGCGAGTCGGTCCGCGTGGTCGCCGATGGGCCCGACGCGGAGGCGGCGCTGGACGCCGTCTGCGACCTGCTCACGAGTCCGGTCGAGGAGGCGGACGAAGCGGGGACCGACGGCGGCGACGCGGAGGACGCCCCGTGAGGACGCTCGCCGGCGTCGGAAGCACGCCGCGTGCGGGAGTCGGGACGGCGCGCTGGTACCGGCCCGAGGCCGACCTGTCGCTCCCCGACCGCCCCGACCCGGACGCCGTCGACGCCGAGTCGGAACTGGACCGGTACGGGGCGGCCCGCGACGCCGTTCGGGGGGCCCTCCGCGACGCCCGCGACCGGACGGCCCAGCGCGTCGGCGAGGAGGAGGCCGCGGTGTTCGAGGCCCACGAGGGCTTCCTCGACGACCCGACGATAATCGAGGACGTCGAGGCCGCGATCCGGGAGGGGACGCCCGCGGAACACGCCGTCGCGGACCGGTTCGACGAGGCCGTCGCGCAGTTCGAGGACATGGAGGGGCGGATGGCCGAGCGCGCCGACGACCTGCGCGACGTCCGCGACCGGCTGCTCCGCGCACTCCTCGCCGGAGACGGGGAAGCGTCGACCGCGACCGATCTCGCGGCCCTCCCGGACGGGACGATCCTGCTGGCTGAGCGGCTCACCCCGAGCGACACCGCCGCGCTCGACCCCGACGCTGTCGCCGGGATCGCGACCGTCGAGGGAGGTCGGACCTCCCACGCCGCGATCATCGCGCGGTCGCTCGCGGTCCCCGCGGTCGTCGGCGTCGACGACGCCCTCGAATCGATCGGAGACGGGGAGACGGTCCTCGTCGACGGCGAGGCCGGCGAGGTCGTCGTCAACCCCGACGAGGCCCGCCGCGACGCGATGCGGGAACCGGGCCCTGAGGTGATCCCCGAGCGCGTCGAAACGGCCGACGGCCGGGCCGTTGAGGTCGCCGCGAACGTGGGCGGCGAGGCCGAACTGGCGCCGGCCGCCGAGCGCGGCGCGGACGGGGTCGGGCTGTTCCGGACCGAGTTCCTCTTCGTCGACCGCGAGTCGCCCCCGACCGAGGACGAGCAGTACGAGGCCGTGACGGCCGCGCTGTCGGCGTTCCCCGACGACCGCGTCGTCGTCCGGACGCTCGACGTCGGCGGCGACAAGCCGGTCCCGTACCTGGACCTCCCCGACGAGCCGAACCCGTTCCTCGGGCGGCGCGGGATCCGGCTGTCGCTCGACGAGCACGCCGACCTCTTCGAGACGCAGATCCGCGCGCTGCTTCGTGCCGCGGCGACCGAGGACGGCGACAGGCTCGCCGTCATGTTCCCGCTTGTCACGCGGGTCGAGGAAGTCGAGCGCGCGGTCGACGCCGTCGAGTCGGTCGCCGACGACCTCGCGACCGAGGGGGTCGACCACGCCGTCCCGGAACTGGGGGCGATGGTCGAGACGCCCGCGGCGGCGTTCCTCGCCGACGCCCTCGCCGACCGGCTCGACTTCCTGAGCGTCGGGACGAACGACCTCGCGGGGTACGTGATGGCGGCCGACCGCGGCAACGACGCCGTCGCCGACTATCACGACCCGCTCCACCCGGCGGTGCTGCGCGCGCTCGACCGCACGACCGCGGCCGCCGAGGGGAGCGACACCTGGGTCGGGATGTGCGGCGAGATGGCCGGCGACCCGGCGCTGACGGAACTGCTCGTCGGACTCGGCTTCGACGAGCTCAGCATGAGCGCGGTGACGGTGCCCGAGGTGAAGGCGCGCGTCCGCGAGGTCGACGCCGACGCCGCGGCGTCGCTCGCGAACGAGGCGCTCGCCTGCGAGACGCGCGGCGAGGTGCTGGACGTGCTGGAGATCGGCGAGCGCGACGCGTAGCCGACTCCGGAAAACGGGGCGGCGCCGCTCCTACAGCTTCTCGATGTCCCGGGCTGCCTCCGCCTGCTCGCGCACGGACTCGACCGTGGCCGACGGATCTGTGGCCGCGACCGCCGCGTTGACCGCGCCTTCGAGGACGGGCGCGTCCGCGATGACCGCCTCTGCGTCGCTCAACTCGACCGCCACGTCCGCGTTCATCACCGCACTGCCGAGGTCGACGAGGACGACGACGCCGTCCGCGTCACTCTCCTCCTCCTCCTCGGACCCGGCCGCGGCGTCGATCGCCGCCTCGATCGCGTCGGGGACGGTGCCGATCCCGCCATTCCCGTCGCCGCCGACCGGTTCGATCCGGGTGTCGCCCGCCATCTCGGCCGCGATCTCCGCGATCCCCTCGGCGGCGCGCTCGCTGTGCGAGACGACGACGATCCCGACCATCAGTCGTCCCCCGAGGCCGCGTCGGGTGAGTCGCCCGCCGTGTCGTCCGGGTCCTCGTCCGGGATCGTCGGCGAGGCGGCGTCCGTCTCTGGAACGTCGACGCCGAGCCGGTCGGCGGCGACCGCGAGCAGCTCTTCGAGGATGAACAAGGTGCTCGTCGCGCCCGGGTCCTGATGCCCGACCGAGCGCCAGCCGAGGTAGGAGGCGCGGCCCTTCCGGGCCCGGATCGGGACGGTGAACGCGGCGCCGCGCTCGGCGGCGTCGACCGCCTTCGCGAGCGCGTCGATCGGCGGCAGGTCGTCGACCTCGATCGATTTCTTGAACGTGTGGACCGCGGGCGTCAGCGCGTCCACCATCGTCTGGTCGCCGACGCGCGCGTCGCCGCGGTCCTCTACCTTCTCTAAGTACGTCTCGGCGAACGCGACCGCCGTCTCGGGAGTGATCCCGTCGTCGAGCTCCCCCGCCGCGAACACGAGCGACCCGCCGAACAGCGGACCTGAGGCGCCGCCGACCTCGCTCATCAGCGTCTTGCCGACCGTCTTCGCGACGGTCTCGGCGTCCGGGTCGTCGAGGTCGCGCGCGGCGTCGGCCGCCTCGGCCCACCCGCGCGCCATGTTTCCACCGTGGTCGGCGTCACCGATGGCGGAGTCCAGCTGCGTGAGGTGGTCGCGTTCGTCTTCGATGCGCTCGGCGACCGCCTCGACCGCCGCGACGACCGCCGCCCCGTCGTCGCTCATTTGTTCGTCAGCGCCGGGGTGTCGGCCGGCGCGTCGAACAGCTCCTTCAGCTCGTCGTCGACCGCGCACACCGTGATCGACGCGCCGGCCATGTCCAGCGAGGTCATGTAGTCGCCGACCCACGCGTCGTACGTCTCCAGGCCGCGCTCACCGAGGAGCTCCTGGAGCCGGCGGTTGACGACGAACAGCTCCATCTGCGGGGTGGCGCCCATCCCGTTGACGATCGTGAGCACTTCCTGTCCCTCGTCGAGGTCGAGATCGTCGAGGACCGCCTCGGTCAGGTGCTCGGTGATCTCGTCGGCCGACATCGCGTCCGTGCGCTCCGTGCCCGGCTCGCCGTGGATCCCGATCCCGAGTTCGATCTCGTCGTCGCCGAGATCGAAGGTGGGCTCGCCCTTCTCGGGGGTGACACACGAGGTGAGCGCGGTGCCCATCGTGCCGACGTTGTCGATCACCTTCTCGGCGACGCGCTTGACCTCGCTCAGGTCGGCGCCCTGTGCGGCCTTCGCGCCGGCGGCCTTGTGGACGAGGATCGTCCCGCAGACGCCGCGGCGCCCGGAGGTGTACAGCGAGTCCTCGACGGCCACGTCGTCGTTCACCACGACGCTCTCGACCTCGGCGCCCTCCATCTCCGCGAGTTCGATGGCGGTCTCGAAGTTCATCACGTCGCCCTCGTAGTTCTTGATGATCGCGAGGACGCCGTCGCCCGCGTCGCAGGCGCCGATCAGTTCCTCGAACTCGTCGGCCGTCGGCGAGGAGAACACGTCGCCCGCGGCCGCCCCGTCGAGCATGCCGTCGCCGACGTACCCCGCGTGGGTCGGTTCGTGGCCGCTGCCGCCCCCGGTCACCAGCGCCACCTTCCCGTCGACCGGCCCGTCGTCGCGAACGAGCACCTGCGTGTCCGGCAGGCGTCGCAGGCGGTCGGGATACGCCGCCGTCATCCCGTCCAGCATCTCGTCGACGACGTCGTCCGGGTCGTTGATCAGCTTCTTCATGATCGTTGGTACCGACTCACTCGCTTCGCATAAGCGTAGTGGCCCTCAGCGCCGCCGTTCCCCCCGTCGAGCGGTCAGTTGGGCTCCAGTTCGCGGGTGCCGCACTCGCGGCAGCGGGCGACCCCGTCGTCGGTCCGGTCGGGCACGCGGAACTCGTGGCCGTTCTCGCAGACGCCGCCGTCGTCGAACGGCTCGGTCGCCGGCTCGATGTCGGTCGACTCGCAGGCCGGGCAGCCGAACGCGCCGTGACCCAACTGCGTCGGCTCTTCGAAGTAGTGGCCCCTCCGGCAGCACCCGCCGTCCTCGACGCCGTCCGTCCCCGGCGCGACGTTCTTGACGTTACACTTCGGGCAGTAGTACGTCCCGTCCCCGGCCTGCTTCGGCGACGCGAAGTAGTGGCCGTTCGCACAGCTCCCCCCGCGGTCGAATGGGTCCATAGCTCGGGCGACGGAGAACTGCGTGTAAATCCCTGTGGTCGGCATCGTTCCGGGATTCCGAAACGAGAGCCGCGCCGTGTGCCCCCTCCTCCCGCGGCCGTTTTCCCTCCCGCGGCCGCTTTCACCGCCCGCCCACGGCTCTCGCCTGTCACACGCTCTCCATCGTCGACGTCGCGGTCACCCCGACCGAGCGCTGCTGCTCAACCGCGCGTACTCAGAGGTGGCAGGGACCTCGCCGACACCACCGACGAGACGCCGGCGAGGAGGAGACCGATACCCGACGAGTTACGACACCGCGTCGCGGACCGCGCCCGGGACGTCCGCCCGGTCGACCTCCCGAACCGACGAGATGTCGGGGTCGCTCTCCCCGTACTTGTACCCCGAGCCGGTCAGTATCACGGCGACGTCGTCGTCGGGACCGAACTCGCCGGCCGCGGCGAGGTCCCGCACGGCGGCCGTGGCCACGGCGCACGACGGCTCGACCGAGACGCCGGCGTCGGCGGCGAGGCGGTCCCTCTCGGCGAGCATCGCCTCCTCGGGGACGGAGACGACGCCGCCGTCCGTCTCCGCGACGGCGGCCAGCGCCCGGTTCCCGCTCGGCGGGTCTGCGTTGTTGATCGAGACGGCCGCCGTCGGCTCTCCCGTGACCGGCTCGACGCGCGACGCCCCGCGCCGATACGACTGCGCGATCGGGTCACAGCGCGCGGCCTGCGCGAGGTAGATCCGCGGCGTCGCCGAGAGTAGCCCCGCCGCGTTCAGTTCCCGGAGCGCCTTCCAGACCCCGCTCGCCTGCCCGCCGCTGCTGACCGGTAAGACGATCGCGTCGGGGGCGTCGGGGGCGAACGCCTCGCAGATCTCGTACGCGACGGTCTTCTGTCCGGCCACCCGGAGCGGGGCGTCCGAGTTGAGGAACGCGGCGCCGAGGTCGTCTTCGAGGGTGTCGTGATAGAGCCGCCCGTACTCCCCGTGGACCCGGAACAGGTGCGGGTCGTGTTGGGCGATCATCGCGAGCCGGGAGTCGGGGGTGTCCTCGGCCACGAGGATGACCGCCTCACGGTCAGCCGCGGCGGCGTGGGCGGCGACGCTCAGCGCCATGTTGCCGTGCGACACCGTCCCGACCGGCCCGTCGATCCGACTGATACCGACGGCCGTCCCGCGGTCCTTGAAGCTCCCCGTCGGATTGACGCCTTCCACCTTGAGGTGGATCCGAGGACCCCCCGTCGACTCGATCGACGGCGCACGGAACAGCGGCGTCCCGCCCGCGGCGGCGGCCAGCCCGGCCGGTGCCGTCGCGGGGAGCACGGACTCGTATCGCCAGAGCGTCTCTCGACCGAGCGACCCGTCGCTCGTGTCCGGCCAGTCGAACGCCGCCGCGTCGGTCTCGAACCAGAGCGGTTCGCCGCAGCGACAGCGGGTCGCGTCTCCGAACGGGTACGTCTCCCCGCAGTCGTAACACGTCAGCTGCTCCATACCCCCCTCTCACGGGCGGTGTACAAATGATTGGTTACGGCGGACGGCCGCGGATCTCGGTCGGTGTACTCGCGAATGCGACGATAATCGTGGACCTTCGATATGGGTCCGAGTACACGGGATTGCGCTAATTCCGTGAGAGCGGTTTAGTCGTGGCTTCCGTGTGTCGTGTATCCGAGTCGACTACTTTCGGCCTCGTCATCTAATTTTCTCCCCTGATATTCGTGCCAGTAAGTACATAAGGCAGGTCCGTCTTATCTTCGGTAACCAGCAACCGATCTGAACGGGACCGGAGTCTGGTAGGCGTCGTCGACGGCGCTCACGTCTCCGAATTCTCGTTCGTCGGTGGCCGCTGGGTTCAAACTATGAAACCAAGCAACCAATCCAACGCGGACGACAGGGCAGTGAGTCCCGTCATCGGCGTCATCCTCATGGTCGCGATTACCGTCATCCTGGCGGCGGTCATCGGGACGTTCGTTCTCGGACTCGGCGACCAGTTAGGAGATACCGCGCCGCAGGCATCGTTCTCGACGGATAATGCGGCACTTAACGGTAGCAACATTGACTTTGATGTGACGAAGACGGGAGGTGGGGATCTCGACCCCAGCCAGATCGTGTTAGTCGTTGATGGGACCCGTGTGGGTACAGTCTCTGCTAACGCAACCTCAGTTAACGATCCATGGCGGACAGGAACGAGTGCTGTCTTTGAGAATATCGACAATGGACAGTCCTACACTGACGGACAGAATGTTGATATACGACTAGTTCACGACCCCAGCGGTAACAGTATCTACGAGACCACGATAACCGTTCGTTCACCGTAGAAATACTCTGGAACCGCAGCTTTCTATTTAACAATCTGCTGTAATTTGTTGAGTAAACTCCTTTTGAGCTGCCGCTCACGCTCGCCAGCGATCTTGAGACTGATTTGGCAGAAAATTCACGCTATCCCCTCATATATAATATCTCAATCCCGTCAGACCGGTGTGACTGAGCCGTTCCATTTGAACTAGTCCCAGCAGGTCGGCCACAGCTATGACGGCTGGTACCCGTAACACAACCGGTTAATCCACCTCACGCGACGAGCGCACTAACCAAAGCATATCGACCGCGGATCATGAATACGTCCACGTCTGGGCTACGGGTCGCGCCGAGAATTCCCTTGTATAAGTTTTCAACCTAATCTCACGGATTTCAACAGCATCGGCATTACACTGTCTTCCGAGAAATATACTGGATATGTTCGATCCCTGGGAAGTTCGTACTGACGAACCGCAATCGGGACATCGGCGTATACGGTCTTCCCCGTCACCGTGAACGCGGCGGAAGTCCGCAGGCACGTGCGCGCCGCACCGAAGGCAATTGCCCCGGCTATCCCGAGATCGGCGCACCATCACGCCGACACCACTGCGGCTAACGCGTATCGGGGGATAGCGAGGACTACCGACTTAATATTACCCTCGGACAGGATACTTTGGCGGCGCCTATGGAGAGTTGAGACAACGAAATTGGGTGGCTGGGGAGTCCCAGCCCACCAATTCATTCGGGCGGTGCCCGAATTCAATTAAGGTGGGCCAACACGGATTTGAACCGTGGACCTCCCGGTTATCAGCCGAGCGCTCAACCTGACTGAGCTATTGGCCCAGGTGAGCGCATTCAGTCGTTGCGCGGGTAGGATTTTAAGGGTTTCCTTTCGCGAGCCGCCCGCCGTGTGGCGGTTTCACGGTGCGTCTCGACGCCCGCGCCGTCAGTCGGTTCCCGTCCGCTCCTCCTCTTCGACGGTGAAATCCACGTCGACGACGTCGTCATCGTCCGCCGACGTGCCGCCGCGGTCCGCGTTCGCGCCGACACCCCCGTCGTCCGCATCGCCGCCGTCGAACCCGTCCGGGCCGCCGCCGGGGAATCCGCCGCCGCCCATCGTGAAGCCCCCCTCGCCGTCGTCGGGGAAGCCGCCGATGTAGACGTTGCCCGAGAGGAAGCCGTCCGTCTCGCGTTCGATGTACGGGACGACGACGTACTTCTTCAGGGCCACGCGGATCGGCACCCGAGAGAGCGGGAGCGCGAGCAGGAAGCCGACCGCGTCGGTGACGAGCCCCGGCGTGAGCAGGAACGCGCCCGCGGCGATGAGCAGTCCGCCGTCGAGCAGTTCGTCGGTCGGCGGCTTCCCCTGCGCGACCTTCCGTTGGAGGCGGGCGAGGGTCGCGCGCCCTTCGGCGCGCAGCAGGAGCATCCCGAGGACGGCCGTCAACACGACCAAGGCGACCGTCACCGGCCACCCGAGCCGCGTCGCCACCACAATCAGGAACAGCGCGTCCACGAGGGGGACGACGAGGAGCAGCGCGAGCAGCGTTCGCGGGCGCATACCCCCGCCTTCCCGCCGGGCGCCCATAGCCCTTTTCGTCGCGGGCGGGGTCCGACGGGGGCTCGCGGCGCGCTCGCATCGCGTTCGGTCCGCACTCGTTACGCGCTCGTGATTCACCGCTCGGGTGCGCCGGTCGCACCCGCCGCGACCGCCACGGCTTTGCCCGACCGGTCCGAGCCGGCGGTATGGACATCGTCGGCGCGCTCGGCCGCGACCCGCCGGACCGCGACTCGCTGCCGCGGTGGGTCGCGCCGCTCCCGAAACGGCTGGAGGACGTCGCCTTCCGGTTCGCGTGGGTCATCGTCGCCATCAACCTCGTCGGCACCGCGTTCGGCTTCTGGTACTACCGGTTCCAGTTCCGGGCCCTCCCGACCGAGATGTGGATCTTCATCCCGGACAGCCCCGGCGCGACGCTGCTCATCGCGCTGGCGCTCGGCGCGTGGGCGCTCGGCCGGTCGAGCGACACGCTCGCCGCGCTGGCGTTCTTCGGGAACGTCAAGCTCGGCCTGTGGACCCCGTACGTCCTCGTCGTCTTCTGGCCGGAGTTCCTCGCGGTCAACGGCCCGGCGCTGTACGCCTTCCTGTTCTTCAGCCACCTCGCGATGGTGGCCCAGGCGTTCGTCCTCCACCGAATCACCGACTTCCCGCTGAAGGCGGTCGCGATCGCGACCGCGTGGTACACCGTCGACCTGTTGATGGACTACTTCGTGCCCGTGATCGGCGAGGTGACCCACACCTCGCTGCCGTACGCCGACGGCGCGCCGTGGTTCACGACGACCGTCCTCCAGGTCGCGGCCGCCGGCGCGGTCGCTCTCACAGTGATCCCGCTGTTCTGGACGCTCGGCACGCGGATCGCGACGCTGCGAGGCCGCGCGGGCGACTCCGGGTCGTCGTCGCAGTAGGGGAGCGTCGAGCCCGCCCGCGCTCACCGATTTAAGTGGACGGCCGACCTCCACCGGGGTATGAGCCACTACGAGCGGATCGCGGATCTGACGGTCACGATCGAGTCGGTCTCGCGGCGACGCCACGCGGCGAACACGACGAGCGGCTTCGAGCGGACGACGACGGAGTACCGACTCTCCGGCGACGGCGTCGTCGGCAGGGGAGAGGACGTGACCTACGAGACGGCCGACCACGACGCCCTCGCCGGCACCGACCCGATCGACATCGAGGGGGAGTGGACCATCGACGAGCTGTCGGACCGGCTCGACGAGATCGACCTCTTCCACGGCCACGAGCCCGCAAACGAGACGTCCCGCAACTACCGCCGGTGGGCGGTCGAGAGCGCGGCGCTCGACTTGGCCCTCCGCCAGCGCGGGGAGTCGCTCGGCGAACGCCTCGGCGTGGACCCCGAACCGGTCCGCTTCGTCGTCTCGACGCGGCTCGGCGACCCGCCGTCGACCGACCGCGTGGAGGCGCTGCTCGCGCGCGACCCCGAACTGGAGTTCAAGCTCGATCCCACTCCGGAGTGGCCGGAATCGGCCTTCGAGACGCTGCGCGAGACGGACGCCGTGCGCGTCCTCGACCTGAAGGGGTGGTACAAGGGGACGGAGGTGGACGTCGAGCCCGACCCGGAGCTGTACCGCGACGTGTTCGCGGCGTTCCCGGCCGCGGTCGTGGAGGACCCGGCATTCACGCCCGCGACGGGCGCGCTCGTCCAGCCGCAGGCGGACCGGCTCTCGTTCGACTATCCGATCGACGGCGTCGAGAGCCTGAAGTCGCTCCCCGTCGAGCCCGGCTGGTGTAACGTCAAGCCCTCGCGGTTCGGCACGCTCGAATCGCTGTTCGAGACGATCGCCTACTGCGAGGAGGAGGGGATCCAGCTGTACGGCGGCGGGCAGTTCGAACTCGCGAGCGGCCGCACCGCGATCCAGACGCTCGCCGCGCTGTGTTACCCCGACGCACCGAACGACGTGGCGCCGCGGGCCTACAACGACCCGGACGCCGAGCCGCCGTATCCGAAGAGCCCGCTCCGACCGAGCGCCGACGCGGTCGGCTTCGAGTTCTGAAGGGCCCCGAGTCGGTCGACCGACGAGGTCGCGTGTTTATAAACGGATCCGCGGTGGTGCGAGGCTCTGTTGAAACCCATCGGAACTGATAGGATCGGTGTGTGAGATACAGAGGATCCGTACGGTAGTATTTCACCGTACTACGAGCGATCAGCTCGTCGGCAGCCCTGTGATTACAGCCGTACGGGGCTTCAGAACCCCGCCTACGGTTGACATTCGAGTAGAGGAAATTGCCTTGGGTCCGTGTCCTCGTCGCTGGCCCTGTGCTCGTCGCTTTGTCGGACGACGTGTGAGTCTACGTAGTAGCGGGTAGACATCGACAAATAATCTCCATGCGTCCTGCGGATATCGAACTGAATGGTGACGGGAGTGCCGTCAACGCTGATAAATCGGCCGTCTTCGGTACCTGGGAGCGACTCGAACTCGTGGCGCACCGGCTCCAGATCCGAGTGTGGAGCGCCACTAGATTCTACTCTCTCATTCCGCTCGGCGGCTTCTCTGGCGAACTCTCGCAGTAGTTTGCTGTCGAGAGTTTCGACCGACGGGATATCAAAGTCGGGCGGATCGGTCGTCGGTTTGGCTTCTATCTCGGGAACATCTCTGTAATCGGCGCCACCCCACCCAACGGTAACTACGTATCCGTACTCGTGGCTGTCGATGGAGGTCACACTCCCGCTGACCGAGTCGTCCTCGTGAGTGGGCGAAAACATCTCATCGAGTACGTAGGTTTCGTGATACTCGATCACAAACGTTCCGACCGCCTCACGAGAGAGTTCGTCGGGCGGGCTGTAGTCCGCGAGCGTTGATGTCGGGCAGTCATCAGGCAGGTCGTCCGCTGGTCGCTCGTCAGGCGCGTCACCGGGATAGATGAACTCCCGAGATTCGTGCGTCCACAGCCGCCAGTCGCCGTCTTCGGCTCGGAGTTTGTGGGTGAGCCCTGCCGGTTGACGGTCGCCCTCTTCAGCAGGGGTGGCGAACTCGTCGAGAACAGTTGCTTCGGTGTCGGATTCCGCTACGAGGGTACGCTCCTCGACAGTGCTTGACGCTAGAACGTCCGGCGGAAACGACTCCCACCAGTCTTCGTTGGTCCAGTAGGATGCGTCACGTTCCGGCGAGTCGGGGTGATACAGGTCGCGGAACCGCTCGGTGTCGCGGTTCCTGACCGCGTCCCACCATTCCCCAACGACACGATTCGGGGGGAGCGCGTTAGTTAGATTCACAGATCGGTCGGCGAGGCAACCTGCGAGGGGAGCGGTCCCGACGCAACCGAGAGAGGTCAGGAGGGCCCGTCGCTCCATATATCGATGCTCTTTCAGATCGATAAATGCTTTCGGACGGATTCGATGGGTCTGAAGCCGGCCGGCCGCCGGACCACTCAAACCGGCCGAGAATCACTCGGATGTCGCGTGACTTGGTGACACCTGCCTCTTCGTCTGAACCACTCACGCTCTGTATCCAGCACGTCTCCAAGAGGACATCATCTGCTGAGGATTTCAACAGGGTCAGCGATAAATACCCACTCGAACGCACGGAGCGATCAAATCCACCTTCGCAAACGACAACTTACGAGACGAACTTCAGCAGGTCGTCGCGGTTGTGGTCGTGGAAGCGCGTCCTGAGACACTCCTCCAACGCCTCGATGTCACCGCGCTTCGCGCAGATGGGCGCCACACGGTCGGACCACTGCTGCCACGGCGGGAACAGCCCGAGCCGGTCGCAGATATCGTCGAGCCGCTCGTCGAGGTCGTCGATCTTGTCGGTCTTGTTGACGGCGACGATGGGCTCGACGCCCACGTCCTCCAAGAAGCCGTACATCTCCACGTCGTGAGGGACGTTCCCGCGCTCGGCGTGTCGGTCGATGATGTCGACCGCGGCCTTGCCGTCCATCACGACGACGCCGGCCAGGATCGAGTCGGCGTTGTCCTCCAGGTAGCGGACGATGTCCGTCTTGATCTGCTCGCGGTGCTCCTCCTCGACGCCGGACATGAAGCCGAATCCGGGGAGGTCCGTGAACATGAAGCTCTCGCTGGCCCAGTCGAAGTGGTTCGGCTGGCGGGTGACGCCCGGCTTGCCGCCCGTCGAGAAGTCGTGGCCCGTCAGCTCGCGCATCAGCGTGGACTTGCCGACGTTCGAGCGCCCAACGAGGACGACCTCGGCGTCGCGGTCCGGCCGGTCTTCGAACATACCCGACGATGCGCGCCTGAACGGGTTAAAAGGCGCGTCGTCGGTCTCTGACGCGTCGCGACTGAGAGCGAACGGGCGCCGCCGGCCCGAGAGGAATCGTCTTTCGGGAGACACGCCCGCGGCCGTCTCGTCGTTCGAGAAGCGAAACAGTCGGAACGGGAATTGAATGACCATATTTCGAAAACATATAGTACGAAATATGAAACTACCATGGGTTTTATATACCTTTGTCCAGTGTGAGTGTGTGTAACATGGTGTTCCAGACGAGGGCTCGTGACCGTCGCATCGGTTCGACGAATCCGGTGAACGCCTGTACCGGCGCCTCCGAGCGCGTGCGACGAGGATTCCGGCCGTCCGCGGTGGGCCGCTCGTCCCCCTCGTCAGGCCGGGATCGATCGGGGGGAGACGTATGACGGGAGCCGAGACGTTCGGCGCCGTCTCCCTCGTGCCGCCGCTGTTAGCGATCGTGCTCGCGATGGTGACGCGGAAACCGGTCCTCTCGCTGTTCTTGGGGATCTGGTCCGGGGCCGCGATCTACACGACGAACCACGGCGTGGTCCAAACGCTGGACTGGCTCGTCTCCTCGATCGGCGAGAGCACGTTCAACGCGAAGATCATGCTGATCGTGCTGTTCCTCGGAGCGGGCGTCGCGCTCATCTGGCGGCTCGGTGGGGCGAACGCCCTCGCGAACGCGGTGACCTCCAGGCTCGACTCCCAACGGAAGGTCGGCGCGGCGACGTGGATCTTCGGCATGATCTGGTTCTTCGACGACTACTCGAACACGGCGATCGTCGGCACCACGATGCGGGAGATATCCGACGAGGTGAGCATCTCCCGGGAGAAGCTCGCGTACATGATCGACTCGACCGCCGCGCCGGTCGCGACGTTCGGTATCTCGAGCTGGGTCGCGTACCAGCTGAGCATGATCCGCGACGGCTACGAGGCGGCGGGCGTCTCCGTCGACGCCGGTGAGGTCCCCAGCGCCTTCGCGCTGTTCCTCCAGAGCGTCCCGTTCAACATGTACTGCCTGTTAGCGGTCGTGATGGTCGGGATAATCGTCTTCTCCAAGCGGGACTTCGGCGAGATGCTCGACGCCGAGCACCGCTCGGCGACGGAGGGGAAGGTCCTACGCGACGGGGCCATCCCGATGCAAAGCGCCGAGGACAGCCTCGGCGACGTGCTGACCGACTCGCCGCAGCTCCGGTACTTCGTGCTCCCGACCCTCGCCCTGATGGTGACCGTGGTCGGCGGCGGGTTCTACACCGGACTCGAGGCGTCAGAGCCCGGCGCGGGGCCGTTCGAGATCTCCGGCAACGCCGCGTTCGTCGACGCGCTCCTCTGGGGGACGTTCATGATGGTGGCCGTCGCGCTCGTCATCGGCATCGCGAGCGGGGTCGCCGACCTCGACGAGGCGATGGAGACCGTGATCGACGGCTTCGGAATGATGCTAACCGCGCTCACGATCCTCGTGATGGCGTGGACGATCGGGACCGTCACCACCGCGCTGGGCACCGGCGTCTTCGTCACCAACATCGCGGAGGAATTCGTCTCGCCGACGCTGCTCCCGGTCGTCGTGTTACTGGCGTCCGCGTTCATCGCGTTCTCGACCGGCACTTCGTGGGGGACGATGGCGATAGTCACTCCGATCGCGGTCCCGCTGGCGTGGAGCGTCGGCGGCGCGACGCCGGCGCTGCTCCCCGTCGCGATCGGGACCGTGTTCAGCGGTGCCATCTTCGGCGACCACTGCTCGCCCATCTCCGATACGACGATCCTCTCGTCGACGTTCACCGGCGCCGACCACATCGATCACGTCCGCACCCAGATCTACTACGCCACGACGGTGCTGATCGTGGCCGCGGTGCTGCTGACGGTGTGGGGCGCCACCCGGATCACGCCGCTGGTGCTGCTCCCGATCGGCGTGGTGACGCTCGCCGGCCTGGTGTACGTGCTCTCCGAGTTCGACGCGAACCGGAAGGGCGTGGCGGCGACCCGCACGGTTCGGGCCGGCAACCGGTCGCCCGCCGACGACGACTGACCCCCGCTCCGCCGGGGCTGGGCGCTCCCCGCCTCCCGGTCCGACGGACCCGACCCCGGTCGTCGGTACCGAAAGTTCGGTCGGCGTTCGGGGCTTACTTGTCGCGGCCGAGCGTCCTTTGCGCATGGACAAACAGGCCGTCCGCGAGGCGGTGTGGGACGCCTTCGACGCAGGCGACCACGCGCGCTTCCCGTTCCCGCCGCACGACCGGATCCCGAACTTCGCCGGCGCCGACGCCGCGGCTGAGCGGCTCGCGGAAACCGAGGCGTGGGAGGCGGCCGCGACGCTGAAGACCAACCCCGACGCGCCGCAGCTCCCGGTCCGCCGAGCCGCGCTCCGCGCCGGCAAGACCGTCTACGTCGCGCAGCCCCGGCTCCGCGACCCGGACCCGTTCCTCCGGCTCGACCCCGCAGAGATCCCGCCGGCGGAGATCGACGACGCGACGACCGTCTCCGGGATCGGCGAGTACGGGACGCCGACTGCGCCCGAGGATGTCGCGCACGTGGACCTGATCGTCGCCGGCTCCGTCGGCGTCACCGCCGACGGCGCTCGGATCGGCAAGGGCGAGGGGTACAGCGACTTGGAGTGGGCGGTCCTCCGCGAACTCGGCGCGGCCGACGCCGACACGACGGTCGCGACGACCGTTCACGAGTGCTCCGTGCTCGACGGCCCCGAGTCGGCGGTCGGCGCCGACGCCGACCTCCCGAAACCCGACGCGCACGACGTACCGCTCGACCTCGTCGTGACGCCCGAGCGGACGATCCGGACCGACACGCCGTGCGCGCGCCCGGACGGCATCGACTGGGACGCGCTCGACGCGGAGCGGCTGTCGGAAATACCCGTCCTCGCCGATCGAGCGCCCTGACGAGAGAAAATCGCGATCGGAAGAAGAACTACGGGGTTCGGTCCGCGCGTGGGATGCCCTCAGTCCGCGTGCTGCGGCGTCGGCGCGGCCCGCTCCGCCCGGTGGTCGGCCACGTGGCCGCACTCCGGACAGACGATCGTGCGCTCGTCGCCGTCGCTGACGACGAGCCACCCCTCTGACAGGGGACTCTCGAAGCGACACTCCGGACAGAAGAGGACCGACTTCCCGCGGGAGGGCGGGGAACCGCTGGCGTCTGCGTTCATGGTGTCCGGTAGGACCCGGAGATATAAGGGTCTTGTTCGACCTGATCGTTCAGTATGATCGGGAGTGACAAACGTGACTGTCACGCACTTTCAGAGATAATAGATCGTTCATTTCACCGATTAGAAAATAACTGATCGGCGACTGTCATCATCGTTCCGGGGCGTTTCGTCGCCCGCCTCGGAGGTACGCCTCGGAGGTACGCCTCGGAGGTACGCCTCGGGGGTACGCCTCGCCCCGGACCGCGTTTCCGTCGAAGGCTATCGCGCCAAGGGCATGTTGTAGCTCGTCTCCTCGGCCATCACGTACTCCCACGTGGCCTCGCACTCGCAGGACACCTGCTCGAAGACGCTCGGGTCCTGCCGCTTGTCGAAGTCCTTGATCGCGGTCTGGACGCGGTCGTCGCACTCGCCGCAGTTGTGCGCGCCGCGTTCGGAGCCGTGGCCGACCGGGTCGGAGACGACGATGGCGTCGACGTCCGCGGTCGCTTCGAGGACGTGCGCGACCGACCAGAGCCATGGCGGCCGGTAGCCCCCCTCGAAGAACAGTTCGTCGACCATCGTGTAGCGCTGGACGTTCGTCGGGTTCATCGAGACGGTGTGACAGCCGTCCACGTCGGCGCACCGCCGGATCGAGTCGATCATGTCGGCGGCCGCCTCGGGCTCCGCGAGGAAGGGCGGCTTCATGAGGAGGTACGCCTTGATCCCCACGTCGGCGTCGAACTCGTCGTCGGCCGCGGCCGCCTCGGCGCAGGCGGCCTCGAAGTCGGCGAAGTCGAAGTACTTGTTCACGCAGTCGTGCCGGACGCGGTCGGTCGCGGTTTCCAGGCCGACCGCCACGTCGGTCGCGATGCCGTGGTCCGCGAAGTCGGCGATCTTCTCGCGCTCGACGAAGTCCGGCAGCGACTCGACGACGATCCGGTCACGGTCCGCGAACGTCTCGGCGATGGCTCGCCGGGTCTCGGCCGGCACCTCGCGCTCGTCGAGGAAGGAGCCGGAGGTGTAGATCTTGATCAGCTCCGCCGGCTCCTCGGCCTCCTCGGCCTCGTGGTCGAGGCACGCGTCGATCTGCGTCATCAGGTCCTCGTGGGCGACGCTGCCGCCCTCGACCGACTCGGCGACGTAGCCGCACATCGTACAGCCGCCGGCGCGGGCCCACCGGCAGCCGCCGGTGTTCAGGATGATCGTGAGGGAGTTCACTACGCCGTCGGGCGTGTTGTCCTCGTCGATCCACACGCGGGTCGGCTCCGTCGGGTCGTACGTCTCCGAGCGCTCGGCGCGGATGTCGCGCATCACGGCGTTGTGCGCGTCCATCCCGCGCCCCTGCTCGTACGCGTCGGGGCTCGGCTGGCTCATTGCCGGGAGAAGCGGTCGCGCGCGTAAAGCGGTGTCGTCATCGCGGGCCACGTCGCGCCCGCATCGCAGCCCATGTCGCGCTCTCATCGGAATCAGTCACGTCGCCGCGGTCGGGATCGGCCGCGAGTCAGACGACGTGGGTCGATCCCGGCCCGCCGGCCGGAGACGATCGTTTGCGAAGAATTCTCAAACATGACGGACTGATAAATATATATTATTTCATAGAAAGATTTTATAAACATCCCTAAGTGGAAGAAATCGATGTCACGGGACCGTGACTACGGACGGCGTGACGTACTGCGAGCGGGTGGAATCGTACTCGGCGGGTCGCTCGTCTCCGGATCGGCGGCGGCCGCGGACGGCGAGGGAGCGACGACTCTCACCGTCCTGTCGTACAACGACATCCAGACGGCGGCGGCGCAGGACGAGAACTTCCCGCGGCTGGTGACGCTCATCGAGCAGCGGCGGGCGGCGGCCGACGGACCCGTCGTCGTGGTCGGCGGCGGCGACGAGGTGGGGCCGCACGCGCTGAGCCCGGTCTCGCAGTGGCGCGCGCCGGTGGACGTGCTCAACGAGGTCGGCCCGGACGCGGACGTGATCGGCAACCACGAGTTCGACTACGGGCTCGACCCCATCTCGGACGTGACGGCCGACTCCGAGTTCCCGTGGCTCGCGACGAACCTCGTCGACAGCGAGACCGGCGAAGCGTTCGACGGGACGGAGTCCGTCCGAATCGTCGAGCGAGGCGGTGTCAAGGTCGGCCTGATCGGACTCGTCGACGAGGGCGCGACGTTCGGAAAGACGAACATCAAATTCAACGAAGAAGGGTTGACACTCGAAGACTACACCGAAACCGGCCCCGCCGAAGCGAAGCGGCTCAAGGAAGAGGAGGGCGTCGACGCCGTCGTCGCCCTCGCGCACACGGGCATCAGTGACGCCGAGGACCTCGCGGAGGCCGACGCGGACGACGACATCGACGTGATCGTCGTCGGCGACGACGAGCAGTTCTATCCGCCCGAGGAGGTCGACGGGTCGATCGTCTCAGAGGCTCGGGCCCGCGCCCGCTACCTCAGCGAGATCGAGCTGACGGTCGAGGGCGGCGAGGTCACCTCGTTCGACGGGCAGCTGATCGAGGTCACCGACGACATCGAGAAGGACCCGACCGCGTCCGACATCATCAACGAGTACCGCGGAGAGGTGAGCCTGGACTCGACGGTCGTGGAGACGGAGACGCCGCTCAACGCCACGTTCGGGGCGAACTACCACCGCGAAACCGGCTACGGTAACCTGATCACCGACGCGATGCGCGAGCGCGTCGACGCCGACGCCGCGATCACGAACGCGGGCGGTATCCGCTCGGACTCGGTGTACGGGCCCGGCGAGATCACCGGCGGTGACATCTTCAACACGTTGCCGTTCCCGAACACGGTCATCTCGCTTGAGCTCACCGGCGAGGAGCTCGTCGAGACCTTAGAGAGCCAGGTCGTCACGCTGGAAAGCGAAACTGGGCAGAACTTCGGCGAGGAGATATCCCAGCAGACCAGCGGCCTGCGCTTCGAGTGGGTCCCCCACGACGACGCCGACGAACTGATCCGCGACGTGTACGTTGACGGCGAGCCGCTCGACCTCGAGGAGACGTACGAAGTGGCAGTCAACAGCTTCATCGCAAACGGCGGGAGCGGCTACCCGCTGGCGGACAAACCCGTGGCCGAGGAAACGGGAGAGCTCCAGGCGGAGACCGTGGTCAACTACCTACAGGAGCGGGAGACGATCGCTCCGACCGTCGAAGGCCGGATGCAGCGCGTCGACCGCGACCTCCCCGACGCGTCGGTCACCGTCGACGGGAACGGCAAGGTGGTCACGCAGTTCGACGCGCCAGACGACGTCGACTCCGTCGCCGAGGACGCCGTCGCCGTGTGGACGCCGGACGGCGAGCACCTCGACGCGGAGAAGGTCGTCTTCGACGACGAGGAGGCGACCCTGATGGTCCGCGTCGACGACGGCGACTTGGCGGACGCGGTCGAGGACGCGGACGACGGCGACGAGGTTCCGCTCGACCTCTACGCCGAGTACGAGTCGAGCGAGTTCGACCAGATCTACTTCGAGCGCTCACGGTTGAACGCCGACGTGGCTGCGACCGTGCGCCGCCGCGGTCGCGGCCGCGCCAGCCCGCCGGGACGCTGAACGCGGGCGGGCTCAGCGCCCGCCGTCGCGGTCGCTCGCTGACCCCGACACGCGAGTGCGAGCCGCCGCGATAGCCGCCCCGACGGCCGCGCCGACCGCGTTGACCGCGGCGTCTCGCCACGCGAACGACCGCCACGGGATCGGCGCCTGGACGAGTTCGATCCCCAACCCGAACGCGACCGCGCCGCCGGCAGCGAGGAGCGGTCCGAGTCGATTCCCCCGCGTCACCGGCACGAGCAGCGCGGCGAGGACCGCGTAGCCGACGAGGTGAAACGGATCGGTGAGGCCGACCCCGGCGGGGAGGACGTCGAGGACGCCGCCGAGCGCGCTCCCCCCACCGCCCGACGACCCCGGGACCGGAACCACGGAGGCGACGAGCACGGCTAGCGCGAACCCGAGCGCCCTCGTCCGGTCGCGCCCGGCCGCTCTCAGACGGCTCGCGACCCCTCCCGGACGGCGTCCGGTCGTCTCTCTCCCTCGGCCGGTCACGCTCGCGCTTCGTCTCGCCGGCAATTATGCCCTGCGGCATCGCGATATTCGGCGTCTGACGCGGGATACCGACCGAAACCGGTCGTTCGCACCACGCGGTCGCGGCAATGTGGGAGACGTTCGCATCCCGTCGCCGTCCGCGAGTATTCACGCGGGGAACGCTCGATCCATTCATAAGCACCGTGCCGCCGCCGCCTCCCGTTTGGTAACTGGTTCCGGTTGCGTCCCGAGGTGAACACCTAACACGCTGTGGTCCGTCTATAATGAACGAGCATTACATGACTGAAATGGGCGGCTACAGAGACCGTGTGGCACAGGTCGATCTCGGCGGTGGCGAGGTCAGCTACCGCGGGATCGACGACGACGACGCGGAGAAGTACATCGGCGCGCGCGGGCTCGGCGTTAAGTACGTCTTCGACAAGGGGCCCGACGTGGACCCGCTGGGACCGGAGAACCGACTGGCGTTCATGACCGGCCCGCTGACGGGCACCCAGACCGTGATGAGCGGCCGGATCGCGCTGGTGACGAAGTCCCCGCTGACGGGGACGGTCACCGACTCGCACCACGGCGGCTGGTCCGGAGCGCGGCTCAAGTGGGCCGGGCTCGACGGCATCCTGCTCGACGGCGAGAGCGACGAGCCCGTCTACCTGTTCGTCGAGGACGGCGACGTGGAGGTACGCGACGCCTCGCACCTCTGGGGGCAGGGCGTCCACGACACGATCGACCAGCTCGGCGAGGAGGTCGAGGGCAAGGTCGGCCGCGACGTCTCGGTGATGGCGATCGGCCAGGGCGGCGAGAACCAGGTGCGCTACGGCTGCGTCATCAACGAGGACGACCGCGCCTCGGGCCGCGGCGGCACCGGCGCCGTGATGGGCGCGAAGAAAGTGAAGGCGGTCGTCGTGAAGTCGGGCACGGACATGCCCAAGCCCGCCGACCCCGAGACGTTCCAGGAGGGGTATCAGCAGGCGATGGAGGTCATCCGCGAGTCCGACGTGACCGCGCCCAACGAGGGCGGGCTCTCGATGTACGGGACCAACGTCCTGATGAACGCGACCGAGGAGATGGACGGGCTCCCGACGAAGAACGCGAAGTACACCTCGACCGAGGAGTACAACGAGAGCGAGGGCGTCGACATCGAGGCGGAGCGCGTCTCCGGCGAGAACGTCCGCGAGAACATCCTCGTCGACGAGCCGACCTGTCACTCCTGTCCGGTCGCGTGTAAGAAGGAGGTCGAGGTCAACGTCACGCACAAGGGTCAGGAGATGAACGTCCGCACGGAGTCGTACGAGTACGAGTCCGCGTGGGCGCTCGGCCCGAACTCGGGACACTCCGACCGCGACGAGATCGCGGTCATGCTCCAGCGCTGTAACGACCTCGGCATCGACACCATCGAGGCCGGCAACATGATGGCGATGGCGATGGAGATGAGCGAGGAGGGCAAGCTCGACGGCGTCGGCCACCTCGACTGGGGCGACTCCGAGACGATGATCGACCTCATCGACGAGATCGGCCACCGCTCGTCGGACCTCGGCGACCTCCTCGCGGAGGGCCCCGAGCGCGTCGCCGACGCGAAGGACGCGCACGGCAACAAGCTCTCCGTCAAGGGGCAGACGATGGCCGCCTACGACCCGCGCTGTATGAAGGGCATGGGGATCGCGTACGCGACCTCCAACCGCGGCGCCTGCCACCTGCGCGGCTACACGCCGGCCGCCGAGATCCTCGGGATCCCGGAGAAGGTCGACCCGTACGAGTGGGAGGGCAAAGGCGAGCTCACCGCCACCTTCCAGGACCTCCACGCGGTGTCGGACTCGTTCGACATCTGTAAGTTCAGCGCGTTCGCGGAGGGGATCGAGGAGTACGTCCTCCAGTACAACGGCGTCACCGGCCGCGACGTCACGGAGGACGAGCTGTTCGAGGCCGGCGAGCGCGTCTACAACCTCGAACGCTACTACAACAACCTCGCCGGTTTCGACGGCGCGGACGACACGCTGCCGAACCGGTTCATCGAGGGCCACCCGGACGCCGTTCCCGGCACCGGCGCCAGCGAGGGCGAACTCGTCGAACTCGACCAGCTGAAGGCCGAGTACTACGAGACCCGCGACTGGGTCGACGGGGTCGTCCCCGACGAGAAGCTGGAGGAGCTCGGCATCGACATCGGCCCCGGCACCGGCGTCTCCGCCGGCGACTCCGCGGCCCCGGCCGACGACTGATCGGCGCCGCATCCGCCGACCCGCGTTCATTTTTAAGTGTCTCACGCCGGTAGCCCCGGCCATGTCGCATGACCCGCTCTCGCCGTCCGAGGCCCTCCGCACCCGTGCCGGCACGGTTCTGGGCGCCGTGAGCCTGTTCGTACTCGTCTACTCTCTGTTGATCGTCGGTCAGATCCTGCTCGGGATCATCGCCGTCGCGGTGCTCTCGGTCGGCCCGTACCTCTCGTACCGGGTGTTCGCGGCGCTCGACTCGCTCGCCGACGCCGCCCAGCGGATCGCCGCCGCCCGCGAGCGCGAGGCCGACGACGGCGGCTCGCGGTTCGACCGCCCCGTCGACCGCGGCGACGCGACCTCTCGGGATCCCTCCGCGGAGCGAGCGACGGAGCGCGAGCGCTGACGGAACCGTCGTTCCGGTCGGCGATAGTGGCCGGTCACGCCGTCGCGACGCCGACATGACCGCACCGAGCGCGCCTCGCGAGCCTCAGGCGAACACGACGAACCGGAACAGCCACAGCGTCCCCATCCCGGTCGCGATGGTCGCGAAGACGTTCTCGGTCCGCCACGCGACGGCGCCGGCGACGGCGCCGGCGATCAGCCGCTCGTCGAGGAGGGTCGCGGCCACCGACGGGCGCAGCGTCACCAGGTCCGGGAGCACGAGCGCCGCGAGGACCGCGGGCGGGACGTACCGGAGCGGTCGCTGAACGCGCGTCGGGACCCCGTCGATCCGGCCGAACAGGTAGATGAACGAGAGGCGGATCCCGTAGGTCAGCACGCCGATGACGAGGATGGCGACCCACGCCCGCGGGGAGGCGACGAGCCCGCCGACCCCGCCGGTCACTGGCCCGCGACCTCCGTTGCGAGCCCCGCGCCGATCCCGCACAGCGCGCCGACGAGCAGCCCGAGGTTGAGCGGGAGCCCGGCCGCGACGACCGCGACCGCGCCGCCGGCGACGCCCGCGACGGTGGTCGGTCGGTCCTTCATCGCCGGGACGAGGAGCGCCAGGAACACGAGCGGCACCGCGAAGGTGAGCCCCCACGCGTCGGGGACGCCGGCGCCGAGGACGACGCCCGCGACGGTGCCGATCTGCCAGACGATCCACAGCGAGGCGGCCGCGCCGAGGTAGTAGCGCCACCGGCTCCGGTCGGGGTTCTCGCCGAACTCGGCCACCGAGAGCGCGTACGCCTGGTCCGTGAGGAGGTACGCGAGCCCTGCGCGGAGCCGGCGCCCGTAGTCGGCGAAGTGCGGCGCGATGGACGCCGAGTACATCAGCATCCGGAGGTTGATCACGACGGCCGTCCCGACGACGACCGCGAGCGGCGCGTTCTCGCCGAGCAGGTCGAGCGCCGCCAGCTGCGAGGCGCCCGCGAACACGATCACGGACATCCCGACCGCCTCGGCGAGGCCGAGCCCGGCGTCGACGGCGGCGATGCCGGCCACGAGCGCGAACGGCGCGACCCCGAGGATGAGCGGCGACACGTCGCGGACGCCGGCCAGCAGGTCCTCGTCGAGAACGGAGTCGGACACGGCTACTTCTCCCGCGGGTACGGCGGCTCGTCGTACTTCGCCGCGAGGTGGTCCGCGTGCTCCAGCTTCGTGTTCGCCTTGCGGAAGGTGCCGAGCAGGGTGTGGATCTCGCGTTCGGTCGGGTGCGCGCGGCCGAGCAGCCGGCGCATCAGCAGCGCGTTCTTCTCGCGGACGTGGTCGCGCTGCCCCGTCGCCGCGAGGAAGTCCTCGAAGAACCCGTGGAAGCGCTCCACGTCGGCCTCGGGCGCGCGCGTGACCTCGGTGTCGGGCAGCTGCGTCTCGCCGACCGTGAGGTCGCGCAGCTCGTACAGCAGGACTGTCGCGGCCTGCCCGAGGTTGAGGACGGGGTAGTCGTCGTCGGCCGGGATCGAACACACTTCGTCGAGCCGCGAGAGCTCCTCGTTGTTGAGTCCGCGCCCTTCGCGGCCGAAGACGATGGCGGTCGGCGCGTCGACCGTCTTCAGCGACTCGCGGAGCTCGACGGGCGTCTTGAACGGGAAGCGCTCGTGGCTGCGGTCGTCCTCGCCGGTGATCGCGGTCGTGCCGACCGTGTGGTAGTTCGCGACGACCTCGTCGAAGGTGACCTCGTCCGCGTTCGGCAGCACGTCCTCGCGGGCGTGGCCGGCGAAGCCGTACGCCTCGCCGTCCTCTCGCAGCTCCGGCGGGTCGACCAGCTTGAGGTCGGTGAGGCCGAAGTTCTTCATGGCCCGCGCGATGGTCCCGACGTTGCCCGGCGTCTCGGGCTCGACGACGACGACCACGGGCTTCCGCCGAGCCGCCGCGTCGTCCGCCGAGTCGGACGCCTCGGGCGGCTCCGCCGCCCCCTCGTCCTCGCCCGTCGCCGGCACTCGCTCGTCGCCGCTCATCGGTCCGACGGGTAGTCGGTGGAGAGGTCGAGGTCGGACTCCGCCAGCTCCTCCTCGGTCAGTTCCTCGCGGTCGGTCTCCTCGCCGCGGGCGAGTTCGAGGATGTCGATCCGCTCGCCCTCGAACCCCTCTTCGATCCGCTCTTGGACCTCCTGCTGGTCGGGCAGGTCCGGGAGCCCGTCGGGGTCCTCCTCGACGTGCTCGACGGAGCCGTACCCCTCGGGGGCCCCGTTGCCGGCGGCGACCCACTCGTGGAAGCGGTCGGCGAACTCGACCGACCCCTTGTGCTCGCTGCCGCCCTCCTCGCGGAACCAGTAGAGCAGGTCGGGCTCGTGTTCGGGGCAGAGCAGGACCTCGCCCTCCGGCTCGCCGTACACGATCTCCGCCTCGTTACAGCGGTGGACCTCCGCCTCGCCGTAGTCGAGGTAGCAGACGTCGCAGGGCTCCTCGACGAGGCTGACGAGCCGCAGGAGCCGCTCCCGCGGGTCCTCCGGGATCTCGTCGAGGGGCTTCAGCTCCTCGTCGTCGCTGAATATCTCGTCCTCCTCGAAGCGCCACCCGCGGAGGCCGATGCTCACTTTCGCCATGTTCACGCTACGCTCCGGCGGCGATAAAAGCGCGTCCTTCCCGGCACGCGGACGGTCGCTGCGCCGCGACGGGGCCGCGGCGTCCGCACGCGCTCGCCGCCGACGCGGTCGCTTATATCCCCGGCCGCCCTCGTTCCGGGCATGAGACGGCGGCGACTCCTCGGACTGGCCGCGGCCGGGACCCTCGGCGCCGCGGCGGGCTGTCTGAGCGGGGGCGACGCGGCGGACAACGGCGACGCGCCCGGCGAGAGCGACGGAGCGAGCGGCGGCGACGCGGACGGGGAAAACGAGTCGACCGGCGACGACGAGAGCGGAGACGGGGAAGACGGGTCCGCGTGGCCCACCGGCACCTACGCCGACTACGAGACGACGACCGTGACCGTCGAGGGGACCGACGGGGCGGAGCGCGGGTCGGTGACGGCCGCGCTCGCTGACACCCGCGACAAGCGCTTCCTCGGGCTCAGCGACGCCGAGTCGCTGCCCGAAGACGGCGGCATGCTGTTCGTCTACGACGCCCCCAAAGATTCTCTCACCTACGTGATGCGCGAGATGGACTTCGGCATCGACATCGTCTACGTCGACGGCGACCGGAAAATCGTCGAGATCCACAACGCGCCGGAGCCGGGCCCGAACGAGGACGGCGAGCAACAGCGGTATCCCGGCTCCGGGCAGTACGTGCTGGAGGTCCCGTACGAATGGACCGACCGGCACGGCGTGTCAGTGGGGGACTCGCTGGCGTTCGACCTGTGAGGGCGTCTCAGCGGGGTCGGTCGGCCGCCGCCGCGTCGAGCATGTTCAGGTCCGTGGTCCGGGCGACGGCCACCGCGAGCACGACGCTCATGACCGCGAAAAGCGCCACGACGGCGAGGGCGAAGACACCCACGCCGACCGTGACGAGCAGTTGACTCCCGAGCAGTTCCGCGCCTATCGTCGCGAGGAGAGCGGCCGAGGCGAGACCGAGCAGCCGGTCCTCCGTTTTCGTGTACATATCTCGGATAGGTGACGAACGGCATTAAGACGTATCCGACGGCTGCCCTCATGTCCCACACTGACACGTATCGAGGCGTCTGCGGACGGATTCTCGGCTCGTTCGGCGGCGCGTCTTCGCCCGCCGGTCCGTCCTCGCGCTCCGCCCGTTTCTCACCTCGTCTCCCCCGACTATTCCCCCCGTTTATGTCGCTCGCGCCCGTGGTGATCGTATGCGAAACGTGGACGCCGCGGGACTCGGGATCGGCGACGACCACCCGCCCCGGATCATGGGCGTGCTCAACGTCTCGGAGGAGTCGCCGTACGACCCCAGCGTGTACGACGACCCCGGCGAGGCCGCCGCGTACGTCGACGAGGAGCTGATCGGCGAGGGCGCCGACATCGTCGACGTGGGTCTCGAATCGGCCAACAAGGACCTCGACGTGCTCTCGGCCGAACAGGAGCTCGACCGGCTCGACACCGCCGTCGAGACCCTCGAATCGACCTCGGGCGACGCCGTCTGGTCGATCGAGACGCGCTACCACGAGGTCGCCGACGAGGCGCTCTCGCGCGGCTTCGACATGGTCAACGACATCTGCGGGTTCGCCGACCCGGAGATGCCCCGCGTCTGCCGCGAGCACGACGTGGCGGTCTCGAAGATGGCCTCGCCGCCGGACCTCGAACGCCCGGGCGCCATCGAGGACGTGGACGACATCTACGAGGCCCTCTCGATGAACGGCCTCACCGACAAGACGATCCTCGACCCCGCGTTCGGCGGCTGGTCCGAGGCGAAGACCCACGAGGACGACCGCGAGACGTTCCACCGACTGCGCGAGTTCCGCGGCTACGGCCGCCCCCTGCTCGTCTCGATCAACCGCAAGAGCTTCCTCAAGACGGTCGCCGGCCGCAGCACCGAGGAGGCGCTCCCGGTCTCGCTCGCCGCCACGTCGATGGCCGTCGAGCGCGGCGCCCACGTGGTCCGGACGCACGACGTGGCCGAGACGCGCGACGCCGCCCTGATCGGCGCCGAGTTCGCCCGCGACCGCTACGCCGGCGGAGCCGACGACGCCGTCGCGGTCACCGAGCTCGACGTGACGACGGTCCGGGAGGCCGGGCGCCACCTCGACCGGATCGGCGCGCCGCGGGCGACCGACGGCGAGCGCGATCCGGCCGAGGCAGCGGTCGTCCGCACCTACGAGCTCGACGGGCTCGGCGACGCCGCGGTCGGCGCCCTGCGCGCCGCGACCGTCGGCGGCGACGCGACCGCCGCGGCGTTCGCGCTCGGCGACCCGAACCGGGCCGGCGTCCCGACCACTCCCCCGACGACCGACGGCGGGACCGGCGACCGCGCGAACGGCGGATCTCCCGGGGACGCCCTCGCGGACCGCCGCCGCGGCCTCCTGATCGGGACCCCGGACGCGATCGAATCGGTCAGAGAGTCGGTTTCCGGCGTCTCCGACGCGCTCGACGCCGCGCTCGACGGAATCGCCGCCAACGTCAGTTAAGAGAAAGTTTATGCCCTCGTGTAGACAACCGATCGACCGGACGCCGGAGGGGCACGCGGGTAGGGGTACTCTGTGCCACTCCGGCCCATACCATAATTCGACCGGCGAGCGGCGGCGCCGGTCAGGACCGAGACGGGACCCCGAACGCGGAGTGACCCGTCCGTGAACTTCGCGACCTTCGAACCCGTCTACGAGGCGATCCTCGCCGACTTCGGGTTCGACCGGACGGCCGACGAGCGGGCCCGGGACCTCGCCGCCGACCTCGCGACGCCGTTCCCGCTCGACCGCCTGGGCGACTGGGAGGGGCAGACGGTCGCGGTCGCGGGCGCGGCGCCGTGCCTCGCCGACGAGGTCGCGCTCGCCCGCGACGCCGACGTCGTCGTCGCCGCCTCCACGGCGGCCGACGTGCTCGCCGACCGCGGCGTCGACGTCGACTGTCTGGTGACCGACCTCGACAAGAACCCCGAGACAGCGGCGTCGCTGACCCGCGAGGGCGTCCCCGTCGCCGCCCACGCGCACGGCGACAACGTCCCCGCAGTCCGCGAGTGGCTCCCGCGCTTCGCCGACGAGTGGACGCTGGCGACGACGCAGGCGTCCCCCGTCGGTCCGGTCCGGAACCTCGGGGGGTTCACCGACGGCGACCGGGCCGCGTTCCTCGCCGACCACGCGGGGGCCGGCGAGCTGGTCTTCCCCGGCTGGGACTTCGACGATCCGGCGGTCGACCCGATGAAGGCGCGGAAGCTCGACTGGGCGGCGCGGCTGCTCCGCTGGCTCGAACGCCGCCGCGGCGAGGCGTTCGCGGTCCTCGACGGCCGGCGTGACGCGGCCGACGCCGCGCTGGACGAGATCCTCGGCGACGGGAGCGACCGGGAGCCCTGCGACGCTTAGGCCGTCTCCCCTTCGACGCGCGGCTCCGGGAACAGCTCGCTCTCGTCGCGCTCGCCGATCCACTCCGCCAGCTGGACGAGCTGGTCCGCGGCCGCCTCGAACAGGCGCTCCGCCTTCTCGGGCGTCACGTCGGTCGGGTCGCCGAACGCGCCGTTCGAAGAGTTGTCGACCGCGTCGTAGAAGGTGCGGGCGCCGTGGACCGTCGTCTCCGCGCTCGCGAGGTCGACGAGGCCGTCGTCGCGGGCGTCTTCGAGCCGGTCCTCGCGGACGAGGTCGGGCGCGATGTGAGTGATCATCGCCGTCTCCTTCGGTCCGGCGTGGGGACCGTTGTGTTCGAACAGGTCG
The DNA here is from genome assembly GCF_005435055.1 of Halorubrum sp. SS7. NCBI lineage: Archaea > Methanobacteriati > Methanobacteriota > Halobacteria > Halobacteriales > Haloferacaceae > Halorubrum > Halorubrum sp. SS7. The sequence goes on from NZ_SGXV01000003.1 coordinate 89,529, forward strand.
TCGACCAGCTCCGGGATCGACTCGTCCCACATCCACTCGACGGCGTAGGCGACCTCGTCCTCGTGGAGCCGACGCCCGACCTCGCGGAGGTGCTGGACGTTGCCGCCGTGGGCGTTCACGAACACCACGCGGTCGATCCCGTGGTACGCGAGGTTCCGCGAGAACGACTCGACGTAGTCCCGGAACTCCGGCGGGTCGACCCACATCGTCCCCGGGAACTGTCGGTGGTGCGGGCTGACGCCGACGTTGATCGTCGGCGTTCGGAACGCGTCCGACCGCTCGGCGGCCGCCGTCGCGAGCGCCTCGGCGATCAGGTGGTCTGTCGCGAGCGGGAGGTGGGGGCCGTGCTGTTCGGTCGAGCCGAGCGGGACGAGCGCGACGGAGCCGGGAGCGAGCGCGTCGCCCAGCTCCGGCCAGGTGTGGTCCGCGAGGTACATACCACCGCCTCGCGCGCGACACGTATCAACCCAGTCGTCTCGGTCCGGTTCGCCGGGTTCGGGCGGGCGGCGTTCCGCCGGCCTCGCCGCGACCGCGCTCCCGCGGCACGCCGCCGCTTCGGCCCGTGTCGACACCCTTTTTGTGTCGTCCGGCCGAATCGAGTGGCATGTTCGGAGGCGGCGGCATGAACCCGCGCAAGATGAAACAGATTGCTCACACGTCCCGTTCAATAATACACACTTTCTGATCGTCGCTGCGTCACAACCGCGTCGGTGCGGCTCCCGAACGGGTCTGTTTGTGTTGGGGTTATAATAACCCAACCATTAATAGCCTTCAGATGTATTAGTAGGACGTGAGGAACGAACGACGAAGGATGAGACGCTCGTCCTCTCGTGGAACCCCCTTCACAGGGTCTCGTAAGAAACAATATCCTATCCGTTACAACCGATAGTTCGTGCGTTCCACGCACAGCAGTCTCGTTGGTGTGGATATTAGTCTCGGGTATGACGCGGTAGTGTGAGCACCTCCCCGAGCGTGTCATCGTTGTGATAGACAACACCTTTTTGTATCTCCCACCCAAACGTAGGGGTACGAGGCAACAGACGAGATGAACCCCACGACACCGCGACTGGCGCTTCGGCTTCCGAACGCGATGGCAGTTCCGTACCTGCCGATCAACTAACCATGAGTGGAATTTCGCTTGACAGCGCGAAGGACGCAAAGGCAGAAGCACAGAGCGGCAATCTCCGTGACAACGACGCGGGGATCCCCGAAGACCAGGCGTACGATTATGAAGAATATGATGCTCCGATAGTCAAAGGTCATCCCGAGTGTCTCATCACGTTCGAACGCATCGTCGGGCTGGCCCCGTTCAACACGGGCGATGGCTTCCTCGACGCACAGAACAACCTCGAACTGGGTGGCGAGCGTGACTACGGGAACGACGTGATTCTCACGGTCGAAGGCCCCGAACTGGTCGAAGGCGAACTGTGGACGGAGGACAACGACTTCCGTGACCTCCGTGTACTCGGGGATCCGACCTCGGACTTCTCGCCGTACGAGGAGCGCAACGACGTGGATCGGTCTACTGATCCGCCGACGGTTGAGACGCTCGGTGTCAGCCTCGGGATGGGTGCGTTCGACGGCGACCGCGCCGACGATGACAGCGAGTGGCTCGCTGTTGACGAGGACGATGAAGATGAGGAAATTCAGTTCGACAGTCGGTACATCCAGTTCCTCATCAGTTCCTCCCGTGCGGCTGACCTGCTCGGGCAACTTGACACCGCGGGCAAGTGGGCGCACACGCAGGAGGGTGAACTGACCGAGGGGATCATCGAAGCCCCGCCGATGCTCGGTGAGGATGGGTACGACGCCACCGACCACGGTGCGCCGCGTGCCATCGGCTACCCCGAGCTGCGGGCCGACATGGTGGATCAGCAGGGCGCGATCGCGTGGACGTTCGGTGACGATGAGCCGACCACGCAGTCGCCTGTGGACATCAACGTCTTCAAAATTGTTGACGGGGAGCTGATCGGCCTCGCGCCGCTCGGTCCCGAGGACGATGCGTACGCGCTGCCCGAGTACCCGCGTGCTGGCAACCTCTACTACGACCACGGTGACGGGGTCGAGGAAGCCGACGCTGTCGGCGCCGACGCCTCGCCCGAGAACGCTGGCGGCGTCGCGGAAGCCTCGGAGATGATCGGAGAAACCGACAACGACACGGACAGCGATGTGCTGGCGTATCAGGATCTCCCTGACGACGCACAGCAGTTCGTGGACAGCGCCGTGGATGCGGTCAACTCCGAGGGATACGACTCGGTCACGGACTTCGATGACTGGGACGAGCGGTTCGCTGCGGGAACCGCCGACATCGGGTTCGATCTCGATCAGGACAACATCACCGAGATCATCGACGCCCGTGTGTCCGCATGACACACGCGCTTGACCGTTCACGAGTGAACGGTAAAACTCGCGTATAGGCGGATGTCCCGAACCACGCGGTACAGTAGTTGAACGCGCGGTTTTCACGTTATTTGCTATGAGCCAAAGACAAACTGGCGAGAGAGAAGAACAGACCGACGATGAGGCAGAAATCGTGGTTGACGGCCTCGTAGATCCCGATAGTGAGATCGACGCGGAGGCCGCCGCCCAGCGGCTTGCGGCGACGGGGTACGAGATCACCGTCGAACAGACTACGGCCACGGACGACGAGACGGGCGAGCAGTACACGCTCTGGAAGGCGTGTGGGGCGCCGTCTGTCATGCCCGACGCAGAGGAGTGCGAGGTGTCGCCGCACCTCCCCGAAGCCATCATGGGGTTGTGTGATACCTTAGAGCGGAAGTACGGGGGTGATCTCTGATGGCTGAAAAGAGCCGTGTCGTGGATACGGCTGATGAGGATCCGCGAAAACAGACGGACGATGATCTCCTTGTCTACGATGAAGATGGGGTAGAGGTACACCAGCGCCCCAACGACCGTGTCCACATCAGGGTTCCAAAGTTCGCTGCTTGCGTGACGGACGCCCGTGACCTTCGGGACGCGCTGGACGAGTATCTGGATGACGACGAACACGAGTCTGCGGCGTTCCCTGATGCGTCTGTGACGGTTGCCGTTGACGCGGACGTAGAAGCGGCACGCGGGGCGATTGAGAGCCTTCAGACCAATGTGGAGGCACTCAACGAAGAACTGAAAGAGGCTGCCGAGCGAGCCGCTGATGTCGATCTCGGCGCTGTTGATTTTGGCCTCCCCGCGCCGTCACCGTCCGACGTTCAGGTGGAGATGGAAGCCATCGAGACGGACGACCGAGAGATGGTTCCCGCAGAACCGCTCTACGAGTTAGCGGAGATGTGGGCGGGTGTGTCTGTCCATCCCGCACTCGGTGACGAAGACGCGAGAACGTACCGACAGGCTCGCAAGGAGTCTGGTGAGTGGCTGAAGACAGAATTAGACGAGTTGACGGAGGACGACGATGGGTAGTTACGTCTTCGCCTGCCCCGAGTGTGGCGCCACGATCATCGCTGACAACGGCGGTGGTGCTCACGGCCAGCTCACGCTCTACTGTACGGGTGACGAGGATGAGTCCCACACCGCAGTCGAGATGGAGGAAGAAGACGATGCGTAGTCCCGCAAGTAGTGGTCGAGCGACGAGTGACCCCGCGACGGACGTTGAACGTCAGCAGGCGCTTCGTCACTCTCCGACGGAGCGCAACGTCCAGAACGAGCCGATGACGGTGGCCTCTCGGGGGCGACTCTACACGACCGAAGACATCCGCCGACGCCTCGGCTGTAACGATGACCAGGCGGGGCGGGGGACGCACGTCGCCGTGAAGATCGACGTGGTGGATCGCAGCGACGACTGGATCCACGTCAACACGGCCGTCTTCCACGTCACCCTCGCGACGGACGGGGTCATCCGCGTCCCCGTCAACGTTCGCGACGAACTGGCCCTGTCCACGGGCGATGATGTCCGTGTGAGCATCCGCATGAAGGAGTAACTGATGGGAGAAATCAGCGTCACATACGACAGCAACGGCGACCCACAAGACGTAACGATCGGGTTTGGGATCGACGGTGAGGTGGACGATGACGGTGTCGTCCAGATTGACCCGAACGAGAATCTGTGGATGATGTACTCCGACGACTCGCATGAACGCATCCGTGAGGCCCTGCTGGCAATTCCGCAGATTACGGGCGTCGAAGTCGGAGAGTACGACGAGGAGGAGTGGCGGAAGAACGCCGAAGAAGACTACGAGGACATCAACGAGTAACAATGAGTACGAAAACTGTTGACGACACTACGAAACTGACGGACAGCGACGCAATCGAACAGGCGCTCAACGATGTCGAGGCGGGTGATGCGCTGACCATCGAAGCCGAGAACGTTGACGGCAGCGAAGCCGCCGTCGATAACGGTGGCTCGGCGGAGCGAGCCACCGCAAGCGACGGTGAGCGGTACAAGGATCACCGTGTTGTCCAGTTCGTAGAGTACAACGGCCACTTCCAGTTCGGGGAACCGACGAGCGACGGCGGCGGACAGTCGTCCGCCGTTAACGCTGGCTCGACACAGCGAGCCAGCGCCGTTGGCCGTGTCGTGAAACCCGAGTATCAGATGATCTACGAACTGGGTGACACCCCGACGGAGGCGCTGAAGAACGGGATGGAGATCACCGCTGTGTGGGTGTTCAACGATGAGTGACGAAACTGTGACGACGCACCGAGACGAGACGCTTACTGTAACCGAGCGTCCGCCGTCGATTCCTGAAGATATTCACGCGATCACCGACGAACATCTCCACGCACTCGTCCGTCAGGTCGCGAAGGCGTCGTACCGTGCGGCGCGGTACCGCGGGCAGATGCGGGCGGACGCACTCGACCCGACGAAACAGAAGGTGATCGAACGGAAGGCCGAGGAGTGGCTGGACCAGCACAAGGATGAGTACTGCTGAAATCGACGCAGAGGCCCTGAAAGAATACTGTAAGAGATGTGACGAGGAACACATCCATACCTCGCACGGACGCTGTCTCGGGTGCCTCCGTCGCGGTGCGAAGGAGGTGACTGAAACGGCACAGCGACTCGCTTCGGAGACGGGGCAGTCGGTCGAGGAGTTTGCCAGCGACAAGGAAATCCCCGAACTGGACGAGTTAGAGTCTGTCTGAAGTCTAACCCTCTTTTCGCATCTCATTTATATCGGACACGCATACAGAGACGTAATGAGTGACAACGTCTCTGAACCGTGGTGGCCCGATGACATCCGTCTCGTCACAGACACGGATCTCCAAGCGAAACGCTACGCTCGTGGACAACTCTCTGACCCCACCGATTACTCCGCCCGTCTCGTTGAAACAGTACGGCGAGCGGAGGGATTACAGACTGCGTCCGCGGCGATAGACCGTGCGCTTCGCATCCAACTCGCCCACCTCATAGATAGCCGTGACGTGCTGTTCTCGCGGGATGACTACGATGTGTCGTATCTGATTCCACCGCCGAGTTGGGTCAGCGAACAGCGGTTCGAACACCACGAGGTTCTCCCAGTCGAGGAGCTGCCCGACGAGATCCACCCCGAGGATCGATCTATCGCGTTCACCACCTCGGAGGTCGTCTACGCAATGCTTCAGGACGCTGCCGAGCAGACGGAGTACGACACGCTTTCGGCGCTGATCCGCGACGGGCTGGAACGGTTGGTCGGGCAGTAACGATTCGGTGCGGTGGCGTCTTTCCGTCTGTGTATCGTGTCGCCAAAGACTTTAAATATTTACCACACGAACAGAGGGGTAGCGATGGCAGGTGCGTTCTCCGACGTAACAGACGATACAGATGATGACATAGAGTTACCAGACAACGTCGCAGAGGCGTTTGTTGAGTATTTCCGCGGGAACGTCGTCGGCCATGAGCAGGAAGGCTGGCTGATGACGCTCGGGTTGGTGTCGGGGTACGGCTACGGTGATGACTTCCACATCAACGTTATCGGGAAGGGGGAGCCTGGAAGTGGGAAGTCGCTCACCAAAAACACGACCGAGGCGCTGATCATTGACCGTGACAAGTACACGAAGACGGATGCGTCTTCGAACGCCATCCTCGACTCCCCCGAGTGGGACTTGTCACTCGTCGCGCCGCTGGACGAGTACGACAAGATCGACTCGGCTATCGTGGAGGTGCTGAAGTCCTCGAACCCCGAAGACGGTGGGTACGCGAAGGACCGCAACGTTGAGAACCCCGACGCGGTGGGTGGGTACGAACCCGTCGAGGTGTCCGCTGAACAGAACCCGTGGGTGGTGTTGTACGCTCCCTCCTCCAAGAAGGGTGGAATCAACGACGAGCTGGAAGACAGAGCGTTGATTCTGTACTTCTCAAACGACCGCACCACCCGTCGGGCAATCGGTCGCAAGGAGTTTGGTCACGAGGAGATCGACTCCAGCAAGTACGACGACGAGTACATCTACGACGCGCACGAGGTGAAGGCGGCCCTTCGTACCCACCTCTCGGATCTCCCAACGGAAACCACCTACGAGGAAGACGAGGATGGTGAGGAGTACGTCGCGGCTCGCAGCGGCGCCGCAGCAGCCTACATCCCGAGGTGGGTGTGGTACTGCGTCGAACCCGTCTTCTCGATTGACGAAGACCACACGAACCGCGTGTACGGGATTATCTCCAATCTCATCAAGGCGTCTGCGATCGCGAACCACCACACTCGTCGCACCCGTGAGACGGAGGTGTACGTAGACGAGGACTCCACGGAGACAGAGACGATAGAGCAGTACGTGGCGACCCCGCAAGACGTGTGGAACGTGATGATGTGTCTGGAGTCGCTTTTGTCTACGACACACCAACTCACGCCGCTGAAGCGACACATCCTCGACGCTGTCGACGCGACGGAACCGCGGACCTCCGAGGACGGGACGACGGTGTCGAAGGTCCAAGAGTGGCTCGATGGCAACGACATCCCGCACCCATCTCGTTCGACGCTGAAAGATCGGATGGACGAACTGGCCGAGGACTACTACCTTCAACGGTGGAAGTCCACAGCGGGGCCGAAAGGCCAGGCGGACGCTTACCAGAAGCACGACGACGGGGCCTTACAGCCACCGCGGATTGAGAACCTCTCAAAGCACGCCGAGCGGGACGGCGTCGATCTCAACGAGGACTGCGTTGAGTGTGACGTAGACGATCCGTTCGCGGACGTGTGGGATCCGCTTCGCGACCAGCCCGCGAAGGAGACACACGCCTACTTCGAAGAACAGTTCTCGGGCGGGACGAAGGATGAGGATACCCTGACCTCCGCGATGGGACCAGACCCAAACGAGGAGGAACGGAAACCCGAGCCTGTTGATCCGCGGGACGGTGATGGCGATTCCTCGCTTGATGATTTCAGCGGTGATGAGGATGGTGGGTCTGACGACGCAGAGGGTACCCCTCACGCGGACACAAACCCGTCCGCAGCGGCCTTATCGCCTGACAGCCCACCCGAACGCCAGTCGGACCAATGGGTGCTCGAACACCTCCGTGAAAACGAGGGTGCGGTGTTCGCGGGCAACCACACCGCGGCTCACTACGTCGGCGCGGTGGACAGCGAGCAGACAGTTGACGCCGCGGACACCGAGGGAACAGTCCTCGACCCCGACCATGAGTTGTGGAGCTGCTCGCAGTTCACCGAGGACCGTGTCATCACGGTAGACGACGCACGCAAGGAACTTCAGGAGGCGTTCGATCGGCTTCGTCACAACGAGTGGGTCGCCCTCGACGACGACGCTGCGCCGCCTGCGATGGCGCAGCTTGTAGTCGCAGACGAGCAGTAAGAACACCCTACTTTTTTGTATTTGCCGCCCGAACGTATGGGTGTCTCATGGGAGACGCCCCACGCAACGCGGCTGGTGCGGAACCGACACACGACTACGGCGGCGCTGATACGACAAACGACCGACGAGATATTCTCGACGGAGATGAGCGGGTGGAGACGTTAGAAGAAACCCCGCGTTCTCCTCCTGACGCACAAGAGTACGCGGAGATGGCAGAGGACTACCAAGACAAGAACGCAGAGATCGACTGGGATGAGATGAGTACGATCCCCATGATGGAACGAGACACGATTCGCATGGAGGTCGCGGTCGATGTCTCGGACATGGACACCCAAGGCAAGAAGGCGATCAACGAACTGACGGATCTGTACGAGGGAGCGTTCCAGGAGGTCGTCAACAAGAATCGTGACTACTCGTGGTCGTTCCTCCGCACGGGGCGGAAACTCGCAGACACGCCCGCGACCCCGTTCGAGGATCCTGCCCGTTCACAAGCCTTCGGCCTGTTGACGCGGATGGGAGACAAACACGAGCGACTGGTCGAGAACGTCTACGGAAACGGAGACGCCGCTGTCTCGGACACCCCCGACGTGACGGCACAGGAGATGGCGAACTACGCCATGTTCTTAGCCTTCGTGCTCGCGAACCCCGACCTCGCTACTGAATTGTAGCGCCCACTTTTTTATATCCACAACCCAAACATAGGGTTGCGATGGGTAATCCAACGTTACAGTCACTCAACGAGAAAGACGTGTGGCAGACGCCCGAGTGGCTTTACTCGGGGATCGCAGAACGCATCGGCGGCTTCGATGTTGACCCGTGTCCAGGTGAACGGACCAGTATCGGGGAGTGGAACTACTACCTCTCGCTCGGGATGGACGGCACCGAGTGGCCGTGGTTTGGTGACGTGTGGGTCAATCCACCGTTTTCGATGAAAGACGAGTGGGTCGAACACGCAGTTGAGCAGTACCAACACAACGACGACGTGGATCGGATCTTCCTGCTCACGCCTGACTCGACCGACGTGAAATCGTGGTTCCACGGGGACATCCTCCCGAACGCCAACTACGTCTGGTTCGGTGAGGGCCGTGTGAAGTTTCGTGAACCCGAGACGGGTGAGTCCGCGGGGAGTCCGTCGTTCGGCACCGCCGTCTCAATTTTTGGGGAGATCCCGTACGATCTGAAGGTGTGGCTCTCGGGTGAGGGCTGGCTCGCAACAGAGGCGTCGGTGGACATCAGCGACCGTGCGTACGGAGTGACTGACTAATGAGTTGGTCAAACAAGAAGGAAGCGTACGACGACGGGTTCGATGACGGTGTCTTCATCGGTGTCGTTGGGACGCTACTCACCGTCGGTGTCTGTGTCGCGTTCATCGTTGGGGTGGCGATCTGATGTATCTCCGTGTCATTGACTCCGAGTACACCGTCGCAGAAGACGGGTACAAGGAAAAGACGCCCATCGTCCACGTCTTCGGACGCAACGCCTCGTGGGAGCGACGCCACCTCCCTATCGTCGGCTACCGTCCGTACTTCGGGGTCCGTCAGTCTGAGTGGGTCCAGAAGGCCGAGGAGGTCGCAGAAGACGACCGCGTCCAAGCAGTCGAGACGACCGACTGGCAGGGGCGTCCCGAACAGACAATCGACGGGGAGCCGATGGTCCGTGTCGTCTGTCGCGAGCCGTCGGACGTAGGCGACCTTCGGGAGCTGTTCTATGATCCGTTCGAGGCGGACGTACTCTTTCCTGTTCGCTTCCTCGTGGACATGGCTGACACCCAATGGATCGAGGTTCCAGACAGCGTTGCGGACACCGAATACACCGTCCAAGACGCGCTGCCTGTGAGCGATGTCCGCCACGTCGAACGCTCCGAGACACCCGAGACGGTCCCGCCCCTGCGCGTCTGTACGTACGACATCGAGGTCGCCCAAGGTGGCGATGGCCCACCAGTCGTTTCACAGGAAGGAACCGAGCGGGCGGACAACCCCGTGACGGCGATTACGGCCCACGATTCGTACACCGACGAGTACGTCGTGTGGCTGACCGCACATCCCTCGTGGGACGGTGTTGCGTACGACGAGATAGATTCCTACGAGCAAGACAACCCATGTGACGTATATATCTACGAGAACCCACATGACACCGTCGCACAGTTCTTTGAGTGGGTCACAGATCGCGACATGGACGCGCTGACAGGATGGAACGCCTCGGGGTTCGACCATCCGTACCTCGTCAACTACGCACGGCTGAACGGCATTGGCGCGGTCTACGATGCGTCGCCGCTCGGGGAGGTGTACCCGATGGACGGTGACGGGAACTTCATCAACTCCTCGTTCAAGGGGCGACTGCTCCTTGACTCGTTGTCGCTGTACCAGAAGTCACAGATTCACGAACTGGACTCCTATCGGCTCGCGGACGTGGCCGAGGCCGAGGGCGTCTCGGTCGGGAAGCTCGACTTAGAATCCGAGGTCGGTGAGACGGACGGCGAGCCAGCGATCGACTACGCCTGGAAACACGATCCTGCGACGTTCGCAGAGTACAGCCTTCGCGACGTTCAGGCGTGTGTCGCGATTAACCGCGAGAGTCAGAAAAACGTCAGCATTATCTGACGCTTACATTTTTATATCCGCAACCCAAATACAGCGGTATGAGCGGACGTACGCTCTACCACGACGAACGCGAACAGGATACCGAGATGACGCCGCCCGACAACGCTGCGACGCGGCGATCGGATCTCCAAGAGCGATACAGTTTCTACATCCTCAACCCCGAGTACAGAGAGAACGTTGAATACCAGTTGTGGATCAACGATCAGTACGGTGATGAGTATCCCGTCGTCTCATCGAGTACGCTTGATCAGGCGACGTTCTTCAGTCAAGATCAGGGAGTCGGAGATTCTATCAATCTTACCGAGGACTTCTTCGACGCTCTCGCTGCTGTCATCCACAAATCGCTGTGGCACGAGTACGACGAAGTTCCGTACGAGGCGACAACTGTGTGGGCGCAGTTAGAATACGAACACCGACCACCCCACCACGAGACGTGGTTGATAACGGTTCTCGTTAATCAGTTCCTCAACGCCGAGGAGTGTTACCCCGAACTACAACCACTTGTACGGTGGTGTGCGGACCACACGCCGTTTGACGTACCGATCTTCAACGGCCAGTAACGTACTGGCATACTTTTTTATATTCGCAACCCAAACGTAGGGGTGTAATGTCCGAAGATTCCGTACTCGATTTATTTGCGGGCGCAGGGGGGTTCACCCTCGGCGTCCAGCGAGCTGGCGCGAACGTAATCGCGGGTGTGGACAACGACGAGCAGGCGCTTGAGACGTACGCCGCGAACTTTGAGCATCCTGCGTACAACTACAACCTCGCGGAAACGGAACCCGCAACCTTCGCCGTAGAGACGACTATCTATCGTGAAGACGTAGACGGGATCGTCGGTGGGCCGCCCTGTCAGGGTTTCTCGACGGCGAACCACGACCGCAACGAAGACGACCCGCGGAACAATCTCGTCTTCCGATACGCTAAGTACGTAGACTACTTCCAGCCCGACTGGTTCGTGATGGAGAACGTCACGGGGATCGAGTCGATCGATGACGGTGAAACCATCGAACTGCTGTACGAGGACTTCCAGCAGGCGGGGTACAACGTAGAACACATGACGTTGAACGCCGCGGACTACGGCGTCCCACAGAAGCGTCGTCGTGTGTTCTTCATCGGGACGCGCACAGATACCGACACGGAACCCCAGTTCCCCGAACCAACGCACGCCCCCGCCAGCGAGATCGAGGCACCGAGTGTGGATACGTCCGCGCAGACGGGTGTCACGGCAGATGACTAAATCACCGTGGGTCGGTGCGGGTGACGTTCTCAATACCGTAGACGTGTCCGACGAGGATCTCCAGCACCCCGACGAGGAGACTGCCGAACTACTGGACGAGATCCCTGCGGGGATGAACTACCAGTATTTCACCGAGAAGATGGGTCATCCCGACCCACAGTTCGGCTGGCGGACGAAGTTCTCCGATTACCTCCGCAAAGCCCACCCCGACAAACCCGTGAAGTCGGTGCTGGCAAGTCCAGGGTATCGGACTGGGCCGTTCCATTGGGACGGACGACGCTTCGCTCCGCGGGAACTGGCCCTGCTCCACTCGTTCCCACACGGGTTTGATCTGCCCGAGGCGACGACGGTTGCTCGCGAACAGATCGGCAACGCAGTTCCGCCCGAACTGGGAGCGTCGGTCGTTGGGGCGGTCCTCGGTACCCACGAGCAGACGGACGCCGAACAGCTCCCGTCGCCCCGTCGAGGGCGGACGAGTCACCAGACGTATCGTGAGCGGACAGAGCGGCGGCTGAAAGAACTGTACGGAGATGATGTCCTTGATGACTGAACAAGAGCCGTACGTCGGCGTTGAGGCCGCCATCGGGGATCTCCCTGATCCAGACAGCGATCACGATGTAGACAACCACGTGTCAATCAATCACGCAGAAAGTACGGTGGAAAAACTCCGTGAGACGGAGCACGGACAAGCGAAACATCCTGCGTACGCACGGGCGTATCCCGATGAACCCGCGTTTACCCTCGTCGCGGGGAAGTCCGCGCCACCTGTCCACCACGAGGAGCCGCGGCGGCTCACCGTTCGGGAGTGTGCGCGGCTTCAGACGTTCCCCGATACGTTCGTGTTCAAAGGGAACAAGCGAGAGCAGTACGCACTCAATGGAAACGCTGTCCCTGCGGACCTTGTGGCCTCGGTTGTCGAGGGGCTGCTTTAGGCCGCACTTTTTTATATCCACAACCGAAACATAGGGGCGTAATGCTCCACTTGGCAACAGATGTGAGTTACGAACACCCCGTCGTGTCGTGTGGGTACGTCCTCACGAAAGCGACGGGTGGGTCCGAACGACTCATAGAGATGGGATCACGGGTGTTCAACACCGAACACGACGACCGCGACATCGAGTGGGGGTCTGCCCGTGGCGAGTACCGTGCGCTGATTACTGGGGTCAGAGCGGCACTTGATTACGACGAGTCAGCCATCCTGTGCCACGTCGATCACCAGTCGCTTGTGACTGCTGTTCGCCACGTCTGCCGCGACGACTACGAGTCGTACTTCCGTCACGCCTTGATGAGTTTCCTCGGACGCTTCGATGAGTGGCGGATCAGTCGTGTGAACCGAGGACGCAACGAAGCAGCTCATACGCAGGCACGGGCGGGGTTGAAAGCGAGCCAAGAGTACCTTGATACCGAGGCGATGGAGGCTCCGTGATGGACGTTGAAGTCGAACGTCACCCACCACGTATCGAAAGCGAGGACGAACTATACACAGCCTCACGGCTTTCTGGTGGATGGGATAATCGGTGGCGGGTGTGGTTCAGACCGATAGGTGAAAAGGTTGTTAGGGTGGTTGATGAGAAAGCAGGTGACTCATACGACCGTTCAGACTATATTCCGAGGGCCGCGGTAGCCCTAATCCGTCAGCAGGATGTGAGAGTTGTCCGTGACTCGGATGGGTCTGTTGTCGCAGATTTGGTGGTGAACGAGATTGAGTAGCCGTAGCGACGACTCGGTGTTCGCGTCGCTCCAGCAGGTGACTGGGGCGACCTACGATAACGCGGAGTACAACAAAGACCTCATTGACATCTATATGCTCCGCAAGGCCCGACAGAAGGGAATCCGTCTCCCGACTGGCGGGCCGCCTGCGGAGTACAAGTACCTTGGTGCTCACGTCGAGACGCCAACGGCGGGTGTCAATCAGAACGTCGTCTATATCGACGTGTCTTCGATGTATCCATCCTTTATCCTCACCTTGAACGCCTCACTTGAGACAACCATCGGGACGCGGGATGATCTCCGTGAGAGTGAGTACACCGAAGACGACTGTGTGTGGGGGTACATCGACACTCGTCCTGTGAAACATCTGGACAAAGGAGAACCGTGGCAACAGTACACCGACGGTCAGTACAAGGTCGTCTACGACCCACACGCCCCTGCGACGAAGTGGTCGTGTGACGACGGGGCTGGTCCCCGCTACGAGAAGGTCTACTTCCTCGCTCACGATGTCCAGAAGGGCTTTCTGACGGAGTGCGTTGAGGAACTGATCGACCTGAAGAACCAGTACCGCGGTACGTCGCTGTACGGGTCCACGAAGCGTGTGACCAACTCGATCTACGGCGTGTTGGGGTTCGCCACGGAGGAGTCGTCGTTTCGGCTGTTTGATTGGCGAATTGCCGAGGCGATTACCCTCTCGGGCCGAAAGATGATCCAGTTCTCTCGCGACTACGTCATCGACAAACTCGCGGAGATGGGCTACGAGGCGTACGCCGCGATGGGGGACACCGACGGCGTGGGGATTGCTGTTCCCGCGGCCTCGACTCGTCACGAAGCGATGGAACTGGTTGAGGAGGCCGTCGAACAACTCAACGGCCCAGGGTACGACGACTTCTTCCAACAGGAGTTTGGTGTCCCGCCCGAACACCACCACGGCGAGATCGAGATCGAATCGTACGCGCCGAAGGTCTTCATCCCCGCAGAACAGCTCCCCCACGGCGACGTTGGCCGCAAGAAGCGATATATTCAATGGGAGAACTGGAATGACGATGACGGCGAGGTTGATGAAATATCAATCACGGGATTGGAGGCCGAGCGGTCAGACGTGGCGCCGATCACGAAACAGGCACAGCGGGCGTTCGCGGCGCAACTCCGTCACTCGGACTCAACGGCTCGTGAGAACCTGTTCCCGACCCTTCGCGACTACGCAGACGCCATCGCGAACGGGCGGATGGACGTAGACAGGGTGGCGAAGCGTGGGGGCATAGGCCAACCCCTCGCGGAGTACGGGACGGCCACACGGACGCCTGCGCCGCTATATAGAGGTGCGAAGTACGCCTCTCGCGAGATAGACGGCGTCACCGTCCAGCAGGGTGACAAGCCACGCTTGGTCTACGTCGAGGACGTGGGCGAGGGGATGGCGACCACCTACCGAGCACAGACTGCCGAGGACGGCGACCCCGTCGACGCCATCGCGGTGAACAACGTCGCGAATATCCCTGCCGACGTGACGATTGACTGGGACCGTCACCTCCAGAAGACGCTCATTGACCCGCTGAAGCCGCTCTTGGAGACGCGCTTCGGTGGGAGTGCGTGGTCGGAAATCCGTCACAACCACGAGCAGACTGGCCTTGCGTCGTTCTGATAGCCAGTAGATTTTTATAGCGGCAAGACGAACAGAGGGGTAGCGTGCGAGTACCTGTGTCCATGCTGAAAGTGAAACCAGTTTCACCGTGGTGGGGTTACAACTAAATGACACGACCGAATACACCAGCAATGCGTCAGATGCCCCGCGTCTCAATGTATTTCGTCGGAGGTGAGGTGTCGTGACGTTAGAAGAAACAGGGCTGACTGAAGAACAGGTTATGGCAGTTCGGGATAGACCACTCGCGGAGAGTTACGAAACACACGACATCGGGATGGGCCACCTCCTCGCCCGCTTACAAGCCCACGGGTTCACCGTCGAGGACCACGGTGACGACGCCCGCCACGCCGACGAGGTGCTGTACGGCGACGGTCCTGACCTCCGCGTCTACGATGACGGTGAACTGATCGCCTACATCGAACTGAAGGTCAAGACCAGCCCCGAGTGGTTCGCTCGCTGTAACCGTCGTCACTTCAACGAGTACGTCAACTTCACCAACGAGGTAGATGAGCCTGTCTTCATCTGGTTCGCGCTGGTGGACTCTGTGACGGAGCAGCTCCACCGCTCGGCGTTTTTCGAAGTCGAGGACACCGACCAGATCGACGGGCGGGTTGTGAACGTGACCGAGCAGGCGATGGTCTTCCCCGCCAACGCCACCAAGCCTGTTGAGGGTGGCCCCGAGGACACGCAGTTTGTCGCCGTCGACGCGGACGACATCGCTGGTGTCCGTCCAGGTGATGTCATCAGCGACTACATCCCCGATGTTCACGGGAACGACGTGATCTGTCTCAACGAAGACGACCTCCGTTCGATGCCGCACTTCCTTGCGGCTGTCTCGTAGGTCGTCTTCGTTTCTCACTTGACCTAACTTTTTTTATACGTGCCACCCAAACGTCAGGGTGCGATGGCACAAGCCGAAACCGCTGCCAACGATGGAAGCACCGCCGACGAGAATACCGAAGCAGAAGATACCGAGGTCTTCGCCGTTCAGGTTGAGCTGCGACAGACGGCGACGATTCCTGTCCGCGCCAAGAGTCGAGCAGACGCATGGGACGCGCTGGAAATGCCACACACAAGCCGTGACCTCCAGCGGTACTTCGCTCGCAAGGATTTCCAAGGCGCACACTACGAACCCGAGGATGTCTTCGGAAACGAGAACCCGTCTGAAGCCCACATCGACGCTACTGGTTCTGATCTCGAAGTCGTGGTTGACGACACCGAGATCAACTCCGACCGACGGTAAGGCGTCGTCCGTGCGGTTCGCGGCCTAACTTTTTTATAGAGCCAAGACGAACAGAGGGGTGTGCGCGAAACAGACCTCTCGAAGTCCGAACTACGAGAACTGCCCATCGCGAGCGACCCGAAACTCGCGACGGACGAAAAGGAGACGACGCTGACGTTCCCAAATGATGTCAGTTACGGACGGGTTCACACCTCCGTCCCGACGCTGGTCAAATGGGTCTTATCGGTCGAGGCGTCGGAGATATTGTCGTACCAGCGTGACGAATCTGGTAATCTCGTCGCCGTTCGTGCGGAGATTCCGAAGGGAATCGTGAAGTTCCAGCAGTCGGCGCGGAAGTCGGACGCCCACTCGCAGATGGTGTCGTACGGCCCGAACGACTTCGGGGGTGACGAATGAGCCGTCTGAAGACGCTCGGCTGGTACGGCGGCGCAGGTGTTGCGGGAGCAGGGATGGGTACCATCGGTTCGTGGTGGTCGCGTCGAGCTGCTGAAGCCGCCGTCGAGGTCCGCCCCTCACTCGCAAACGTCGGGTGGTGGGATGCGTTTCTCGCGAACCATCTCACCGACTGGCTGTACTTCCAGTTCCCAACGGCGATGACGGCGTTCACAGTCGCCTTCACGACGTTCGTGTTCCTCGTCACAGCGTGGCTGGTGATCAACGGATGAGGGGACGTTACACACAGACCCGCCAGCAGTTAATCGAGGAGCCGATCCAACCAGGAACCAACGTCGACGCGCCGTGGTACACCCCACGGCCTGATCGCGACCGTCACTACCAATGAACGTCGAAGATGTCCTCGGTGGGATGGAGCTGCCGCCCGACACGGACATGGTTCAGTTTGGCTTCGTCACCGACACCTCTCACCTCAACGATGAGCAGCGTCGACTCCGTGTTGAGGCGTTAGACGAGACGTACACGATTCTGGAGGCTCGGGAGGTCACAATCCCCGAGGGAGACAACGATGAGTGACGAGGAGGATACTTTCAGCGACGTGCCTGTTGTCGGCCACCACGTTGAGGCGGAGATAGAGGAACCCGAAGATGGGCTGGCTGACGCACTCAACCACGCTGCCGAGGAACTGGACATCACACGTCGTGATCTCCGCTACGTGAAGATAACGGAGTACGATGTTTCGTGGGATGAACCACGGACGATGACGCTCCCCGTAGGCACGTTCGAGCGGCTCTGTGCGTGGTTCCTTCAGACAGACAGCCCCGATGAATACCTCGGTCCTGATCCCGAAGATGCGTACGAAATAAACTCCGACGCTGACGGACTGTTCGATGCCGACCACGGTGAGATTCCCGATAGTTCATCGTACGATGTCATTACAGGCGAGGTGTGGTTCCAGATCGATGCGGTGAGAGCCGCAGACTGTGAGGGGATCGGTAACAATGACTGAAGGCCATTGCCAAAACTGCCAAGTCTACACGACGCTGACCGAGGCGACATCCCCGAACGGCGAGACGTACTGGGTCTGTGAGAACTGTGTCCCTCGCGTTGAGGAGGGCAATTGTCGCGTGGTAGCACACAATGGCTGAACTGGAAGGGGTGAACACGACGTGTTTCGTCTGTGGGGAGGACTACGAATCTCCAGAGCACACGTTGTTCTGTCCAAACAGCCTCGCAGCGATCTACTACACGCCCTCAATGCTCTCCGAGGTGAGTGAATTGTATGGATGACGTTCAGGCGTTCACCACGACGATGTCGATGTTTACGTGGGTCGTCTGCGTCACGGCGATGATCCTCCACGTCGTCGGTGCGTGGGTCGGCTGGTGGCCCTTCGAATACTGGCCGACGTATCTCGCTGCGACGATTGCGTGTCTGCTCAACGTCGTCGCCACGGGGCTGACAGTCCAGCTCCGTCGACACCAGTAGTTACACCAATCTTTTTATACTTACAACCCAAACAGAGGGGTGTATGGATTCTGATCCAACCCCCGATACACCAGACCGAATACAGGTCGGGCAACGGGTAGAGTGCCGACTTGAAGGCCCGTTCAAGGGACAGAACGGCCGCGTCGAGGACATCTTCGCAGGTCAGGCGAAGGTACGGCTTCCGACGGCGACCATCATGGAATCGCTTGACGCCTTTGAACGGGTGGGAGCAGCGTGAGTACGGACACGCCCGAACTTGACGACAACGAAGCCGTCGTCAACGACGGGTGTTCTGCGAAGCGAACGCCCGATCCGTGTAACCCGAAATACGCCCCGACTGGTGACGTGACTGTCCCACCGTGGGCAGCAGGCGTCGTTGGGGACATCTCAGGGACCGAGACAGCGACGGCAGCCCCCGAGGATCGTCGTGTCGCTGTGGGTACGTCGTGGCTGACGTATCACAACCCGAAGAAGCTCGGGAGCCTCCACGACATGATCCTCACGACGGAGGCGATTGCTCGCGAGTACGGTGCTGTGGCCTGTAAGAAGTGCTACGGCGGGAACGTCCAGTACGATTTCAACTACGTCGGTGCGGAGGGAGTCCTTCCATGAACGAGTTACTCATCGGTACGTACGTCGCAGGGGTACTGCTCGCAGCCGTGTTCAACGGCTACATGATGTCAGATCACAACGAGGAACTGACGGCGTTCATGGTGGGCGTGATCCTCTTGTGGCCCATCGCTCTCGCAACGGCTGTCGGGATCATCATCGAGACGGTTGGTGGTTCGTCATGATCCCGTGGCTCGCAGGCGGATACGTTGTCGGCGCAGCACTCACGTTCATCTTCCTGATGATCCTCGTAGAAGACCGTCGTGCCGAGAACGTGTACTTCTGGAGGATTATCGCTCTGACGGTGCTGTGGCCGTTCTTATGGGTTTTCCTGATCGGTTGGCTCTCCGCGAAGATTTTTGGGGGTGAGTTGCCGTGAGCATTAGCGATCCGACGATTGTGACGACGGTCGGTGACGGTGTCCTCGCCACGAGCACCCGTCCGTGGATGCCGTTCGCCATCGGGTTCGGCCTCGGCCTCGGTGCCTCGCTGTACGGCGTCTACGATGGGTCGTGGAAGATGCGTCATAGCATCCAGAACCCGTGGGACTACGACTCCGAGTACGCGAAGGCGTGGGCGTCGTTCAAGCGGACGAACTGGAACTGGTCGATCCTCGGCGGCGCCCCGTTCATCGTTGGGTTCGTCCTGTGGCTCGTCTGGTTCATCCTCTCGCTGGCCGCAGGCGTTGGAGGGGGACTGTAATGCTCCCCTCCGAGGCAATCCGCCGTGGGCTGCGAACTGGCGGGAAGGCGGCGCTGTACTTCCTCATCACACTCGTCGTCTGGACGACGGTGACGCTCGTCGGATTGTGGATAACTGGAACCCCTGGAACCCTCCCATGACACAACAACACGGCCGCCGATACGAGCACAGTCTATCAGCCGAACTAACCGAGGCTACTACCCGCGACGTGTGGCTCTCGACTGTGGGGTACTCGGGTAACTCTGCGATCGGATCGAGTGACATCGTCGTCGCGGTTGCTCCCGAGGCCCAACGTCGAGGGCAGAACGGCCTGTACCTCATCGAAGCGAAGAAGCGACAGGCAGCGACGGGTAAACGGTGTTCTTACGTCTTCGGTGGCTCGGAAGACGATGAGACTGGCGTCGAAGAACTGTTGCGGTTCATCAACGGAACGCCTGACTGGGCGACACCCGTCGTGGTGATCTCCTTTGACCACCGTGCTCCCATCGTCCTCGACGCCCGCCTGCTCGCAACGTGGCTCGTCACAAGCGGTGAGGTGGACACAGCGACGTTTGCCGAGGTGAAAGACGTACGGGCCTCGGAAGCCGAACGGGCGCTACTGGAGGCGCTGTCACCGCGGACAACGCCGTCTGATAACATCTCGATGGTGAAACCCGCAACGGACGAACTGGACTCCGCGCAGGTGTCCCCGCCCGAGGGGGAGGTCGTTGCCAAGGAGCTACGCCTACCGATGGATCGTGACCCGTTCGGGGACGTTGACACAGGGGGTGTCCCCGCCGATGACTAATCTCCTCCTCATCGGTGGCGTTGCGTACAGCCTAATCGGGATGTTCGTGATGGGTGTGGCGGCTGTAGAGGAGGCACAGAGTCGCCGTTCAGACCCGATCCTTGTCATCGTCCTCGGAGCGGTGTGGCCGCTCTTTGTGGCGCTGCTTGCTGGTACTGGGTTCTGTGCGTGGAGCGGGGTGTTTGACGATGACTGACGACGAGAGAGCGTCTGACACAGTCGCCACCGTGGTAATGTTGCTACCGCTCATCGTCTACATATTTGATGGCGGGTTTGAGACAATAGCCCTCGTTTACCTCGCCGTCATAGCGTTTGCTTCCGTCAAGATTCACGAGGAGATCAAGGATGACTGAATACGACGAACGTGGTTCGTCTATCAGTACGTCGTCGCTGACGACGACCGAATACGACGAACACCTCGTAGACAACCCTGCGGACTTCCTCAAGTGTCCGTCGTGTCATCGGACGACGACCACGAAGATCACCGTCCACCTCGACGGCGACTTCACAATCGAGTGTGAAGCGTGTGGGGCGACAGCTATCGGACACAAACTCAACCAGTCCGACAGAACCTACGAATAATGCCGTGTAGCCACCACGATTCCGAGTGGAAGACTGTCGGTAGGTACTACGAGGTTCGTGACGAGACAGGGACGAAAGACGTACGCTATGTCCCCGAAGACGACTTTGACAGCGTCGAGATGACCTTCGATGAGGATGGTCGCCCCACCGAGGTCACGATCGACGGGGAGACGTTTTTCGACGGCCCACCGACAGAGTTTGCGTGGCTGAAGATCCGCAACCACGTCTACGACGTGTGTCCCGACTGCGCGTACACTCGTCAGGTGAATCCATGAGCGACATACCAGACCTCGCGAAAACGGCGCAACTCAAAGGCGTCAACGACCTCATAGAACGACAACGCGAGCGGATCATCGAAGAAGCAAACGACCAGCTCGAACGGTACATCCGAAAAGCGATTGCCGAAATCAACTGGGAGAATGTGGCTATCCTTGACATCGTCCACATCACACGCATTGATCCCGACGAGTTTGAACGGACACACGGGTTCCAGCATCACGCATACCCGTCCCAAGAGTTAGCGCCTAACGTTGACACCTACTACGGGATTGGCGATCATCACAAATGTGTATATAGACTTACCGAGTACCAATGTCAGGAAATCGCTGTTGATCCTGTGACGGGTGAAGACGTAACATAGTGTTGCCACTACGCGGGCAGTTGTAACAGAAAACGAAACTACTTCTAAAAAGAGATTCGCCCTGTGTTACAGGGTACTGAGGTCGAACGTGTACTCCGTCCCGACACCGTTGGGGCGTCGGTCCTCGTCTTCGTCGTAGACGGGTTCGTACCCGCCAGCGAGTCGCGGACGCTTGGAGTTGGCGTACGTGCCGTGGTTCCACGATTCGACACGGCGGTCTGGACCGCGTGAGGGGTACCCTTCGGGCGGGAGATACACCCCATCGGGCGTACAGCGACACGCCGTACAGTACACCGTGTCGTCATCCCGCACCGATAGTGATCCCTCACACGTCTCGTGGGGGCATGAGCGAGTGTCCTCGGGTTCGTCCGTTCGAATCGCATCTGCGAGCGACGTGACCCCCGCCAACTCGTTGTCGCTCTCGGGACGGGTACTGCTCATGCCATGAGCTCCTCGGTCGCCTCGTCAATCGTCGCCTGGTACTCTACGGCAGCGCGGTCACAAAGACCTAAAAATTCGTATTCAAGGCCACGGAGAGAGCGGTCCCAGTCCTCGGAGGAACTAACCTCCACGACCTCGTCGTCGGGATAGAGCCGAATCACCTCACAGCGATCGACCGACACGTCACCCGTCGACTCCAAGGCGTGTTTGTACGCCGCGCCCTGAAGTTTGTGGTCGAACCGCACCGCCGAGGAGGTCTTGATGTCCGAGAGAACGGTGTTACCCTCCTCGTCTTCGTATAGCAGGTCGAACTGCCCACCGTAGCCAAACTCGGTGTCAAAGAGGAACTGTTCGACGGCTTCGACGTTGTCGGGGTCAAGGTGGCCCGTGTCGATGATGTGCTCTTTGAACGCCTTCGCCGCCCACTTCATCTCGCGGACGGCCTTGTCCCATGCGTGTTCGCCGTCGTACTGATTGTTCCGCGGCGTGTACGGGACTTCGTCGGTATTGGCCGAGGGGGCCTTCTTCGACCACTTCTTCAGGCAGTATTCCGCGTAGTATTCCTCGTAGCCCCAGTCGTTGTCTCCGACTTCGTGGAAGTGGGTATCGCCCGACGCATCGGCCAAGGCGTCGAGGACGACGAAGTGGATGAGGGTGCCACGGTAGCGTTTGTACTCTCGCTGATCTTTCCACCACGGTCGCGCCCATCCGCTCTGTCCGTCGTAGCGATCTCGCCACCCCTTCAACGCCTCGTCCTTCTCGGGGTCTACCCGTAGCTCCTCGATGGTGGTTACGGAGGGCATCGGCGGAATATCGGACCCTGGGAGGTAGTATAGACGGATGCTGTCACCGTCGTGATCTACTTGTGTCCGTGTGACTTGAGATGTCTGCGAAGCAGGCTTCTCAACGTCCGCAGTCTGTGACTGCGGTTCTTGGGACGTATCCATTAGGTGTATTTTCGTGTGTCAGATACAAAAAGATTGTGCGTCATTTGCCTTTCAAGTACCGCTTTCCGAGTGCGATTGAGGTAATCGCTGCCAACGTCTCGGTGGAGGGTTCACCGAAGTACAGCAAGATCGCCCCGATGACGACCAAGGCGATGATGTCGGTGACGTTGTCGAGAACTTTGTCAGCGAGCGATGCTTTCTGTGTGGTGTTGGCGTTGGAAGTGCTCATGTCGGGTGTTCAGTAGATGGTTTCCACGCTGTGCGCTATGGACGAAGGATTCCGTCGAGTCGTGGATCACGGACCCCGCGAAGGTACGTCCACTCCGAGCGTGGATCGTCATTGGTGTCCCACGTTGGACGGTAGTGACGCGGCCATGGACGGGTGAGATCCCACGTCGGGGTGTGTGGGTACGGGTGAATCTCGTAGTGGCCGTACAGGTCTGTCACAACGCGTCCTGTGTCGTTGTCAACGCGTTCGAACAGATGAACGTGGTACTGACACTCCCGTGGCGTGGTGTCCGCAAGCGCGGTCCTCTCGGCGGCCTCGGGGTGTTCCTCGGGGATCCGAGCGTACGACCCCTGATCCGTGGGACCGTCCTCACCGCGACGTTTCTCCGCCGCGAACAGTTGGTAGTGATACCCCTGATCGCGGAGCATCGTCGCCGTCTCGTCGGCGTACGCATCGTACGACCCGAGGTACTCAACCTCGTCCACCTCGTAGGCGGTGTACGGCAACACAGACGCGAGTCTATCCGCTGCGAGCGTTCGGATGCGATGAAAGACACTCATCACTCGATTCGCAGAACACGCCCTTTGTAGCTCAGGGTAACCTCGGAGATGTACGGGTCAGTTTGGTTCATGTCTGTCCACTCTGCTTCCCCTTCCACCACGAGGTCTTCACCAGCGTTTGCGGTCAGTTGTGGCTTTGTATCGCTCACTGAAACAGATGTATTGTATGGGGACGAATCAGACGCAGACGCGATGACGTTACCACCAAACGTGACGGTTACAGAGACGTTGCCGCTGTCTCTTGCGTCGCTACCGTCGTGAGAGATGCTGGCAGACGCGGAGTAACTTTCGATGGCAAATGATTCGTTGGGGCCAAGTGACTCTTGGATGCTCGCACTTGCGTATGAGACGCCATCATCGTCTGTGTCGTAGTCGCCACCAGACCTATCCACGTACTCGTTGCTGATGGTTCGCGTTATCGTCAGCTCGTCGGCCTGATCCGCCGCATCGACCTTCCCGTCGCCGTCGCTGTCAATGTCGTTGCCCTTGACGTTCGTTGCGTTATCGGCTTGGTCCGCCGCATCGACCTTCCCGTCGCCATCGCTGTCGATGTCGTTACCCTTGACGTTCGTTGCGTTGTCGGCTTGGTCCGCGCCGTCTACCTTCCCGTCACCATCGCTATCAATGTCGTTGCCCTTGTACGACGTAGCGGAATCTGCGACCTCGGCCTGATCTACTTTCCCGTCGGCATCGGCGTCGATCGCGTCGAGCTGGTCGGCGTGGTTATTGACAGCCGTAACTGTCTGATTCCAAAACCAGTCGAACATTTCGGGATCGGGGAAATCACCTGTCCCGAAGTTGAGTCCGTCAGGGGGCTGTGCGCCTGTAGAGCCGTGGCTATGGTCAATCGAATCTGCCATCGTATCGAAGTGTACTGTTGTTCAAAACCGCATGAGGACTGCGTATGCGCGTGGTGTGCGAATTTAGTGGCTACCGCGACCAGACACCCTCACCGAAGCCAGCCTCGTACTCCTCGGCGTTCGACGCGTCTGAACGGAAGGTGAACACGTCGTTGTCAGCGATGAGTTGAATCCCCGTTCCAGCAGGCATGGCCTCGGTGAGCCGACGTTCGAGCCGATCCTTTGAGATTGGGACTTGGTCGATCCGTTGTGGATCAACGATGAACAGCAACTCAGGGGCGTCAGTAGCGACTTCAACCGTAATGCTGTCAAGCGCGTCTTCCCCGAACGCGACAGCCATCACGGATTCAATGTCCGCCGCAGTCCCATCTGACGCAGCGACAGCCATCCCCACTTGTAGCCGATACCGAAAGGACGCATCACTCTCGCCATCCTCTCGCGTCAGCCCAATGGCTGCCCCGAGGTTCGCTAACTCTTGTCCTGTCGCTGTGTCGATGTACTGGTTCGTGTGAAGTTCAGTAATCGACTGATTGACGAGTTGGAAATCTTCAACGAACGCCGATAACAGCGTCCGTAGTTCTGTATTGCGGGTCGGGTCTTGAAATGAGTACGGCCAGTTGTCGGCCAGCGTCGCTATTGACGTAGTAACGTCGGTCATCGTTGCGTGGTTGTGACGGTAATATCACCAGCAGCAACAGTCGCAACGGTGCTGTTGTCGACAGGGTAGATCGGTACCCCGTCTGAATCCGTTGTACTGTCGTCGGTGCCGTCGTTGTTGTCGTCTACCAAGGTTACATCCGCGTACGCAACACCCTCCACCGACTCGGCGCTGGACTCCACTTCGTTGAGCAAGACATCTTCACCTTGGACGAGTCCCGTGACGACATCTCCGTCTGTCGTCTGCCCCCCGACGTAGGACACGATATGGTCTTTGACAGCATCAGTCCCACCGTACGTGGCGTCGTGGACAACGTCTATCTCAATTGAAAGTGTCTGTTGGGTCGGTCGAGTAATCGGGATCGACAGTGGACCGTACAGATCAGACTTCTCTAACGTGATCTGTTCTTTCGTTCCGTTGGCACCACCTTGGAGCGTTTTGAGCGTGACGAGTGGGAGTACCTCGTACAGCCGATTTGCGATGTCCGAAATAGCCCCGCCGTACACACGGATTTCTGTGTGCCACGGGTCAACACCCTCTTGGGTGGTGTTCGAGCGATTGGTGAACACGTCCGCCGAGTAGACATCGCTGATGTTTTCGATTGCCAGCGCCGCTGCTTCTGCGGTGCCTGCTCCGCCAATCGCCGTCGACTCTAACGCTCGCTCACGGAGGGCAGCATCCGATTCGCGGGGTTTCCCGACCGTCTGAAGTGTTTCGTTGTCGGTGAGGGTGTACTGTGGATCACCAGTCGGTTGGGGATTCTCGACGGTGTCAACACCACTTACGTCCCCACTCACGAGCGTGGTGATGCTGTTGGTCCCAACGTTCCCGACCTCACCCGTGTCAGTACAGCGGACATTTGCCTCAGCGACGGACTCACCCGATACGATCGTTGTCTGTTCCGTTGTTTCAAACCGAACTGTCTCATCACCCCCCGTCCCAACAACAGTCCCTTCAGGAATGACGTAATCACTACTGGCTGCGGAGTCACGAGTGAAGCGGACGACACCTGTCGCAGCGGTTGCGTCGTTGCGTATAACACCGATTTCTCGGGCTTTCTTGGTCAGTTCCTCACCCGTGGCATCTGTGAGGAAACTCGCGTTATACAGTTCGGATAACGCCTGTTCCTGTTGCGCTGCGAGGGTCTGTGCGTACATCTGAATGAACGCATAGTTTTGCGTTCCCTCAATCGCGGGCGCATCAGGACGGATTGTTTGAAGTGTTTCCTCGATTGCGGCTGCGATTTCGTTGGCACTACGCGGATCGTCGTTACGGTACCGTTCAATCATAACTGAATCGTGTCCACATCACGTTGTGAAATTGGAATCCGCACCTCCTCACGAGATCCAAACGTTGCCTGGACGGTGAGTGTATCGTCAACCTGTTCAACCACGTTGACACGGATCGGGCGTTCGAAGTACGGGCTTTCAGCGTACGCTTGCTTGATGGTGTGTGCTATCTCGGTGCGATCGTTTGCGGTGAGTGGGCCACCAATTTCCGTCTCTAACACCCCCGCTCCGAGCAACAGCGCGTGCTGCTCGTAGAAGTCCTCGCCCGAGACAGTTTGAATGTCACCCGTTGAATCAAACGTGAACGGATACGCGGTGTCTTCTGGAACACCAGTCCGTTCGCCACGAATGACGCCCTCGTCTGTCCGTACAGGACGCGGGAGTGTGACAGCTCCCTCAACAGTCGTCCCGCCGTGAGCACTGGCTGAAATGGTGAGCCGTTCGGTTCCAACAGCAGTTGCTGTGGTGCCGCCACGGAGGTCTTCGTTAGCAACAGTAACAACGGTTGCCTCGCCTGTGACGGTGGATGATCCACCAACACTCCCTGCCTCGATGACACGGTAGTCACCGATCGCGAACCCACCGATTTCAGCTTCACCGATTGCTGCGAGACTCATCAACTATCCCTCTCGTGCTGGTGCGGTGATTGTCCACGTCCCCGTCGTAACGGTGTTTCTATCACCCGTGTCGTCTATCACAGCCACGTCGAACGGGTACGCCCGTCCGTCGGCTGCGCCAAGTGAGCTGGTGTCAACACCGTTCACACGGATTTCGATTTCACCGTTCGCTGGATCAGTAATTGTGATACCGTCACCGACTGTTTTCTCAATGAGTGTTGGACCACCTCGATACGGGGCGACAGCAAACTCCACGTCTGCGGCTGATAGATCAATCGGATCACCGTTATCATCAGTTACAGACAACGTGATGAGGAGGGTGTCGCCCGCGATGTATGGCCCATCATTTGATGGGGGAATTTCTTGGCCTGTCGTTGTCATCGTCTTACTCTAACCGAACAGATTTGTTTTGTACGCCAGTCAACTGAATCCGTGAAGAAACACGGAACAGCGTGCCGTTCACGGTGGTTGTACCGTGTACTGCCCCCTCACCAACGGTTACGGAGAGTGAGGTGCCGTAAACGGCTGTCTCGCCGTGAGCAGATGCGGTCGGGGACACCGTATCGACACCAATCCCCATCTCGCCAATCGCTGCCTGCCCAACGTTTGCGCGTTCGCTCATGTCCAGATACAGTTGTTATGTCTCACGGTCGTCAACGTAGTACAGCGCCCACGGGATGACGCCGACTGAAACGAACATGATCCAATACTCGAACCACATCTCGTTGAAGTACGTCATATCAAGCGTGAGGCGACCACCCTGCGTGACTGCCGCACCGAGCAGGAAGGCGAAAAAGACGCCGAGTCCGACGAAGATAGCCACGGCTTGATACGCGAGCAGTTGGAACTTCGACATTACAGCGGTGGGTTTGTTTCAATAGCGTGTCTGTGAAAGAGCCGATACAACGTCAGTCAGGGAGAAACACCGTATCCAGAAACACCGACTGTGTACGTACCCGATCCCATAGCCAATTGTATCTCATCTCCATCGTTTGAGTATGTGCGAGACGCTGGAGTCCCAAGATCATCATTAGATGAGATAACGTCGGGGGGGGAGTTGCGCGTGGCAAACACAAGATCATTAAATCGGTTGGATGACCCGTCTTTGCCGTAGACAACACACAGGAGGGCAATAGGCTCGTTGTCGACCGTTAGAATAGTCGTTGCGTTCGTATCGACATTATTGGTCATTTGTGTGCGGCTGTCTTGGGTGACCGTCCCTCCCGAGTCTTTGACTTCTTGGATGACAGCGGTCGAGCCGTCCTCGACGTTCTCGCGGATGTACTTGCTGTTTCGGATCGTGGCGTCTTTGCTATCTATTTCGTCTGTACTGAGCGATCCGACGTTGTCAAGATCCTTCCCTTCGGCGTCTAACTTGTCGTTTTGCTTATCGTACGAGAAGAACGCCTCACCAGTCAGCGGGTTATACAACTGAATCTTGTTACCGATGTCTCTGAAGACTCCCATTAGGCTTCCCTCACAGTATGGTGGTCAGGATTCCAGTTCGACGGTACGTGCGCTTCACCACTCTCGTCCGTCGGCTGTGCGTCAGGATGATTCTCGTACCACACACGAACGTCGCTCGGCGTCACAGCCCCTTCGGGCGTCCGATACAGTCGTAGCGAGTGGGCCGTCGCTTGCGAGAGATCGTGTTCACGCACTCTCTCAAACAGGTACTCGGCTGCGGCCTTGCCCTGTAGCCCTCGTTCGAAGGTCATCCGCGCCGACAGCCGTTCGCTCCCGTCGTCCAACTCGGTGCGTTCACTCGTAAACTCGTTTGCGAGACGGACCTCATCTGGTGCGGGCAGTTCAGCTTCAACGCCATCGAGGAACGTCGGGTCGTCCGACTCAACCGACCCGCTCACGCAGTAATGAACGTTCATAGCCGCGACCTCCGTGGAGCGGTAACGTTGTTGAGGTACTCAATCTCGGTGTCAGAAAGGGCACGGGACCAAGTAGCAGCAACAGCAATATCTCCATTAAATGCCTCAAAGGAACTACCTTCAGTCCTACCAATTATTAGTTGAGGTGTTCCATCCACAATAGTTCGCCCAAATGAATCGAAAGTATAACCATCGTTGTTTGTGATATCTCTTATTTCTCCGTTATATCTCGCTATGGTGACATTCCATTGATTGTTTGGTGCTGATACAGATACAGCATCAAAGCCACCGTCTTCTTGGGTTGTCATTTCTAAATTTACGGCACCATCAGTTTCACGCATAAACCAACCATACTGATTCCGATTGCCATATCCTACTATATCCCCACCAGCACTATCATCTACACTTTTCCAGATAGCAAACGCGGTAAACGGTCCTGTATCATCAAACGGTTCTTCAACTGAATAAAACTCATCGTCACTCCCGTCAAAACTCGCAGCCTCGAAATCGTTCGGTCCATCCACCCCGATGGTCGGCCCACCCGACGCCTCGGCGTGACGGCCGTAGCCACTCTGGTCTTCGATCACGTTCCGCTGTGAATCGAAGTAGTCCGAGTCAAACTCGTACCACGCCTCAAGGCCGTCTTGGAGATTGATTGTTGTCATGTTAGTTTAGCACCTCACGACTCGCAGCGTCGTTTCGGGAGTTGACTGATTCCATCAGTTCAACACCTCTGGGAGGGGTTCGACCGTTACATCTTCAACCTCTACCGTGTCTGAAGTCGTGTTACCGCCTCCGTCTCTTAGTTGTATTACAGGACGCATATCTCCTCTCGGGCTATCGGAAACTGACGCCCAGAACTCACCATCGATGTATAGCGAAGCCTCAGATCCGTCGAATTCCAGAGTCACATCGTGGTTGGATGACCAGTCCACCTGAGGGCCTGTCGTGTCCGAAGCAGTCCCTCCATTCACCGTGAGGACACGGTCGACATCAAGCGAGTCTCTGTAGATGACAGCGTTGCCTGTGGAGTCGATACGCGAAGCAGTCGGGTCTGCGTCCGAAACCCCAATTAGAAGGTAGTTCTCGGCTGTATTTCCGTTGTCCGTAAACGAGACATCTCTGAATGTGATCCGCCACGATCCGAGAACATCATGGGATACGAGTGCTGGATGGTACACCGCGCCTAGCACATCGTTACCACTCCCGTCGTGGCTTACGATAAACCGACGAGGACGGTCGCTCGTATGGCCCAATGTGTATGTTCCACCGCCGCTCCCCGATACCCAATCCGTATATGCGAAAGTGGAGTACTGGTGTTTCAGAGCGGCGTTTACACGGGCGAAACGACCGAGGGGAGCCTGAAGTCGATGACCGTACGCGCCACCCTGTCCGTCGAACGTCCGCTCCATGTAGAGCGCGGGGTTCACACCCGACTTGAGCAACGTGAGGAGCGACTGCTCGCCCTGCGTGGCCTCGTCGGTGACGGGCGCCGTCGCGTACTCGGCGCGGGGGGCGTTCGTCGGCGCCTCCTGTGGACCCGTGTGGACCGCACCCGAGGGCGTGACCTCGTTGCCTAACTCGGTCGTCCCCTTCTGTGTCTCCGTGAGGTAATCTTCGATGGGGCGCTTGACATGAGCCGAGTCAAAGTACATCTCCGAACTGCTGTTCCCATTAGCAACAAAGCCAACCCCCCTTGCTGCTGTGGGATTCGTCCAATCTTCAGGAGAACTTTCAATTACGGAGAGCAGACTACCTGTGCTGTCGTAAAGGTATGCGTCCACCCCACCGTCATCTTTCCAATCAAAAACAACCTCAAGCCACTCATTGAGATGTGAGGAAACAGGAGCGTCAACAGCAGTAATATTTCGGAATGTACCACTCGCCGTTTCGTGGAACTGAAGAACATCAGAGCTTGCCTCAACAGATACGTCCTTATAATCTCCACTAGCACCGTTCGCGGAGAACCGTATTGTTGGATTATCGCTTGTCGAAGTGAGCAGGATGCTGACGGAGAACGTATCAGAAGGTTGTGGGTAGTTTTTCAGGCCGCGAGATGACACCAAGACTTGAGGGTTCGAGTCTGTGATACCTTGTAGCGCGTATTCTCCACTCTCGGCAGTCGTCGGCTGAACTTTGAACTGGCCTGTATCACCTTCCCACACATCAGTGTCCAGCGCCCCTGACTCCCAGTCTTCGACAGTCAGTTCACGGACTTGCGGCTCCGCATCCGTCGTCGTGTTGACGGTTGTCGCGGTGTCCGCACTCGTGTCGATCTCAGCAACCTTCAGCGAGGGTTCTGCGGGCGCAGACTCCGTCGTGTTGACGACGTACTGACCGTCGTCGCCCGTCGTCGTGAGGTCAACAGCAACGTAGATGTAATTGACCGTGTTGTCGGTCAGCGAGACTGTGGTCTGGGGGGCCTTGGCGACGAACGTTGCTTCGGGCCACGTCGTCTGAACGCCGTCACGGGTACGACTTGACACGTCTGTTGCCTTCAGTTTGTACTGGGCCTCACCGAGCGTGACCTCGGGAACCGTGTAGTCAACGTCAAGCGTCGGTGGCGATGGTGCGTACTGCGTGTCGTACGGTGAGTGAACGTGAGCACCGAAGTTCGCACCATCACCGTAGTCGTGATCCGACTGATCCTGAAGGCCAGTCCCTTCGTCTTCAGCGAAAACTTTCCACGGCATTTGTCAGTCCTCCGAGATGGTGAGGTTCCCCGCCTCAAATTCGAACTTGTTACCCGCTGCGACGGTCTTTGCGCCGCCCGCTAATCCACTCGCAAACAGCGGATTGTCTGTCGAGGGGTCAGGACCGTCGTACAACACAAAGCCCGCGACAGTTTTGTCAACGGTCGAGTCGAGTTTTCCGAAATCAATCAGTACGTCGTTCTCATACTGCCGAGGCGATCCAGCGTTTGTCAGCGTCCACTCACTCGCCGTGACGTTGACGGGGCTGTACTGATCGCCTGAAACCTCGTTCGCAGCGTCGGGGGTGTTCGACGGCTCAACAGTCCAGAGTGCGACGTACACACCATCCCGCGCTCCGTCAGGCGGGTCGTTGTTAAACACGCGGTCAAGCGTCTGTGCTTCCAAGTATCGAGTCTTATCGTCTGCCATGAATGTTGTCTAAATTACAGTTTTACGTCGGGGTTCCGAATGACGTTGAGGCTCGTTGCCCCACCGTTGCTGTTCGTCTCGCTAATCGTCACATCGGTAACTGCGCCGTTCGTCCCCCCGTCGATAACCACCGTACCGTCGGGTTGTATCTGAACATCGGTGCCATCATCCCCGACAACCTGGACGGTCCCGTCATCCGAGAATTTCACCGCCGCCGACGAGAGGGGGTGAGAGACGATCCGCTCGCCCGCCGTCACGTCCTCGCTGTTGGTGGGCGGCAGGGGACTTCCGATGACAACGGCTTCGTTCTCGTCGGTGTACGCAAGGAGTACGGGCGTTCCTTCAGGCGGGACGTAGTAGTCGCCGTGTGTCGGTGGGATAACGGGGACGGGGGCGTCACTCGGTACTCGTGTTTCCGAGACGGTGACATGGTGAGCACCGTCTTCAGTCTGATCGGGGGCTGACGTAACGATCCCCATGTCCAAGAACGCGTACGCCTGTTGTGCCTCTGCGACTGCCTCACTCTGTTCGTGTGGTACTGTCTCGTCAACCATCTGTAACGTGAGGATTTTTCACTCGGACACGCGAACCGATACGTATGTCATTTGAAACGGCGACCCGCTTTCGGTGGGGTGAATACACGAAGACGTGGGTGCTCCGTGTGTTCGCAGCGTCAGTCATCTGCTCAATTGCTGTCCTCGGCCTCGCAACGCTCGGGTGGGTCGGCTTGGTCGTCGGTGGGGTGTTCTCAACAGCCGTCATCGGCGCTGTCCTGCTCTGGACAGTCGCAGAAATGATTGAGGATGGCCTCTCACACCCTGAATCCTAACCGTGGGCTACGCAGCAGTCGTCCAGTCGTATTGTTCGTAAGCGGGATCATCTGTCGGCTCTCCACCCGTCTCTGTGTCTCTGGTCGTGGATCGTGTCTCGATCTGTGAGGGATCAATAGCGATGGATACCTCGATCTCGGTTTGTGGGAGATTGTTGTTTGATGGCGTGATCCGATGCGTGGCTTCTTGAACCTCGTACTGGAGGGGGTTCACATCTGCCGAGACACCTGAACACGCGGGTGTTGCGCTGACACGGTCATATGGGCGGACCATTGGGGCCAACGAAAGCGTCATTGAGCCACCTGAAACCTCGTCAAGTGCCTGTTTGAGCTGTGACTTTGCCTCCGTCTCCAAACGCCCTGCGATTGTTGTCTTGGAGGTGTCTGACTCTGTCAGTTCTCCCCCGTACCGTTCAACGAGCGGGGGGTACGTTGCGACAGCCTCGGGGTATGAACTGCTGAACGGTGACTCAACAGATAACGGGCCAACAGTAGCGAGATTCTTCGTCGCGCCTTTTAGTCGGAGGGCGTTGAATGGACGCATCTCGTACAGACAGTTGTTCGCGATGACCCGTGGTGTGCCTGCTGACTCGGGTGTGAGATCATACTGCTGGCTATCTGCGTTGACAGCACGGAGCACAACCCCACTTTTCCCATCGGGTTCGAACCATACGCGAGCGTCAGTTACATCCGTCACCAAGGAGAGAACGTCAACGAGTTTGTCACGATTCGTAGAGAACGTTAATTCGTCTTCGATAGTTTCGTCACTAATCGCTTGTTTTAGTGCGTCTCCGAGTGTGAAATCATCAAGGATCTGCTCAACAAGTGGTCGCCCACTTGTCGCGTCCGCGTCTACGGTAACACTATCGAAAACGGGCTGATTGTCCGCGAACGTTTTAGAAATATACCGAAGGATGTCTGTCGGTGTTGCTTTCTTAAACGAAACGCCAGCATCAATCACCGAAAGAAAGTCCTTCGGATCGTGGATGCGGAACCGAGCACGATTCGTCCCTTCGGTCGAGCCGACGGCGGCGGTGTACCCACGGAACAACACGGCGCGTTCGCCAGTAGGTTCACCGTTGTCGTCTATCGGCTGGCCGATTACATCCGCCTGTTGAATCTGTGGTTCCGTCGGGACGGGGTCATCAACAGGGATTCCTGTCGAAGTCGTCGGACCGACAACGCGGTCGGCCTCCGTCGACGTGGGTTCGAAGGCGTTGACGTACTGGATCCACTCGTTGCCTGCGTTGTCTTCGATGGGGATTGTGACTTCGGCCCGTCGCGTGATGGCTGTCGGCCCGACCTTCCGTTCGTGGAAGCGGAGGCCGTCGTCTACGATCGGTAGCCGAATCGGTGGCTCGTTGCGTCGGTGAACGACGACGCCAAGCGGCGCCGAGCAGTCATGGCCGACGTACGAGTATGGCAGTCCCATCAGTTCCCTCCGAACAGGCCGTTGTCCGTCTGGTCGTTCAGCTCCTTCGTCTGTAACTGGATCTCGTAGAGGGGTTCAACCTCGCCGCCCATGTTGATGACGCTCGGGTTCTCGGAGCGTGTCACGTTCAGTTGGTCGAAGTTGACCTCGCGAATCCCGAACATCGCTGTCCGCGTTTCAACGCCGCTGGCGTCGCCACGCATCGCACGGATAGCGTCTAACTGTGAGAGCGAGACAACACCCGAGAGGACGATCCGCCAGTTGAAGTCACCGTTCTGGTTCTGGATCGTCTGTCCACACGCCGTCTGGTTGTTATCCCGATCCCACGGCAACTGGTACTCCGCGTCCAAGATGATGGGTTCTACATCCCCAATACGGGGCGTTACGTCCGTCGCGTCGCCCCCGCGGACGGCTGCCGTCTGTGGGTCTACGTCGAAATCCTCGGCTGATAACTCATCAGGTGTGGGTACGTCCGACCCCCCACCGACGACGATGGTGTCGCGGACAACGACTGCGTCACCGTTCGGGGGCGTGAACGTCGCTTTCGCTCGGAGTCCGTACGGCGGCTGTGCGCCGATGAACTGCTGGAACGGGAGCGTAACCGACTCCCCACGTTGGTAGCTCGTCGTGACAGCATCAAGTTCCCGATACGAGCCGTTCTGCGTGGCGTCGATCCGCAGTTCGACGGTCGCATCGTAGGCACTCGCCTGCGAGGGGGCGGTCAGACTCACCGTAACTGTCCGCGTCTGCGTCGCCCCGTCGGTGCTCGGCGGGTTCGTGATGGAAATGGTCGCAGGCATTACTGGTTGTGGATGCGATTGGCTACGTCATCGTTCACCGAGGGCTGGCCGAACGAGAGGGTATTCGCGATCGCGGTACCCGTCTGTTTGTCGGGTGCGACGACAGTCATCGAACTGGCGTCGGCGTAGCCGCCCGTCGAGGACATCCCCGACGGCGTAGTCGTGTCCACGCCGACACT
This sequence comes from Halorubrum sp. SS7, assembly GCF_005435055.1. Classification (NCBI taxonomy): domain Archaea; kingdom Methanobacteriati; phylum Methanobacteriota; class Halobacteria; order Halobacteriales; family Haloferacaceae; genus Halorubrum; species Halorubrum sp. SS7. Next base: position 124,740 of record NZ_SGXV01000003.1, read on the forward strand.
CCCGCCGACGTTCCCTGCCTGATTCGTGAACGCACGGAGGCTTTCTGTCGCAGAGTCAATATCCCCCGACAGGTCGGTGAAGCCCGACGAAAGCGTCCCGAGGACAGGCGCCAAGCCGAACGTGAGAACCCCGAGTAACACAGCGGCCTGTGCCGCGGCAACCGCCGCCGCAGCCGCGAAGCCGTACTGCCCGTACGTCGCAGCGAGGAGTCCTACAGTATACTTCCCGATGAGTGCGCCTGCTGCCGCAAGGATGCTCTTTCCGAAGGACAACACAGCCGCCGTCGCCCCACTCGTCGCAACGGTGTAAAGCGCCGTCACGGAGACGAGGCCGAGCAACAGCGACGTGAGGACACCGATGAACTGCCCTGCGTACGGAACGACGTTGATGATGTCGAAGAACACCCCGAGCAACATCGTCAGACCAGTCGCCGTAATCAGGAACCCTTCCGAGAGCTGGATGACGGCGGGAATCATCCCAACGATCTCGGCGGTCAACGTCGAGAGGAGTGGGATGGTCCGCACCAACAGGTCCGCAAACGCACGGAGGATTCCCATATTACCCATCTCGCGGATAATCCCCGAGAGGATGGGCATAGCGGCGTCCCCAAACCGAACGATGTCTCGCAACGCCGAAGGGACCGTAGTCTCAAGGTACTGTAACGCACCACGAGCGTCCCCGACGACGCGACGGAAGACACCCGCCTCGTCAGCGATTCCAGCAATCGTGGCCTCAACGGTACGAAACGCGTCGTTGAGCAACGGCGCGTACTGCTGTACGACGGGGCCTAACTCGGCTGTCGCTTGGTCGAACAGTTCTTCAATGCGATTGGTGAGTTGTTCCGTTTCGACGTTCCCCTCTGCGTCAAGGGCTGCGCCGAGGACGGCAAGCCCCGCGACACCAGCCAACGCCCCTGCCGCAGCAAGGGCTGCCCCGCCGAGTGCGACGAGGCCGCTGACCGCCGCAGGGATAGCCCCCACGAAGATCGCGATGAGCGGAATCAGCGCCGCGAAGATGCGGAAGAAGTCCCCCATCTTCAGTTCCAAGTTACGGAACTGGTCCGAGAGATCCGTCGGCAACGACGTGACGCCAAGTTCCTGAAGTTCACTCAACGCGTCCAACGACTCGTCCACGTCCAAGCCTTCGAAGTCGGTAATCAACTCGGGGTCTAAGTCACCCTCTAAGACCAGTTCTGTCGCCTTGTCGATGTCTAAAAACTCCGAGATGTCACCATCAAGGAAGTCCGCGGCACGACGCCCCGCACCATCCTCAAAGAGTGCGTCAGGAGTGAAGGCTTTCCCAAATTCATCGGAGACACGCTGTATCTGGTCAGGGTCGAGCAGGGACGTGTCAGGACCGCCGCCGTCAGCCGACGCTTCAGGCGACGGCCCATCCGCGACGGCACCGCCAGCGGACGGCCCGCCCACACCCGCCCCAATGTCGACATCGTCGTCAATCTCCGATAGCGTACTCTCTATCTCCGCCGCCTTACGGCGGAACTCCGACATCTCGATGTCGGCTTCGATGTTCTCAACCGTGCTCGCGGCGAGCCGATCGATCTCTGCGAGTCCCTCTGAAAGATCCAGAAGGGTGTCCGTGAAATCGTCAACGACGCTCGCCTCTAAGACGAGTCGCTCGTCAGCAATAGCCATTGAAATACCTCGTTGTTAGATGCGAGAGTTTCGGCAGTTCTGCGCGAACTGCCGTCTGAAACGGCTCTTTCAGAGCCGTGAACTGGATGGGGCGTTCACCGAGGAGAGGTCAGGGATGTCCTCGTCGTTGCCCCACTCGTCGGCTGCGGCTTGGAGGAACATCTTCTGTAACGGCGTCCACTCAGCCTGTGAGTCTACGATTGAGACGCCGAGATGGCGGTGGGCTTCCCACATTTCCCGCCCCTTCTGTGATTTCGCAAACGCCTCGATGACGGTGTCCTCACCGTACTTCTCTTTCGCGTAGGCGTGGCGCTTGGAGTGGTGAACGTCGGGGTCGTACCAGCCCTCCTCGTCTACGACTCTTGGAGTCCGTTTCCCAACACAGAGATCGTCTCAGCCATCGCCTGAAGGCCGACGTTCAACTTGATGGGGTAGGGCTGTCCCGTGACGAGCCGTTCCAGTTCGTCTTCTAAGTGCTCGCGGACCTCGTCTTTGGTGAGTGTCCCACCGCTCGGGAGCTGGTCCATCCCCATCAGATCCGCCGCCTGTGCGGGATCAGACTTGACGAGGTCGTAGACGTGGTCAACCGATTCATCGTCGGGTTTGATGACCTCTTTCCCGAACTGCCGCAGGAGCGCGAAGCCGTCCTCACCGAGTGCGTCCTTGATACGACTGGTTTGGGAGGCGACCTGCTCGCTCAACTCCTGAAGTTCCTGTTCTTCCTCGCTGGTCAGTTCGGGCTTCTCCTGAAGTTCCAAGAGCCGTTCTTGGGCCTCCGTTTCACCCATCTCGGGATCAACTTCAGGCTCGTCAGCCGAGGCCATCTCCTCGGTGTCCAAGGCGTGTTGAAGTTCTTGAAACTCCGTCTCGTTGAGGAGGCGATGTTTGAACGTCACGGTCTGATCACCGAGCGAGACGTTCACGTCACCGCGGTAGTTGCGTGCGTTACCCGTCTTCCGTTTTGCGACGACGAAGGCTGGATCTGTCATGGGTTGTTGTGTATGAAAAATCGACTGCGAAAACGTTTGAAAAAGCGAGAACCACCGCGACTGCTGGTAGAAATGACCTATCCGTTCAGACGGCTACTATCCGTTTCTGACGAGGCCCTGTGTCAACGGTTCCACGCGAGGACACTCCGAGTCACTCCGTGACACCGTTCGTTCCTCACGTCCTCCTAATAGAACTGAAGGATATTAATGGTAACGGATATAGTGGTGACGCCCAAACAGAGGGGTCATCTCGTTACAACGCCTCGATCTCCAGCCCGCGCAGTTTGCCCGAGATGGAGAGCTGCTGGTCGCCACCGTCCTCGTAGCCAAGTTCCAGTTCGTTCCAGTCGAACTTGGCCGCGGAGGCGTCAAGTACCTCGTCAGCGATAACGGACACCTCGTTGGGCGTCCGATCGTTCTGATAGAGGTCTTCCAGCAGTTCGGCGGCCTCCTGATTGACCATCTGTTCTGTGTCCATCGAAGCAGTCTTCGTCCCGTAGCCGACAGCGACCTCGCCCTCGTTGCCGAGGCCCGAGTAGCCGTTCGTGTCACGGCTCACCGAGAGGGTGACGGAGTTGAGGATAACGAGTCCTTCCTGCCCGCCAGCTCCGAAGGTGTCGTTGTCGGTTTCCAGTTCGAAGATGACCTGCGCGTCGTCAATTACGTTGTCTCCCATCGTGTATCACCTCACGCGTCCACGTCAACGCCGTTGAACTGAAGCGGGCCGACGCTGACGTTGATGTTGACCTGTTTCGCAATCGGCGCGGGGTCGATCCCGATGGTGACACCAGTTTCGGTATCAGCATCACCGAGACTCACGTCCAGCGCGTACGGGCGACCACCCTCGCCGTCTGCGAGTAGCGGGGGCTGTGCGTTCGGCGCAGACAGCGACGATAGCGTCCGCTTGAGCCGCGAACGGAACTTCTGTCGGGCGCTGTTTGCGTTCGACCCACCGCGATAGTCGGTGATCCGCTCGTGGATCTGCTCGACAGTGTAGTCGATGATCTCCGCCTTGTAGATGTCCGCAAACGCGGACTCCGTCGCCGTTGTCACCCCCTCTGCGATCTCCATGGTATCCGTGACGGCGGTGACACGGTCGAACTGCTGTGCCTGCGATGGGGCGTACGCCACGGCCAGCGAGTCGAAGCCAATCAGTTCGTCGTAGGTGATCGACCCCGTCACGTCGATGGACTGTTTCGCGGCGAGTCCTGCCATCGCACCACAGAGCCGTGCGGCGTTCCCGTTGGTGGTCGTTCCGTACGACGGCGCGACCTCGATGAGACGGAAGTCGTCGGTGTCGGGGGTATAGTCCGCGGCCTGATTACCAGGGACGTTCTCACCGATTCCGACGATCCCCCGACTGAAGCGGAAGTCCGCGGCCTGATCCCCGAGCGCCGTTACGAGCGTGTTCGTGGGGGTATCGGCCTCGGTACAGACAGCGACGTACCGAACAGCCTCACCGACAGCGGCGTTAATCGCGGTGTCAAATGCCACCGTGGCGTAGTCGAAGTTGTAGTCACCACTGGAACTGGCCGCCCACCCCCCCGTCGTCGGATTTACCTCGACGGTGTTGCTGTCAGACGGTGCCGTCGGTGCTACGTCCGTGTACTCAACGGTAACGGTGTCACCGTTGCCGTCGGTGACGGAGAGACTCTCCGCCGTGACCCGCGGGTCCGCGATAGGCGCACCCGACAGCGTCCCCGAGGACTGCGCGGTGACAGCCTCAGTCTGTGCCGTCGTCTCAGCGGCGACGCCGTACACCGTACTCGCACCGTTCGCCAGCGCGAGTTTCGACTGAATCGCAAGTTCGGTTCCCGTGCCGAACGCGGACACGGCTTCGGTACCACTCGTCACGGCGGCGGGTTCACCGACACTCGCCGTGCCGTCGGTGGTGTCAGCCGAGCCGACAATCGCAACACTACGGTTGAGATCGCCAGCGGTGACTGCCCCCGACGGCTCGATGTCGATAGAGCCGCCAAGCGTATCGTAACTGATTGTCATGTCGTATTGAAAAGCGAAGACTACTGCGTTGTGCTGGACACGTCCGACCCCTCGGACGTGATTTCCCACTTCACCGTCTCTGCCGCGGGGAGATCCACGTCACGGCTGGTGTGAAGCACACCCGTCACCTCTATCGCGTTCGACCGTGTGAACGACTCACTCCGTCCGCCTGGACTCCCCGAGGTGACAGAAAAGTCCGTGATGTCGTCGGGAACCGCGTCGCGATCCGAACGGTCTGAAAAGCCGAACTGAATCGCGTCTGTGAGGCGGTCGCGTGTGGCCGCATCGTCGTCCGTGACGGGCGTCACTTCGACGGCAAACTCGCGTCGAAGCGTCTTTTCAACGCCCGTGAAGGTCCCCGAGTTGTCGGTGTGTACGTCGGTCGGGACGACCTCTGTGTTGCCGAGGCCACCCGACAACGGTGTCATCCCCACGGGGACGAGGCCGACGAACGGGTAAGTCGTCTCATCGAAGGCGTCTGCGATGTCGACGTGGCCGTCAGGGTTGGTAATGTCCACCCGCGAGTCGTTCCCGATGATGGTCGCGGACTCGGAAATGAGCCAGTTGATCAGCTCGTCTGCGTTCATGGGGAGATGTTAGAACCTCCGTACGGCACGCCGCATCGCCTGTCTGTTCAGTCGCACAATGTTCCGTTTCCCACGAGCGTTCCGCCACGCGGGGCGGATGAACGGATGCGCGAACGTCCCCTGTTCACCGATAGTTCGCTGAATCGCGGACGCCAAGGCGTACGTTGAGTCGTACTTCGGTGACGTGATGTTCTTCGCGATGACCCACGTCAGGATGGGGTCAAACGGTGGAAGTCCAGACGGCTCGGGGTAGGGGATAGAGCCGCGGACCGAATCGGTCGCACCTCGCTCACCCGTCCCGTACTCAACGTATTTCGCCCACTCGGGCAGATGAACAGCACGGGAGGTTATCGTGTCGAGGTCGGGCGACACCGTCCGCCCTGTGAGAATATCGCGAAGTAGCGTCGTCCGAGCGACGGAGTCTTGACGAAGTAGATGACGGCGGACGCTCCGTTGGAGGGTGTCGATCCCCTCCTCGGTTGCCTCGTCGTGTTTGTCTGCGAGATCGTCTCGCAGTTCGAGCACGTCCTTCGCCGCCTGTCCAAACGAACGAGCCATTAGTCGTTAGCGCGTTCGATCCCGAGTTGCCACACCTCGGGATCTAACTCCGTTGGCACCCCAACTTTCGTCCGCACCTCGTAGCGCCGTTCGGGATGGCCGTCGAAGGTTAGTTCGTCTCCGACGCGAACGCCGTCTTGGAGGTCACAAGATGGGCGTAACAGCCCCGTGAAGGATGTTTCCTCCTCGGTCCCTTCAGTGACCACGTTCGAAGACGCAGACGCATCAAATAGCCATATTGCCGTCTCACCAACACGCTCGTCGCTGCTGTCGTACGACCGCCCACCTGCGGTGCGGTAGACCGTACAGTCCGCCTCGTTGATCTTCGTCTCCGAGAGCAGGTAGTCAACGGCTAACATGGGTTACGGATACCGTCGATCAGCGCGGTCTGTGCGGTAGGCGTCGTTGAAGTGGGTGTTGGTAAACTCGATCCCTTGGATCGCGTCGTCAACGGCGCTTGCTTCCGACAACCCGAGTTGGGTCATCTCCTCGTACTGGCCCAACTGAAGACTGGAGCCATCAGAGGTACGGAAGGTCACGTCGTTGGGGCCGACGTTGTCCACCCGAACAGGACTGTTCTCTACGGCGCCTTTCGCCTTCGCACAGACGATTCCGAGCAGCGCGACGGCCAGCCCACGGTCGCCGTAGAAATCGCTCACATCGGCGCGTAGCGCCAACACACGCTTTCCTGAATCAACAAGCCCCGAGAGGTCTTCTTCGGAGATGTGTGACTCAGAATACTGTGTTTCGTCACGAACAGCAGCCCGCAGGTCGCTGTTTGAGGTTATATCGAAGTCAGCGTCGTTGGCTGGCATTACGAATCACGCTCCTCGTCGTCTTTCCAGCGACTCTCGTCTGAAGTTTCTTCAAGGAAGTCGTCGGGGGTGTCCTCGCGATCATCCCGAAGGCGTTCTTCGACGGCGGACACGTCTATCTCACCGTCGTGGCCGTTCATGTGATGTGTCTGTGCGAGGGTGATGTTGACGAGATCCTCTTGGGTGTCCGCGACACGCTCTACGTCCTCACCAATTGAGTCGATTCGCTCGTCAACCCGATCCACCTGTGAGAAGATAGTTCGAAGTTGCTTCGTGACGCGGGTGTCGTAGAGATGCTCGTTACTGTCGGGTTTGTAGCCGACGAGTCGGTCAATGAAGGGTGGCGCGTAAAACTGCCACAACAGCCACGCGAACGGAACCAACACAACCAGCGTCGGGTTGGATTGAAGCAACCCCCACGGGATCGTCATGTGGGTGTCCCTCCGTGACTCGTTACGCCTGCTCTCCGAACAGCGTCGAGACGTTCATTCCGTTCGATTCTCGCGTTTTTGATGGCACGTCGTACATAGTGTGATTAGATTTGATAGCTGGTTCGCAGTAGCCGCGTCCGAAAATGTGCGAAATGGCTGAATATGATGGACTTCTAAATCGTACCCGAATGTTTCTTTGTGGGATTGTCTGTCCATCCCACAATCTTGACACTCGTACTTGTCTCGTTCAAGTGTTCGTCTTCGGGCGTCCAACCATCCTTCTCCGTAGTTCTGCCCGTATCCACCACGCCAGTTGTGGTGTTCCTCACCTGTCTGTCCGAACATTGGGTTGTCTTCACCCATGCGGCGTTCAGACAACTCATCAGCAAGCCACTCAGTACGGCACTCGGGAGAGCAGAAAGTCCCATCCCAGTTTCTTACTTTGCTTCGTTGGCGTGTGAACGTTTCTTCACACCAGTCGCACTGAAATTCTTCCTCAGTAAGACTGACGCCGTGTGTGCGTTTGTGATGTTGTTTTATGCCAAACTGAGAGTGGCTGGTATATGAACAATCATCCCACGGACAGTCATGTTCTCTTTCCTTGCGGCGGCACTCTTGAGAACAGTAGTAGTCATCAGCATCTACTACGTTGTACTCTTTTCTCTCAAAAGTATCACCGCATCCAGAACACGACAAACTTACTGACTCAGCCATACGCCAATTTTCGGGTTTGGGCTACTTATTGATTATTATTTTGTCAGGCCTGTTCGCCAAATAAGGCACTGACATTGGTCAGGTGAACTACGTCCGTCGCCGCGGAGTGCTTGTTGAGGGGATCCCAACGGTGTCCGTAGCGCCACTTGTAGCCGTGCCCCTCGGCACCGCTCATTTCCTCGACGGGACCGTAGTGAGCGGGCGCCCCCGACTCACGGAGGTCGACGTACTCATCGAACCACAGATCCACGTCGGGGATCAGGAACACCTCGTCGTACCCGATCTGCGGGAGGCCGCTCGGGTTGACAGCGGTGTCCATGTCGATGAGATCGAACCGCGGGAAGTCCTCGGGGATGTCGTCCTCGGCGGCGTCGGGGAGGTAGTCGGGCTGGAGCTTGTACGGGAGGTTGAACGCCTCCTGAACGGTGTCGGCGCTGGTGAGCCGCTCCCAAAAGGTCGGCCCGCGTTCGAGGTCGCTGTCCGCACCGACGGAGTACCCCTTGAACTGCTGGATGGCACGGGGCGACCCGATCATCAGATCGAAGCCCGCGTTCATGTCCAGCGCGGAGCCACCGAAGTCCTCCGCGACCGAGGTCATCACCTCACCACGGATCAGGTCTTCGGGAACCGAGCTAAGATCCTTGTCACCGCTGTCACCGTCGTAGTCCTCGCAGTCGAACGTGCGGATGTCGGGGACGTTCTGACGGAGCCACTGGAACATCCCAGGGTACTCGTTGGTTCCGTCACCGTCGGCGTCGATACCGAGGAAGAAATTGATGTCCCCGAGGTAGTGGAACATCTCCTCGATGGCGCGACGCTGACGTTCGACGCTGTCAACGTCGTCCATGTCGGGGTGCCAGCGGAAGCCGTTGTCGTAGACGAACGTCTCCCACTCGTCCCCGTCGACCATAATCGTCTCCATCCCACCCGAGGAGCCGAAGTCATCGAAGGCACCAGCGGGACCGACTGGCATATTCAGCGTGCCAGGGTCCAGCACCTCGATGTCCTCGGTCTTGATCTCCTCCTGATCGAGTGCGATGTCGACAGGACCAGCGAACTCGTAACGGAGCTGCTTCTGGTCGAAGTCCTCGCGGTTGAACATCTCGTCATCCGACCGCGGGATGGCGAGCTTCTGTGCTTCCTTCTTGTTAGTCGTGGAAACAGGCATTATTGGGTATTACCTATAAGAAACTGCTATCTGCGAAAGTTACGCGGGGAACACGTCGTTGTCCAGACGGGTGTGAATCCGCTTGCCGTAGGTTTCCTGAATACGGGTGCCAGTCGGGACGTGATCCACACGGCCAAGCGGCACGAAGTCCCCCGAGCCGCTCTCCGAGAACGTTTCAGCGGTGCCGTCGTCGTTGGCGTCGTACGTGTACCCTTCGGGGACGATTCGCGTTTCACCGCTACCGAGCTTCACGATACCGACGACATCGTCCTGATTAAACTCGGGGACCGTGGAAGCGGGACTGGTCTGTTCATCGATCACTTCAGGCAGGACGGTGTCCAGTTCCCGAAGCGGGGCGACGTACAGATCCTCGCCAGCCTCGTAGGTCCAGAGCTGGTCGTAGGTCGTGTAGTCTTCGTCGTGTTCCGCGATGGAGTCACCACGCGGGTTGTGGACGACGATCCCCCACGGAACGGAGTCGTTCGCGGGATCGAACTGTGCCACTTCGCCGTCACCCGCGAGGGTGACAAACTCACCTTCGCTGATGGTTTCACCAGCAGCGACGGTGCGTTCGCGAAGGATGTTACCGACGTTGTCGAAAACGTACTGAAGTGCCATTATCTGTGAAAGAAGTCGTTAGTGGCTGGACAGGTCGATGCGACCGTTCGGCGTGCGGTCGAAGTCACGCTCGCCTTCCTCGCGAGCACGGTCCGCGACCATGCCCGACTCGGACTCCTCGGAGCCACTACCCGAGTCGTCGTTGATAGTGGTCGTGGTGGAACTGGCGATGTCCTCGGCGGCCTCGATCTTCTCATCGAGGTCGTCAAGGGTGATCTCGCCGTCTTCGAACTGTTCGAGCAGTTCGTCTTCGTCACCCCACACCGTCGTCATCTCGGTTAGTTCCGCGGCCTTTGCCTCCGCTTCACCGCGCTTGCGCTCACGCAGTTCGTCGGTTAGGTCATTGACTTCGTTTTCCAGTTCATCACGCTCGTCAACGAGCATCTGAACGGTACCGAAGTCGTCCGCGAGCTGTTCAACAGTCGGTTCGCCGTCGTAGAAGGCGGTGGGGTCGTCAGGCATCCCGCCGTCGCCACCGTCACCGCCGTTGTTGCCGTCACTCATGTATGTCTGAAGTGGGTTTGAAATCGAATCGGTGCTATCAGTCGCGATGACGTGGTCAGCAGCCGTCTGTCCGTCCGCCATCGCTTCCTCAAGCGACTCCGCATCTATCGGGGCCGAATATCCGTCGGCGTTCGCGAAGCGTTCGTTGGCCTGTGCGAGAACCGAGAGCAACAGCGCCTCGTCAGAAGCGTGGCCGTACACCTCCCACGCCGCGGCGACGTTGCCACGACGCAGATCCCCGTCGGCGTCAACCAGCGGGTACGACGAGTCGCTCTTGGTGTCCGCGGCGAAGACGTAGTGGTCTTCGTACCCCTCGTTGGGGATAGCGGGTTCGTCTAACTGGCCGTCAGCCAGTCCGTCGTAGGAGATGACGCCCTCAATGTCGGCGTCTGTGGTAAGCTTACGATTCTCCTGCGGAGAATCGCTTCGGGAAGCGACTTCGCTCTGCGAAGTCGTGACCCACGTTTCGTACGGGCGGACCAAGGCGTCGTTGTGGGCGGAGTCTGCCATCGCCGCCTCGATTTCTTGGACCTTATCCTCGGCCCAATCACGAAGGGTCGTCCACCCCCACGAGGCGTACTGGGCGTCACCACAGTCCTCCCACGCTTCATCGGGCCACTCGGTCGGGTGGTCGTCACGGGTGATGTACTCATCGGCCCGTTGAAGGTACGGGTGGATCTTGCTGGTGAGGCGATCCGCAGTCACCTCACCTTCGGCAATCATCTCTGCCGAGGTGGTGCCTGCGCCCGTCCCACAGTCACTTCCGATGAGGCCGTCTTCCTTCGCTTGGAGGAACGCCTCCGCCGCGGACTGGGCGCCATCGGGAACCGTCAGGTCGATGGTCGTCCCGTTGATCTCGGCGTCACCGACGGTGTGAAGGCCACACCGACACGGGCCGTCCGAACACGTCCGACCGAGATCCGCGAAGGTTGTGACGTGCGGACAGCCACACGCATCCATGTAGTCGTGGCCATCGTCGGTCACGCGATCGAAGGTGTCCATCGACCCGCACGGCATATACCACGTCTCGCCGTCTGGTCCCTCGTGTTTGTGGGCGCCGTCACAGCCTAACTCGGCGGCGGCTTCGCGAGCCGCGTCGCGGGACTCGTACTGGTGGGAATCATCGTCGTAGGGGGAGGATTCATCGTGCTGGTAGACAACGCCGCCTTCCTCGGTGCGGGTGGTTCGGACTCCATCTGAAACCCGATGATACCCGTCTTGGGCCGAGAACCCCTCGGGTTCGGAGGCCGAGGACAGGTTCGACTCGTAGGCAACTTTCATGTCGCCGAACGAGCCGCTGTCCCAGTGTTTGAGTTTGTAGGCAGCCTCGCCCTCCTCGGTAGGATCACGAACTGTCTCTCCGCCGTTCACCGAGAGCGGCTCCGAGGTTGAGACAGTTTCAACACGACCCGTCGCTTCGCCACCACTCCACCCCCACGAGAGCCAGTCACCCTCGTCGTATTTCGCGGTGATGTCGTGTTCGGCGTCTACGACGTGTCCATGTCCAATATCGTCAGTATGAAGCCCACACCCCTTCTCAGGAGGACACCGCCCGTTCTCCACCGAGGCGATGTGATCGTATGCCATGTTCCGCTGAACGGCGTCGGCATACACCGTGTCACCAGCGTCGGTGGTGATCGACGGCGTCTCCTCGTCGGGATCTTCGACCCAGTCTAAGACGCCGCTGAAGCCGATAGAAACTTCGTCGTTCTGAATCGCGAAGCGGACGGCGTCGGTGTCGTTCGCGGGGATATACAGTTCGGCCTGCTGGCCGTCGTTGTACTCGGGGCTGTCCCAAAAGCCACGGATCTCCGAGGAATCGGTGACGCGGTCGTCCTTGGGATGGCCCATCGTCCACGCACGATTCTGGATCTGCGCTTGGGCCTCGCGAAGTTCCTGCTCGTCCTTCGCGAAATACTTGACCTCGCCATCGTAGAAGTACGGCTGAACGATGGGCTGTGCGACCGTGGCACGGAACCGAACGTACTCGTCGGTGTCGAAGAAATCGTTCCACGGCGAGTCCAGATGGACGGTGTCTGCGCCCTCGGCGGAAACATCGCCGTCGACGCTGTCACCGACCACCTGAAGGGTGGCCGTAGTGGTATCGGTGAAAAAGTGTCTCATGGTCTGAAAACGCTGGCTGACGAACTACGCTGGCGGGCCGACGTACACTGTGATGGCGTCGTTGTTTACCGAGAGTTGCCGAATACGGCCACGGAGTCTCCGTTCATCGTCGGTGACGCCCACAGCCTCTATCGGTGGTTCGGTGCGTTGAGAAACGTACGCAGCGATGCGATCTCGACACGTAGCGTAGAAGTGCCAATGGAATCCGTCCATCGACAACGGGAACGGACCACGGACGGTCGTCGTTGATCCGAACGCATCGCCACCAGACAGGGTCACTTCTGCGAGGTTCTCGCCGTCATCCGCGGGTTTGGAGACTCCACGGTTGACGGGGATAGGGTGGCTACTCATTATGTATCAACCCGAAATTCAGACGGGGAGTGTTGGTCACGGAGTCGTTCTCCCATCGTAGTATCCTGCCGCATCGCCTGCCTGTACGCTCGCTCTGCGGAGAACCACTCGTCTTTCTGTTCGGGTGTTCGAAGTCCCCAATCGTCGGGGAAGCAGTAATCCGTCTCGTTTCTCGGCGTGGTGTCGGGGTCAGCGACAACCCACTCTGTTGGATTATGATCCATTGAGGGCCTCGAACGCTTCCTCACGGGTCAGATCCGTGTTCTCGATGAGCCGCTTCATCGCATCCTCGCTATCTGCCTGGGGCTGTGAGGCGTCAGACGGGCCTTCGGGCCGTCCGCCTTCGGACCCGCCCTGTTGGGGTGCCGTGCGGTTGTTCGGCTCGTTGTCCTGAAGCCCCTGTCCCGCCTCGTTCATGTTGATGCGGTCCAGCGTGTCCATCTCGGCCTCGGTGAGCGACTCCCCGAGGTCGGTGTCCATGTCAAACTCCGCCCACCCCGCTTCGATGACCTCGCGGGCCTCCGAGGGCGTGAGAACGTAGTTTTTGATCCCGTTGGTCGCCGCGGTGATGATGGACACCATCCCCTCGGCCCGCTCGATGTCCGTGGGCTTGAACAGCGGCCCCCAGTCGATCGTGAAGCCACCACTAACCTGTGGAACGGTGGACGGGTCGTGGCGGGCAACTTTCTCGTAGCCCGCCATCATCTCGTCTTGAATCTCACCCGTTCGGAGCCGCTCTACGAAGTTGAAGTAGTTCTTCACGTCCGTCTCGGACCCCGAGACGGTCCCCGTCTGCGTGCCTTCCAGCACGGACTTGGTAAACTCGGTTCCCGCACAGAGTGCGTTGATGAGTACCGCGAAGAACGGCTCGGGGTCAAACTCGGAGACACCCTCCGCAACGGACAGCTCCGACCCAGGCGGGAGCAGGGCGTCGGACATCATGGACAGGTCGCTCATCTGCCCGCTTGCTTCGTCCCACTCATCCATCCCCCACGACTCGGGCGGCTCGACTGCGTGGAGCGGCGCCGAGTACCGATAGAGGATGTTCTTGATGGCCCAAAAGCCCATGTGCGTCGCCTTGAGCGGCTGAAGCACAGGCGTCAGGACCGATTCTCCGACGTGTTTGCCCGTGACGTTGTTGCCGAGGCGTCCGTCGACGTGTTCGCCATGGGTGATGTGCTGGACGCGGTCTTCGTGGAGGAAGAAGACGGGGTCAACTTCGTCGGAGTCCTGCCGCGGTTCGATCCCGTAGCCGACAACGTCACCGTGGTCAGGACTCTCAATGTCGTCTACGATTGCGACGCCGCCGTGCTCGTCGCCTTCCGAGACGTAAATCTGGTTGTCGTCGTACTCGGTGTGTTCCGCGACGGTGGACTCTGCGAGGTCATCGGAGATGTTGTCCAACGAGTACGTCTGGAACCCTTGGAACGTGACGGCGTTACCCTCGCCGCGGGTGTGTTGAATCGGCTCGGAGACGCTCCCCGCAGCATCCGCGAACTGGAAGTGAAGGAGGGCAAGGCCGTCCCGACGCGCCTTGATCTTGGCGTCGATGTACGCCTCCTTGTACTGCTGGAGGAACTGTTTGATGCGTTCGCGACGGTTGTTCTGGTCTAAGTCTACGTCGGGGTCCGTCGCCTCAATGTCGAAGCCGTACTTGAAGGAGTCGTAGATGGGCTTTTCGACTACCGTCCCACCGTACGGTCCCTGACGGTAGTAAAAACGCAGCTCGTTGACCGATGCGTTCGCGAACAGCGCCCGCGGGTCAACGTTGTCCGACTGCTTGCCCGTCTCGGGATCTTCGTAGGCCGCGTCCTCGGCCATCTGATCTTCTTCCTGAAGTTCCGAGCGGACGGCGTCGTTGAACACCGAGGAGGAATCCACGTCTGTCGGCGTGGTCGTTTCTAATTCCGTACTCTCCCCCTCGTCGTTGAGAACATCGCTAAACGCATCACTCATAGTTCGCCGTTAGACTGCTCCTGCGCGTTTGCTACCAGCAAAGTTGATGACGCTCTCGTCATCACCGTGGATCTCTCGCAAGAACTTCGGCTCTACTTCGTGATGACAAGAGCGACAGAGAACAACCAGATTATCTAAGTCGTTTATTCCGTCGTATTCGTCGTGGTGTTTGTACGGAATAATATGGTGAACGTCAGGATTCCGCCCCAACGATTCACGGTCTTCATCGCAGTTGGGGTTTTCACAAGCGTGATCCGCTCTCTCCAACGCTTTGCGGCGCTGTTCCCACCAATTGTGTCCGTAACTATCTGTTACCCGTTTCTCGGGTGGGATGTAGTCTGGATGATCCTCACCTGTCGGATAATCGGTCTGTATATTGTGTTCTTTCTTCCACTTTATTATCGTGGCTTCTGAAACCCCACACTCATCTGCGATTTTTCCGAGTGTTTTGCCTTTGTAATGGTATTCTTCGCGCAGCCAATCTGCGTCTTGATACGGACGTTCACCTTTCGCATCTAAGCCGAGTTTCTTTGCGGTGTTGTAGATTGTCTGCTTACTAACACCACACACCTCGGCAATCTCGGAGTATGAAAGCCCCTCACTATGGAACTTCTCTGAGAGCCACTCCTTATCGTGATACTTCTTGTCCCCGAAATCAGATGTACCCTGATCTCGGGTCTTTATATCGTGACGTTGGAGGGCACGATGGACAGCAGAACGTGATACAGTACACCGCTCGGCTATCTCGGTACACGAGCGTTCCTTCTCAACGTACTGTGTCCGTAACCACTCGGGGTCGTTGTGTTTTCCGTCGCTCATGTGAGTCCCGCTCGTTTGTTACCAGTAAAACTGGTCACACTTTCATCGCTTCCATTTATTTCCTTGAAAGCGAGAACACAGAACGTGAACACGTCGAAGGCGTCGTCGCGCTGGTTGCCAGGTGTCTCAATGTAGACGCGCTTTTTGCCCGTGTTCCCCTCGGAGAGCGTCTTGTACGGTGCGGTGAGTTGGTCGATGAGTCGAACCCCGTCGTCCTCGGAGGTTTCCACGGAGACACCCGTTGTGTCGGACGTTGCTTTCGGAATCACCCACTCGTTGTCACGGAACGACTCGACCATGATCGAGGCCGAACGGGCCTTATCGCAGGTGAAGAAGGTCTTGTTACCGTCCTCGTCGGTGGTCCACTTGATGTCGGACTTGTCTTTGACGTGGCCGTAGTGAACCGCCGAAACGATGTCCATGTAACCAGCGGAATCGACGGTGTCATCGCCGTGTTGGAGCGACTCCATCGCCTGCTGACCGAAGCCGTAGTCCACGAGGCCGATGTCAGCGTCGTACTGAATCAGCCGTTGCTCGTACTCACGGATCTGCTCGCGGTTCCGAAGTTCGGTGTCGAGGAACGCCAAGTCAAGGACGACGTACTCCGTCTCACCGTTCTCGTAGGTGACTTCCTCGACTGCGAGGATGATGGTGTCCGAGGCGTTCTGGTCTTTCCCGCCGCCCCAGTCAGCCACGACAACCGTCGTTGAGTCCTCGTTGTACGGTTCCTCGCGGAAGTGGTACTCGGGCGTGAACGTCGAACGCACGTCGCTGTCCGACAGGAGGTTGTCTTCGGGTTCGTAGAACTGCGCGAGAACCTCGTTGGCAAACTCCATCTCGCCCATCTGCTGTTTCGCACGGGCGATGTCGGACGCGGAGTGGAGCGGGGAGTTGATCCAATCGACGTGCCACGCATGGACGGTGTAGGACTCGCCTTCATCGACCTCCATCTCGCCTGGAAGGTCAGCGATGTCCTCTGCCGTCAGCTCGTACGGATCGACCTCATCTTGGATGTCCCACTCCCCTGTCTCGGCGTTCCACGTCCGTTTATCCGACCGTTCCCACAGGTCGTGGTAGAACGACCCCGTTTCCTTCGGGGTGCCGATACAGAACGTGGTCGGGAAGTAGTCAACGTCGGGGAGTTGGAGGTCGATCGCGGGCTGGAAGACGTTGAAGACCCGTTCCTTGAGGTCTTGTGTCTCGTCGGTAATCCCGAGTTGGGAGTGTTTCCCACGAACAGACTCCTCGGAGTACCCCGAGTCCGTCTGGAAACGCCCGAGGACGGGGTTCACGTCGCCGTTATCGGCCTTCTGGTACGTCTTGAAGACCTGTGCGGACTTCTTGTTCGTCGTCCGCCGCGACTCCATGTTCGCCTGCTCAACGTACGTCTCACGGATCGGTTCGATGTAGTCGTAGACCTGCCCGTTCGACGGGGCGATGTAGTACGTATGGAGCTGCGGAAAGGCGTCGTGTGCCCACGTCGCGATAGCGCCCGTTGAGAACGACTTCAGTTCACCACGAGCGAGCAACAGGACGTTAACGTCAGCCCAGTTCTCGGGGTAGAGCCACGAATCCTCGTGGAGCAGGTGACTAAGTGGTTCACCGTCGGTCGTCTTGAAGTCGTACGCTTTCGACGGATCAACGGGGTGTCTGAGGAAATTCCGCATCCAGAGTTTTGGTGAATGGCGGAGGCGCTGGAGCGTCTCCGCATCCACCTCATCGGATAGTTCTGGAATCCCCATCGGTATGAAATATGAGTGTAATATCGAACTGCCGAATGACGTTACTCGTGGAAACCAGGAATTCGAACGCCCGCAACGAGGTCGCCGTGTTTGACGGCGGGTTCATCGAACGTCTTCCGCTCGCCGTCCATCAGTTCGGCCAACTCGGTGAGCCGCTCGTTCAGCCGAGACTGAAGCGCCTGCCGCTCGGTGTGGGCAAGCCGTTCGTGGAGGCGGCGCATCTCACCGCGAGACGGATACTCTCCCTCCGCGATGAGGTTGTGTTCTACGAAAAACTCGCGCTTCGTCCGATACGAGACGCGAAGCCGACCCACATCTGCTGGATCAATTGACTGACTGGACACACAAACTCACGCTCGATTAGCCGTCGGGAAGGTCTTCAAGGAGAACGCCCTTGATGCCGTAGCCGTTCTCCTCCGCAGCATCCACGATGTCTTGGATGTCGTCAGGGGGATCGTGATCGAAGGTTGCCCCGTCAGCAAGCGATGCTACTTCCTCGGGATCCGCGCCGCCATGAAAGTAGTGAAGTCCCATTGTTAGGAAGTCTTCTGCTCGATCTTCTCGGATTCGGTGAGTAGTTCGTCGTCGGAGGCAGCGAAGTTGGGGTCCGTCCCGTCGGTGTCTGCTGTCTCGATGTCATCGCCCTCGGCTTCAAGTTCGAGGACGATGTTGTCCGCGTCTACGTCGTCCGAACTGTCCTCGGCGTCGGTGTCGACACCGCCGCGTTCGAGCAGTTTCGGACGGTCGGTGACGAGACGCGACAGCGGGAGATTCAGGTGGTGTTCGGACCACGTCTCCAGCGTCTTAAACTCCTGCGGGGACGGGTCGTGTTCCGTGGGTGGCGCCGTGAGCTGTGCCGTCTCGATGGTCTTCGACTCCATCATCCGCTCGCCCTCCTCGTGGTTCTCGTACATGATCCGCGGCTGAACCGTGATCATCTGAACCCCCATCATCGCTGCTGCGTACAGCGAGAGGGCGGGGTCGGTGTGTTGGGTCGGATAACCACACCGAACGTCTAACGTTCCGTCCTCGTCGGCGTCCTCGGGGACGAGATCGGCGTCCGAGAAATCGAAGGAACGTGTTTCGTACTCAACGCCAAACTCGTAGGTGGATTCGCCCATCAGCGATTCGAACGACCCCCACCCGAACAGCCGCTTCCACGGGCCGAGTTTCGCGTAGACGTGATCGAGACTTTGGGCGAATAGCCCCGTCTGGAGTTGTTCTTCAGCAGTTTTCATCAGCGCACCTCGATTCGATTTGTGAACACCACAGTAGGTGTCACCAGGTGATACCGTCTGTCCGCAAAACCGCACGTTCGGGTAGCGTCGACGCCAGCGACTCAACGGCGCGTTACACACGTCCATCGAGTCCTCGCCGCGACTCACGGGTTCCTTGTTCCCTGAGAACGGCGAGTAACGTCGATTATTGTCGTACAGCGCCTCGTAGGTGTCCGAGAGGTCGTCTGGTGTAAAAAAGATCGGATAAACGTTGTTACGTTCATCCGAGGGCGGCCAGTCGCCACGGACCTTCTCCCCGAGGGTGTGATCGTCGGATTCGAACCACTCCTTCAACGTCGCCAGCTCCTCGGCGGTACAGTCACACCGAGCAGGGTACTCGTCGGCTCGCACAGCCGAGCCGTCGTTAGAGTCAGTTCCCTCGGAACTGACGCAGGCGTCGGGATCGACCTCGTCGTTACCCATCTTCTCGTGGGGAGAAGTAGCGTCCGCCGTAGCCTCGATAGCCGCTATACCAGCGAACCGTAGTGGGCTGATCGTTGCGGTACGGGCGACTGGCAGGGGCGAGTGACGTATGTGACATCGGACTATTCCTCTTACAGTATAGTAACTGTAAAAATAGGTTCTACCCTTTTAGCAATCCGTTTTCGACAACCCTCTACCAACGCTCACGTTGTGGGGTGGGTCGTTGGAGGGGTTGTCGTGGAAGGGCAAGTAGTCAACTGCGAGAATAACCTGTGAGTTTCACTCACGGGCAACAGCCGCAGTCGGGGACTCCCCCCTTCCTCCTCTCTCATTGTATAGTATCACGTATGACCTATATAAAGGGGGGTCTGAAACGCCTGATTTCAGGGGGCTGTGTGAGAGTGTCTCATGGAATATTCTGAAATCCGACGGCTATCCTCGCGGGCCTTAAAAGGGGAATCGGGGCAGTTCGTCAGTTGTCGGTGCGACTGTACCACGTCCGAAAGTCCGAAACACGCGCTTGGGTCACGTCGAGGTCGCGTTTGAGCACTTCGTAGTTCTCCACGAGCTGTGGATTGTCCGTCGACGGCCCACGGAGCCTGATGGACTTCGCGGTGTGAGGGCCGTGGGTGGGCTGGTTCGCCGCGATCGTCAACGCCCCGAGGCAGGTGGTTTCCAGCCCGAAGTTGCGACGCACCCCCGTGGGCGTTGCTTGGACAATCGCGATGGCCTCGCGGACCTCCGTGTTGGTCAGGCCAATCTGGTCGCCCCACGCCTCGATGTCGCGGTGAAGGTCTGTCTCACGACGGGGCGACTCCATGTCCTCGTCGCTGTTGGAGTCCTGCTCGCGGTTGAACTGATTCAGCGTCGCGGCAGCGTCAGATTGCGCGGGGATCTTCTCGTCGGTGTAGGTGGCGTTGGGCGTGTAGTCGAATCGCCCCACCGCGGCACCTGCGCTCATGTCCTGTTTGGCGTCGGACGGGTCTATCGCCGTCGAGGCGGGCGAGAAATCGAGTGTGGGAGTGTCATCGTGGCGTTCCGTGAAAGCGGCTATGGGGCCAACGCGGATTTCCTCGCGGATCTCCTCGCGGACCCGACTGTCCTGTGGCTGTGCCACGGAATCATCCTGTCCGCTGGACTGCTCATCAGGCGGTTCCTCGGTTTCACGTGTGTGACTCATACCCGTATGTTTGGGTTATAGATATAAATAACCTTGGGTTACCTAACGTGAATCCGAGTGGCTGTGTGAGCAAGCGTCGAGGGTGTGTCGGGATCTGCCCTGTTGTGAGAAACCCCGTGGGGCGGCAGCCCCACTTGGCCTGTCGCCCACGTTGTGAACGACAGACCCGTGGGGGGTTGGTGGTGGGGGTATTACTGTAAGGAATATCCGTGGGGGCGAGCTGCTCGGTGGTCACACCACAGGGAGTATCCGCCCCCACGTCATCTGAAAGAACGGATTACCCCTGCCACGAGGCCCTGTGTGGCGGGGTTCCACGCGAGGACGAGTCACTTCGTGACACCGTTCGTTCCTCACGTCCTCCTAATAGAACTGAAGGATATTAATGGTAACGGATATAGTACCGCAACGCGAACAGAGCGGGCTGTCGCGCCGTCGAGGCAGGTCGTCGCCGTTCCGCGGGGGATATTCGTGTGGCGTATATCTCCATAGAGCAGACCAGTCCGTGTGTCCGAGTCGGCGGTGTGTCGGCTGCGAGCGGGTCGGAGATGGCCCATCAGTACGGGAATCTGCGCGTGAACGGGGATGTCCTCCCCCCTGGTGCCACACCACCCGTCCGTCGCTAATTAACCCCGTCCCATCCCCCGCTGCCCCCCCGCATAGGCCCGTGTGTCGGGCCTCTGCGTCCGTGTGTCGCTCTTAGCGTCCGTGTGTCGCTCTTAGCGTGCGTGCGTGGTCCTACTGGTAGTATCTGTGTGTCGTGTGTCGGGTATCTGGTGGTAGTGGGGGGGTAACCCGCTAACCCGCATATCGCCCCTTAACACCCATATCGCCCGTTAATAAGTCCCTATCCGTGTGTCGCGCCTATCTCGTGTGTCGGTTCGATCCGTGTGTGCTCCCGCGGTTCCTGGGGCGTGCTTATCTCGCCCGTTCATTCTCCGATCGATCGCGAGTAACCCGTGCGATATTACCACCAAGCATTGTTACCCTACCCCATTTATCTTATTTCACAGTCTATTCCTACGTAACATTACACAAGCCTTTTTAATATGCCACCGAAAAGTAGGAGTGTAGTAAGACGGGGCAAAAGCCCCGAGCGATAACAAGAAATCACAAACCAAACCGACACAAGCCGACGGACGCCCGCCGTTACCATACGGCGCGGTTCGGGGCCGTTCATCAATCCCCGAATGTCTGCCCCTCCCTAATCCACCGATTCAACCATAGGTAATGCCCGCGCGGGGCGTACCATGAACTACCACGGCGGCATATCAGGGTGATGACCTAACTCCGAACCCTGATACACCCGTCGCACGGGGGTAAAGCGAACTATGGGCGGTCCGATACGCCGCATATCGAGTAATCACGACTGATGTAGAATCAGACACGGTATCAAGATATGCGGGGCGTACGGTTCGGGACGGGCGGGCGATATAACTGGGGTAACTCCCGACGTGCGACGGGTTACGCACGGGTGAAACGGACGTATGCCCAAGTTCGGACGGTAAACTGGTAACCGCCCGCGACGTGAAACCAGATCCCTGCGGTATGGGGGTATGAAGGGAGTAACGCGCGGGAAACGGTCCACCGACGTTAACGGGCATATTTGGTAAGCAACCTAACCCTACGATCCACCGTTAGGATACGCCGCATTGAAACGACTAAATATCGTGTGTCTCGCGGCGTATGAGGGGGTTAGGATAGTAGCAACAGATATGAGTTAAACGCATATTCAGACGGATCCCCGCTTTGGTTTCTACCCTGTGAATACCACAGGATGAAAGGAAAGTCGGGGCATACCGAAAGGCCGTTAAACGTATTCTCTCAGGGAATACGTGAATACGGGCGGTGTAAACCGTATCAAGTAGGATCCCGCCGAAAGGTGGATACGGACGATCCTAAGAGGTATGAAAGTCACTACCTGATTAGGGTAATTACGCGATTAGACTAATTGAACTGAACCCCGCTTACGTGTGGATCCGTATGATGGATATGCTAAAAGTTGCTACATACATAGTGTGTTTCGGTGGATCCGCGGTCGCACGTGGATCCGCGACACACAACTATGCCACGACACACGGTGATTCAAAACGTCGAGTATTGGAAAGAGCAAACCGAAGGGTGGTTTAGTAAGGAAGTCCACGGAAAGGACTTCCCTGAATTTACAGGAATCGCGGGACAAGTCGTTTTAGACTTCCCTGATTCTTGGAGTCAAGACGAGATCCGAACCGTTCGGAGCTGTTTGCTAACTCATAACTTCCCCGAACCGAAGGTTCGGAGCGACGGACGTTTACGGATCGAAGCGACCGACAAACGACTAAAAAGTAGTTTGAAGTAACTAACACCGATACATACCACTTTCAGGGAAACGCCCGCATACGGCAGATCCCGACACACGACTATGAGCACACAAGAGCCAAACTATCCGAAGGAATACCGCGGAAACCAGATCCACGACGAAACGAAGGTTTCGAACCTTCAACCTTCGGAGCGACCGCGCCTTTCGCTGGTTACAAACCCGCGAGAGATCGATCACATACTCGAAAGTATCGGTGTTGAGCACGACCGCGAGAGTATCGTGCTCGAAGATTCATACAATTGCCTGTGGGTGGATACTGAAAACGGCGAATACGTCGAAGTGTGGGGGATCCACAAGAGTACCCCATACTTAGATCGTTACGCCGTCAGACTCAAATAATAACCACCCAAACGCGGCCCTATTTTGAGGATCCGCCCGTTCGCTCGGGGGATCCCGACACACAACTATGTCCGACACTATCCCAGTAGTTCACGAAGCGGACGCACTTGATGAAGCGTATAAACTCGGTTGGGAAAACTTCGAAGCCTCTCCCGAGGCTATTGAGGATCCCACCGAAGCGGTGAGTCACTTCAAAGAATCCGCGCATTACGCTAACAACACCGCCCCGACCCTTCGGTGTATGGCAGGGTTCCGCGATCACGTCGGTGGAACCTATCAGGATCCGCCCGAGACGGTCGCGGTTGTCCCTGTTGGCGACGCGGAGGATCGCCCGATTCAAGCCGAGCAGATGGATCCGCGCCAAGTTCTTGACGCGATTCACGACGCCTACCATGCTGGCGCATACGACGCCTTAGAGGGACGTGAATACGGTGCGACGGACGACGTAACGCTTACCAATTAACCACCCAAACGCGACCCTATTTTGAGGATCCGCCCGTTCGCTCGGGGGATCCCGACAGTATTCCGACTGTTTTCAGTCGGAAGATAACGACGGGTGAAACCCGTCACACACAACTATGGCAGCAACCAGTAGCAACTCCGATACTGTCGAAACGTCAAACGACAAAACGACGATCCGCGTGGATCGACTCCTCGCCCGCGACGGGCGACAGTTCGTTTTCGTGGATAAACTATTCCACGGCGAACAGATCCACGGCGCGACGGGATCGACTATGGTCCCTATCACCCGCGAGGAGATGGATCGCCGCGAGGGAGAGATGCGGGACCGCGAATGGTCCCCGCTCGCGCACATTTACGAGGAGTCGGATTCAAATCAGTCGTGGGATGCGTGGATCGATGAAACGCTACGGATCGAAGGCGAGCGGTTGCTATACGATCCGTCGTATGAAGGTAAATACGGTGAGATCGTCCGCGAAAAGGCCGCCGCCGAATTAGACTACGATCCCGACAATATCGTTGCCGTCGAGTGTATCGGCGGCGGACGAATGTTCAACGACGTGAATCGTGAATACGATCGTATTTACGATCCCGTGCTAATGGCAGCGATTCAAGACGCCGAAAGCGACGATCCTGATTGGATCCGCGCTTTCGAGAACTAACCCCGACACACGCTCTTTTTGAGGATCTGCCCGTCACACGGTGGATCCCGACCCGACACACACCTATGAGTACACAAACCGCCGAACACGACGCTGAAACGCTTGAATCCGCCGTGAATACCGTTCGCACGCTACCCTGGTGGAACGGAATGGCAACAGAACCCGTGTCGGTCGAACGCGAGAACTGTTACATTCACGTCGTGCGAAAGTGTGGATCGCTGGATCGCCCCGAGATACTGCTGTTTCGGGTGATCCCGAAAAATGGGATGGATCCCAACTACGGCGCGTTAGCCGAGGAGATCCCCGAAGCCGCGGGGATCTACGGGGATCTGAGAGCCGAGTTTGTCGGTGATACCACAAAGACGTGCGTGATCGAAAACGTCGCGTAACACCGACACACGCTCTTTTTGGAGACGGATCCGTTCGCTCGGATCTCGATCCACACAACACTATGAGTGAAACAGTTACGTGCGGATACTGTGAGACGGAATTAGAACAGTCAGAACTACGTGAACACCCTGACGGCGTGGAGTGTCCTGTTTGTGGATCCTTCGCCGTTGGCGCCCCCGTGTAGTACAAACACTGCTCTTTTTGGATCCTCTCGGGTCGCACCGACGGATCCACAAACTACGAAACACCAACACTACCAAAACGACAACCGCGTTCCATCCCCTGCCGTTCCCGTATCATAGTTGTGTTGTCGGGATCCTTCGCTTTTCTCGGGTATCGTTTTTGGATCGGATCCGTTCGCTCGGAGCTGATCCGCTGTTATGAGTACGACACAACCACAACCCGACCGCGAGGAGTTAGCGCCTGGCTTTGGAGTTGTCGAGTTGGATCCACTAATACTACACAATCCCGAGCGAGGGATCGTCATTGACGTGTGGGATCGAAACGAAATCAAAGCCGAACGGACGTTAACCGACACGTACCGCTATCGTGTCGAAGTCGCACAAAACCAGCGAACCGAATACCGCGGCGTGTTTCACAGTCGTGAACAAGCCGAACGGAAAGTACGAGAGCTAACGCACGACTTGTAAGCGTTCTCTCTTTTTGAGGATCCACCCGTCACACGGTGGATTCCCGACATACCACTATGAGCCAAAGCGATACACCAACTGACGCGTTTGGGGATCCGATGGTTTGGATCGACAGTTACGGTAATTATCTCCCGCGTAGTGAGAACATCCCGACAGCGCCCGCGGTAGACGGGGTTACGGGTGTCACACACGACGGTGAGATATACTGTGTAGACTGTGCGATTCAGATGGATCTTATCGAACGCTCGGAGCTAACGGACGGTAGTACGCAAAAAATGCCATGGACAGGCGTCGTACTCGCGTCGTATGAGACAGACACGTTACACCACTGCGGATCCCACGGCGACTGTGTAAATGCGTTAGACGGCGATGAACACCCATACAACCACGATCATCCTGTCGGTGTTGGGATTGAGGAACGCCCGATCCAACACTAATCATACACACTTTTTCAGGTGGATCCCCGTCACACGGGATCCGCCGTACCACTATGGAACACCCCGATAACATGGCCGCCGAGCGTGCGGTCGAGACGGCGGAACGAATCGAAGATACCGACAGTATGGACGAGTTAGATCCGCTGGACGTGAAAGTAGAACTGTCGCTCGGATCCCGCGAGCCGAGTATCAGTAACGTGATTCTCGTGCTCGGTGTCGGTGGTCCGCACGTCGAATTAAACGCCTCTCGTGGCACCGTGTCGGTGTCGTGGGGTGGCGACCACCACACGACTCACGTCAATAATGAACCGCTGTGCGACGAGATTCACGACTTCTACGCGCGGCAGATGCGCGAACACTACCTCGCGTAAGTCGTGGATCAATTCTTTGCGAGGATCCCGTTCACTCGGGTTCCTGGCGTCCCTATGAACACACAAACTCAAACCAGCGACAGCACCGAACCCCCCGAGACGTACACCGCGCTTCAAGAGGTGTCCCGCGGGGATCGGATCGTTATCAACGACACCGAATACCGTGTGGTAATTCTCCATACAGGGATTCGGGCGTTGTTCGGTACCGACTATCCGACGCTCGTCGGTCCCGACGGTGACACCCACGGTCTCGGCTTCGGGAAAATCGCAGATAGCGACGCCGACGGGGTGATCTTCTTAGATGATATCTCCGACGATCCACAGCCGTCGGATCTGCTCGCGGGGTACGACGACGTAACAATCCACGAGGACGACGCCGAAGCCGCGTTCGACGTGCTGCCGACGACGGACACGGACGAGTGTCCGTGTTGTGGCAACACGTCGGCAACGTTCGAGTACGGCGAGCGAGACGGGCTTCGAACCCGCGAGCTACGGAAGTGTACGGACGACGACTGTGAAACGTGGTTCGTTCGGGATCGTGTTCTCGACCCGTCCGACGCGGCAACGGTTGAGGTCGTGACTCCGAGCGACGAGACGGTAACGCTTGAACTATCAGGCGTGTACCGTGAGACGATCACCTCGCGGTTCAAACTCGATCCGCGCCGAGACGCCGAGGAACGATGGCTTCAAGCGTCCGAAGTGGCGTCGTTCCTTCGGAAAAAGATGGGTTCAGACGACCCGTTCGGTGTCGTGAAACCCGACGGACACCGCTCGTTCCGTAATGGGCCGACGTGGAAAGACAGCAAATACGGCGCGGATATGCTCGTTCAGTTCGTCCCCGTCGAACTGGACGAGTGACACCGCCCGCCCACCTTTTGCGAGGATCCCGTTCACTCGGGTTCCTGGCGTTACTATGAGCACACAAGCCAACAGCAACGACAGCACCGACGACGCGCTCGTTGAAAGTGACGTTCTCACCGACGACATTTGGATCAACGACGACGGTCACGTTGAAGGATCCGCCTACGTGTTCGATAGTGAGAACGGATACGACGTGTCGGGTGTCGTTCACTCATACGATTACGAACAGCACGGAGAGCAACGAACGAACCACGTTCCGCGGGCGGTGCTTACTCGACCCGATGGAACGATTCTCAAAGAGGTGTCGGATCACGACAGTAGACACCCCGAAAAAGCGATTGAACGCGCCGCTAACTCCGCGGAGTGGCTGTATGAGAACGCCGAACAGTTCACCGACGACTAATCTCACGGATTTTCTTTAGTGGGACGGATTCACACCCCGACCACTACCACTATGACGTACCCACAAGTTACCGTAACAGGATACGACCTCCCCGAGCCGTTCGATGGTATTGACGACGATGAAACAATCAACGATCGCGGAACCGAGGCGACGTACCTCCCCTCTCGATTCAAAGTCTTAGATAGCGGAGTGCTGTTTCTGGAGTGGGAGGAAGGCGGCGAGCGACTGTGGATCAGTCCCGAGAACTACTCGGCTGCTCGCGTTCCTCCGCACGAGTAACCCCACGCCTCGGTTTTTCAGGGTGACGGATCACACCCGACCCCGAACACTATGAGTACCCAAACCGACACCAAACTCGACAGTATCGCAGCCGTCCGCTCGGCTTTTCACGACGTGTTCGGATACACAGAACCCGACGAGGCGTTCGGAGAGTACGCCGAGCAGGCGTCGGATCGTCTCGCGGTCGGAGAAGATAACTGTGTCATGTACGCACCCGAGGATGTGAGACTCCCCATCGGGATCCCAGTCGCGGAGTGTGAACCCGTCACGGATACGGACCACGCTCGGGCCGACCCCGACACGTCGGACTGCCGCGACGAGAAGCGCGACCTCACGGTGTTCCGTACCGACGAGAGTGAACACACGATCCAAACGTGGTACGTGGATATGCTCGCGGAGCTGCTCGGTGAGAACCACGACGAGGTACACGACAGAGCACACGTTCATCCGAACTACGCACACTACCCTGTCGTGTTCGACGTTCCACACGGACACGTTCTCGTCGCACCGTTCATCCCCGACGAGTGAGCCACACTACCTCTTTGCCTGTACGCCCGTCAGACGGCTATCAGGCACTCTTATGACCGACGAAACCCCACCGAACGAACTGGTTGAATCAATCCGTGAAGCAATCGGGATGAGTGGTGCGCTGTTTCAGTCTCACCCTGACCACGGTGAGTGGGAAACCACGCGTCCAGGAGCGCGTGTCGGGGAGACAGCAGCGTTTGTCCGTGACGTTGATGGATCCCCGTCAGACTTTATCTCGGTCTGTTTCCGCGAGGAAGGTGAAACAGAGCCAGGCAGCGATCACGAGTGGACACAAGACGCTTACGAGATTATTGTCTCTCGGAGTGACGGAACACAGCACCGTGAGATAGGCACCGACGTTTCACAGACAGCCGAGCTGGTTGCGGAGGAAATGGTTTCCATCGCCGCGTAACACCCACTCCTTTCTTTTGCGAGAACACCTGTCAGACGGTGTTCTCACACCACTATGAGTACGAACGTAACTCCGCTAACAGACGTTGAACCGATCACAGGCGTCCGCGACCTCCGCTCCGCGCTGGAGTGGTACGACGACGGCGGATCCCGCGGTCCCGATGGGATCCCGATTCAGATCACAGGTGTCTGGGACGTGATCTGTGGCAAGCCGTACCCCCACAACGACGCCGAGATAGGGGGGTTCGGTGATCTCATCGATCAGCTTACCGAGAACCCCGAGAAGTGGGACGACAGCGATCTCACACACGACGACGTACACCGTGTCGTCGGGCTGCTCCGCGGGCTTCAGTCCGTTGAGTCCGAACACCGCTACTACCGCGAAGATCGAGAGCGAACCAGTAAGTTCGATACCCGAACCCAATGTTGGGTCGGACTGTACCACGTCACGGACAAGACGACGATAGTGACGTACCTTCACAAGTCACCTGGGATGGGGATGTCGGTGTATTCCACCACGGGGGTCGTCGCTCCGCGGAAGGACGTTGACGACAAACTCCGCGACGACGTGTTCTACGACAAGTACGATTACACGCTCGTTTCGGAGTGACACCACACACCCACTTTTTGAGAGAACCGCCGTCAGACGCGGTTCTCGCCTGCCTATGAACGCACAAACCAAAGCGATGAACGACAGGTATCGAGACGAACAGCCGTCACAACTCCACCAATACGCCTACGAGATGGCGATTGAGACGGGATCGGTTCCCGAGAACACCCGCGAGGAGATGATCGCGGAACTGTACGAACCGTTCGCGCCACAAGAGCTACCCGTCGATCCGTGGGAACCAACGTTACCCACCCAAGACGAGGGCAACGGCCTCGGGCGAGCCGTGACCCGTGACGACTACGGGATTACGGTTCACATTTCCAAGAAACTGTACCACCAACAGCCCGACGGGGTACTCCTCCGCCCAATTGACGACGCGATACGGAAGCGCGGCGAAGCGCTGGTGACGGACGTGTACCCCCGCAGCGAAGATGTTGAAGCCGACGTAATGCCAGCGTACCACTACAACCTCCGTGTCGAGCCGTTACCGTGCTGGCTGGCGAAGTGGATCGGAGAAGACGGGTACGACACGCACAAGCCGATGGACTAATGACTGATCTTAGAGCCATCGACGCCGAGGAGCTGGTCGGACAGTTGAGCCTCATCAGCGAGGTACTGGAAGACGCAGACCTTTCAGACGAACAAGAGCAACGCGCAGACGACGCAATGAGTGAGATAAACGGGCTGATTCAGGGATTCGACCAACCCGTCACGATCCGCGACAGGAACGACACAATCAACGTGATTGTTGAGAAGTAACACCCACACTCCTTCTTTCGCTACAACGGCGTCATAGCCCGCGTAGCAACAATATGAGTACACAAGATCAAACAGACGACGAGACGGTATCGGTTCACGAACGGAAGTTCAACGGTACCGCGACGTTGAACATCAACGCAACGACGAAGCGACGTGCGAAGGCCGCAGCGCGTCAATACTTTCGTGAGACGCACGGATCTGACCCCTCCAAGATAATCGCAGAGGAAAGTGACCATCTCGTCGCGGAGGGTGAGAAAACGCAGTTTACGGTGATGGTTGCGGACCACAGTTCGGGGTCGCTCTGTAACAGCGAGGAGTACACGTTCTAATGTTCTTCCCGTTGTGCTGGCTGTTCGGTCACGACATGACCGAGGTACGGCTGCGGTGTATCGGCCTTTCGGTTGACGGACTCGACGTACAGACGTACGACGCGACACAACTCAAACGACGGTGTTCGCGAGTCGGCTGTCGTCACGAGACAGTAGAAGTGAAACCCCGCGAGGAGTGACCCCCTTCGCACTTTTTCGCGGAACGGCCTTCAACGGCCCGCCCGCACGTACCTATGAGTCAAGTTACGATTGAGTACCACGGTGAGTCTGTATCGCTACCAGCAACCAAAGAGAATCAAGCACGTCTCTCCGAAGCCAACGACGAGATAGCGTCGCTGTTCAGAGACGCACGAAAAGAGAAACTGAAAGAGACTGTTGAGGAGGTCGTCGGATTTTCGTGTGACGTTCACCACTACGATCGCGGACTCGGTGGGCCGTGGGTGCGTGTCACTTCGCACGGACGGACCTCAATGGACAAAGGAATCCCACAAAACATCGCGGAACACGACGATATTGAGATCGTGATGATCCGTGGCAAGGGTAATTCGTCTCCGAACGGCGTGTACGTCGGGTTCACAGACGACTGATCTATCTACCATTTTTCGGTTTGCGAGGTTCCCGTTCACTCGGGTTCCTGGCGTTACTGTCGTGTTCGTGAAACGGACGCGACCGCGTGCCACGGCGTAAGCGTGGCAGACTATGAGTCAGACTGAACTACTGCTCCCGAGACGCATCGAGCGAAAGATTACGAACCGCGGACACGACCGCTGGTATCAGTACGAGGGTGAGAACCTGTTTGACGCCGACGCCATTGATCGGCTCCGTGACCGTTTCGACCAGATGAACGACACCAACTGGAAGAAAATGTTCACCGTGAAGGGTGCGAGTGGTCCTCGCACGAAGATCCGCACCAAAGACCTCGACGCCTTCACAGAAGCCGTGCGAGACGCAGAGATCGTGTGGAAAGAGGACTATGGCCGACCACTAACCGCGTTCGGGAATCGGATGTACGGCGAGCCTGTCGGTGAGATGAACGTCATTGAGATAGTCGAGGAGAACCCCCGAAAGACGGTGGTTCAAGCGAACTATCAGACGGGTCACAAGGCGTTCATCGGCGGCAAGAAGGGGAAGCGACAGGACATCCTTCTCCCTGTCCGTGCGTTCGAGCAATGGCTGTACCACACCGAAGTGGTCGAACCGCTTTTTGCGGATTACCACGAACGGTACCCATACTGATGAACAAACAACAGCGTGAACAACAGGCGATCCATTGGGAGTCACAGTTCGAGAACTTGACCGAGGAAGAACAACAGGAGTGGCGCGAGACGGGGAGCGTTGACGGTCTATGATAGACACGGACGATCCGCTGAATGGTCGTTGTCCGACGTGCGGGAAATACTGGGCTGTGTGTATCTGTAACCCGACGCACCCGACGAACGCGGCATAATCGTCCGCTGCTTTTCGACGCAACGGCAGTCACACGCCCGAGCGTCAGTTACCTATGGACGAAGCAACCACCGTCTTAGAATTTGAGGAGGAGACAAAAAACTACGCCAAGTACGAAGCAGAAGAAAACAACGGCGTTGTTGCTGATTTCACTTCTGTGTACGTTCCACAGGAACAGTTTGATGATCCACCACAGACGCTTGCGCTTTCTATTGAGTCCTAATCTATTTCTTTCTCTTTTGCTCAACGGCGGTCAGACGCCCGAGAGCTTGTCGCGTTCGTGAAGCGGACGCGACCGCGTGCTACCGCGTTAGCGTAGCAGGCTATTATGTCGAAGGCAACCGACTCCGCCGACGTTGACCCGTCGGTCACGACCGAGGAACCGTCCGTTGACACCGAGCCGTCTGTCGAGCCGCAGGGGACCGCCCGAGCAATTTCGGTGAAAGACACCAGCCACACCGACCCGTTGTACGGGACTGACCGTACGACGGCACGGGCGATCATGGACGAAGCCCGTGACCACGACAGCACCGTGATTCGGAAGCCTGAAGTCGCCCGATTCGGCAACCTGCTTGAGATAAGCCTTCGCGGGACTGTGGCTGTGTCGTACAATGACGTGCTACGGGCAATCAACACCGACGTGTACGTGGTTCAGAACTTCCTGTCGCACTCCTCGGGGAGTGTTACAATCACGCTCAAGACCCCGTAACGTGTCTCCCTCCGTTCTTTTGCTCGCTGGTCGGTCAGACGACCAGCAGAGCACATCCTATGAGCCGAAAACACATCTACATCGGAGAAGTGTACTGTGACGGCCAGCGAGTCGAACAAATCGCACACACGACCCAAGGTGGCGCACAAGAAGACGTTGAAGTAATAGCATCAGGGTACAGCGGTGAGGTGGAAACTGAAATCCACACACTACGACTGTATCGTGGCCCCGAGGCAACCGAGACAGCAGCCGACGTTAATGAGGACTCATAATGCCAAGTAGAGGAGACATTATTGACAAGTGGCATCAACTCTGTACTAATTGCGGATACCGAGTACACATCAACCTCGTTCGGGCGAACGACTGTCCGACGTGTGGGAACGATACGTGGACGCGGAACAAACAGCAGGTGAGTGCCTAATGGGTGTGAAACGTGAGGCCGACTGTAAGGGGAACCATCCGTTACGGTTAGTCTGTCGAGACGGAGACTGTGAGATAACTCGGTTCTGGACCGATGAGACGATGGGCAACGGCTGTCCGAGTTGCGGAAATATAAGTTACAAGCCCGCTGAAACAACGGTACAATGAACACCGCAGCAACGGCTGTCGGTGTACTGTTCGGCGTCGGACTCACAGCGTTGACATACGGAGCGTTGTACGGCCACAAGCGATACGTCCTGCTCGGCGTATTGACGCTCTCAATCGGTGTCCTGCTGCTAGCGTCAGCGTAGCCGCTGACGTTCTTTTTCTGTCACAATCGCTCTCACAGGCGCTTGTGACCGTTCGGAGTCGGAACGTCCAGTAGATCATGACAGACGAAACCGTTAGTCTGAACGCCGAACAGCTCGCGAAACACGCGATGTACCAAGCGTACGAGTCCCGCGACGACTACTGTTTTGGTACTGTTCCCGACGAGATCAAGGGTTTCTCGCTGTACGACGCCCACAAAAACATCACCGAGGTAGACGAGATCACCACGGAGTCCCGTCACGGCCCCTCGTTCAGCGACGAGTTAGCCGATGATGAAGTCCTCGACGGCCTCGCTGTCGAAGCCGAGATGACGGGGACTGTCTCCGAGCAGACGAGTCGCGCGACGCGACACCACCCCGCGGAGTACAAGAACCACGACGCAGACGTGTACGTGCTGGCGTGGTGGTTCCCACGGCCTGATGAACTGGCCCCACTCACCGCGATCGACGTACAGGCGGAAATGCCGAGGGCGGCAACGCCTGCCCCCGATCCCGAACCGTACGAGGACCGCCTATGAGTACCGAGACGACCGATGGGGCGACGGCCTCAACCGAGCAACTGGCCGAACGGTTCGCTGACGTGGGGTGGGTGGTCCGTGTTAAGGAGACACGACGAAACGAGACGACCCACCAGATCATCACCGAGAAATCGCTGCTGCGGATGGACTACGAGATCCATACGATAGAGAACCTCGGGTGTTCCGTCCAAGCGATTTCACAGACAGGCCACTACGGGTGTCGCGTGTACGTTCGAAAGCACTCGTGAACACTCGGATAATTCATTTTCCACGGTGATTGTTTCACATCAATCCCGTGTCAACTAACCGCGTACTGGCCGTCCAAGCCCTTGTCTATAAATATCGGACACACAAACACAGTACATACACGATGTCAGTACGCACCCGATCGGTTACGACTGAAAGCGGAGATTATCTCCGCGTGATAGAGTGGAGTAACGCTTCGCGGGAGTATGAGACAATCGTCTGTGAGTACCCCGTTGATGACCCTGAAACGTTCATCGTCCGTGGGTACAAAGCCGAGGACGATGAAGACGACCCCTCGTATCGGGATGTATTCGAGATGCGAGAGTTGTCGTTTACGCCTATCTCAATCGCAGGGTTGGGTGAACGAGAACGATTGATGGGTGTTAGTTCGACGGGCGACGACGATATGGCTGCGTACGAAGCGATTCCTCGCGATATTCAACTCTCCTTACATAGTATTGGATTCACGCCTGTGCCGCGTGGTGAGGGGTGGTTAGATGGGGTTTGACCCTGACGAACTACCCGTTGTCACGTTGTTCCGCGGGAAAGCCTTCAACGGGCTGACGCGGCTGATACTGGACAGCACAGAAATCCCCTCCGAGTGGCTCCGTGCGAAGGAGCTGCGGGAGGCGATTGGCGTCTCCTCGACGGCGTTCCAGAACGTCCGTGACCAGGCGGTCGCGTTCGGGCTGTTGGAACCCTCCACCGATGATGAATCCGCACGGATGCCTCGCTACCGTCTCCCCGAGACGCCAACCGTCCAGATTCTTCGATCGTTCCACGGAGAGTACGTCCCCGCCGATGATCCCGACGTGAGCGACGATGTCACCGAAGTTCGGCTCCCTGATCTGATGGAGTTGAACGGACGCGCACGTCTCATCGGGTGGTTCCTCGCCGCCGCGGACCCCGACGAGCAGTATTCCATCTCCAAGATGAGTGATGTCGCACCTGTCGGTCACACGACGGTGCGAAACCACATTGACACCCTCGTTGACTACGGGATTGTCACAACCCATGAAACGTCGCGTGGGTCACAGACCTACACGACGTACCAGTTCAACCCCGAGAGTACTATCGCTGCGGTACTCTACGATCTCAACGAGGCTGTTGCGAACCAACGTGCTGCGTACTACGAACAATGAGTACCCAATCAGTTCCATCGCGGTATCAGCCCTCCGAGCGAGTGGTTGATGACCGCGACCGACTCCACGAGTTGTACTGTCAGCGCGGCCTCACAATCCGTGAGATCGCCAACCAATACGCCGAGGTCGGACGCTCGATGGTCTGTGACGCGATCCACGACCACGGACTCACCGACGAGGAGGAAAAACGAACAGCAATAGAACAAGGCGTGTCTGACTTCCACGACGAGAAGAACACGGACAACGCCGAGGAAACCTCGGCTAATCTGTCGCCCTCAAAGAGAACGACAGACCGCGGAACGGATCCGCCGTCGTGGGTAGACTTCTCATAGCATCGCTCGCTAACAATTATTTTTTGCTGGTGGTTGGATCGTACCAGCAGTCTGTTTACCCTTACGTTTTTGTAGGT
This sequence comes from Halorubrum sp. SS7, assembly GCF_005435055.1. Classification (NCBI taxonomy): domain Archaea; kingdom Methanobacteriati; phylum Methanobacteriota; class Halobacteria; order Halobacteriales; family Haloferacaceae; genus Halorubrum; species Halorubrum sp. SS7. The sequence continues at coordinate 159,713 of NZ_SGXV01000003.1, forward strand.
GTAACCCGAACAGAGGGATGTCGCGAGGTAGTTCAACTTGCCTCGTGGCAGGCTATGAGTACCACAGAGCAACCGACACAACCACGACAGACCCGCGAACAGCGGTACGAGGAACTGATCGACAGCCTTGACCCCAAACTGAAGGGGAAGGCTGACTACGGGGCGTCGGCAGCGCGGAAGGCCATGCTCTCGCGGATCCCTGTCCCGAACCACCAGCTCGCGAGAATCGGGATCGAAGTCCCGCATCGTGAGTACTTGGACGACGCGGACGACCGTGTCACGCGCAAGACGACGCTGCGATGTGAGGATGGAACGAGAGTCCACCTTCATCAAGACGTTCGAGAGGCGGACGACGAGGACACCTTCGGCTCCTTCGGGGCCGCAGAAGACGACGTAGATGACGTAATCTGGACCGTCGTCGGCCTCGATGATGGCACCGTGGATCTCACCGTCGTCGGTGAGTGGTCTCGGAGAAGGCACGTCCCGTACGATGAGTTTGCCGACGAGTACGAGCCGTTGTACCTCGCAGATGGACAACCAAAATGGGGATACTGAAATGACAAGTGAGAAACCATACAAAGATCAACAGAAGTTGGAATCGTTGCTTGAGAAACACGAATATCACGTACCTAGCGTCGCTGATGAGTGTGGTGTGAGCAGGGGAACGATACATCGCTGGTGTGAAAAACACGGGATCAATCCTAAACCATACTCTGATAAAGAGAAGCTCAAAGAATTGTACGTTGATAAGGGTCTAAGTGCCGAAGAAGTTGGTAATCGCTTGTGTGGAAGCGAACACTCTGTGTTGGACTGGTTGCGGAGGCACGATCTTCCCGTACGCACAGCTTCAGCAGACAGACCGCCACATTTCCGTACTCAGCACGGGTATGAGAAGTGGTCAGTGACTCATCAAGGATCTTCGTTCGATGTGATGGTTCATCGGTTACTCGCAGTAGCGGAACATGGTTTAGATGAGTTACGCGAGAAGGACGTACATCACAAGAATCGGATACCGTGGGACAATCGAACTCAAAATATTGAGTTACTCACCACCGAGGAACACATGAGAGATCACCTCTCTACGTGGGATAGAGACGATGACGGCAGAATACTTCCTCACCAATGAAACTGAAAAGACAAAAGCGTCGGTCGGTGCCGTACGATGAGTTTGCCGACGAGTACGAGCCGTTGACGCTTGCCGACGGACAGCCTCAGTGGGGGTATTAGATGATTAGTTGGTCACTCACCGTCGTCGCTACCGTGACTGTCGTAACAGTAGGACTATTAATAGAAGACATCCACAGGCGCCGCCACGAGCGGAAGATGAAGAAGTTAGAACAACAGGCCGAGTTAGACGAGAAAATGTTGGACCGTGAGTTGGAAAACAGAGAGATAGAGAAAAATGAGTAAACCGTCGAAGCATCGGCTTTACGAGCTGTACTGGGGTTACGGAGAAACCCACAACGACATCGCTGACCGCTATGACGTGAACGACAGAACCGTCAGCAAGTGGTTCAGCGACTATGGGATTCCTGTTGCCGCGAACGGGAACCGTGATGCGTTCATGTTCGCGATGCGGGACAAGCGGTACTACTACCGCCTGTACTGGGGCAAACGGCTGACGCACACCCAAATCGCGGCACGCGAAGGACTTGGCAAACGCTTCGTGAAAGAGACGATAGCGGCGTCGTCCATGCCAACACGGTACAGCGCCTACACGGTGCGTGAGCCGACGGAGATCCCGAAACAGTACGAGTGGCCGACGGAGCGGTCCGCGCCTGCCTCGACGGCAGACCCGACAGCGGATCTCCCCGATGATCCCGACGGGTCGAAATACCTCGTGGACGACCCCGACCAGCAGTTCGACAAACACCGACTCTACGAACTGTACTGGGGATACGGCCTCGCGCTCCCGCACGTCGCTGCGGAACTTGGCGTGGCGCAAGGGACGCTCCGTGATCGGCTCCGTGACCGTGGAATCCCGATTCGACGGTGGGAGAGCCATCTGCGATGGGAACCCCATCACGGCGTCCCGCCGAAGTACGAGTGGCCCGCTGAACGAAAGCGAGCAGACGACGAACCGACAGCGAAACAGGGTGTCTGGAGAAAGCCACCCGCAAGTGCTGACTAACATCCATGAGTGACTACACGCGAGAACCCAACGAGAACTGGCTTCAAGAGAACCAAGGCGAGACGGTGCTGTTACAGTTCCCACACGCAGAGTACGTTGTCACTGTCTATGATGACACAGAAACCGCAAAGATGCTCAACGAAGCCGATGGGGGTGTTCCAGCGGATGACTAAACTACATCGGAAGAAGGTTACAAAGAGCCGTAAGCACCGAGATCGTGGCGGCTTCCCTGTGTCACTCCCCGACAACGCGGAGATTGAGTACATCTCCGAGCAAGGGACCAGCCCCGTGTACGTCTACTACACCAAAACAGGTGAGAAAGATGAGTGACGCATGGATCTCCGTAGACACAGTCGTAGAGAACGGCGAGGTCCACGTCCTCCAACAGCGCGTGGTTGCTGCGGTGGGTGCTGACTACGGGTTCGATCCCCACCCCTCAAACGAACACCGCCTGATCCCGATGCGGGAGCTGAACGGTGTCGCACCGAACGACACCGAGGTAGCGGGGGTGGATCACGTTGCCTGACGACTTCAACGAGGAAGACATCGACGCAGTCCTCGAACGGATCGAACGCGAACAAGAGGCGTTTAAGATGTATCTTGCGGGCTACCGTCAGCGGGTCCGTGACGAACAGCGTCAGCCCAGTTCGCTCCGTCAGCGAGAGGGCTTCGCGAACCATCTGAAAAACAAGTTCCGTGGGGAATACGATGAGTAACGATACTCCGACAGAAACGATGGAAGTAGAGGGGACGTACCGACTGAAGAATCTCACAGGACGTGAGGCACAGATGGCTGCGGCGTTCGTTCACGGTCTTCGTGTCGGTGAACAGCGAGCGAGCGTCCCACGTTCAATGGTTCACCCGACTAAGGAAGATGGCGGTGGATCTGAGGACAGACCCGAAGGATTTGAAATGGAGGATCTAACGGAATGACTAACAACCCAACACCATCGACAGTCTCGGAGAGACAGTCGTCGGAGACGACTGCTTCGCAGTCGTCACGCAAACCGAGATACGAACTGACGGACGAGCAGCGTCGGGCAGCAGAAGGAATCATCGAACGAGACAATCCCGCAGCACCCCTTGCGAGGATGTTGATCTACCTTGATGATAACGCGTCTTCGAACGAATCGCCTCCAAGTTCCTCTAACGCCCTCGCCAGTTGACCGATAACTTCGGGATCGTCTAACACGTCCATCAGTTCTTGTACCTCTTTCTGCGCGCGTTCATCTGTGGCGTGAAGTGCTCCCTCGGCAATTTGAGACTCCGCCTCGTCACGAGCGGTGTCTGCCTTCGGGCTAAAGACCATCCGACACGATGGGCAGACATCGTAGTGCGGTTCTAACGGTTCATCACATTGCGGACACGTCGCAGGCGTCAGCGACTCCTCGCGTTCATCACGGATCCCCACGTCCAGTTCCGCGTTCTCGATGTAGTCTTCGTCCACGAGGTGCTGGTAGGTGCGTTCCAGCTCCCGAGAGCCAGCCTGATGGCCGATAAGATGACGGACCGTGTCCATGCTCATCCCGTGTTTTGAGATTGCCATCGTCACGAAGTAGTGACGAAACTGGTGGGGGTTGGAGGGCTTTTCCACCCCTGCGCGGTCCGCAATTCGCTTGGTGATCCGTCCGAACGCCTGTTTGGAGAGATGATCCCCTGGCTCGATGTCGTCGTGCCCCGACCAGTCGTAGATGTGAGTGAAGAACGCATCGTCGGGGTCGCCTGTCGGATGCGAGCGTTTCCACTCTCTCGCCGCCTTCTGTGCGCCGAGCAGGGGCCGCTTCCCCTCGGCGCCTTTCATCCCCTCGCCTTCGGGAATATACAACTTCCCGCTTTCACCTTCGTTCGGTCGCACGTCTCGGAGGGTCAACATCCGCAAGGCGTTGTGTCGTTGTCCTGTGTAGATCAGCATCTCCAACAGCGCCCGATCGCGTTTGTTCGCGCACGCCCGCCGCATCGCCTCGATCTCCTCGGTGTCGAACATATCCCGCTCGTCCACCTTCGTGTCGTCCCGATCCACGAGGACGATGTCGTCGGGATCGACGTTCACCTCGTGACCTTCGGGATGATTCTTGTGGAAGCGGTAAAATGCTCTCCATGCTACCTGATTCTGGTGGATGGTGTTTTGCGAGAGGCCGTCCGAATCCACCGTCTCGTGATCGCCACGGAGACGCGCATCCGCAAACCGATTCAGCTCCGCTGCCGTACAGGTGGTGAGATCGACGTGTTTTGCCGTCCGATGAAGTGTTGAGGCGTACGAGAGTCGGCTGGAGACGGAGAGTGTCTGTTCGCGACGGTCCTTGCCCTGCTGTATCGGCGGCTCCAATCGGAGGGAGTCGGGGTTGTAGGCGTCGAGGAAGGCCAAGATTGCCTCCTGAACCTCGGGGTCATAGTCCGCAGACCCGATTTCCTCGCGTCTGCGTTGGAGATACTCTGTGGTTTTATTGCCGCTCATCGTGTATCGCGGTTGGAGGCAACACAACTTATGTTTGGTGGAGGTAATTCAATAGATCCACGTAAAATGAAACAGATGATGAAACAGATGGGGATCGACGTCGAGGAGCTCGACGCCGAGCGGGTCGTCATCGAGACGGCCGACGGCGACGACCTCGTCTTCGACGGCGCCCAGGTGACCAAGATGGACGCCCAGGGGCAGGAGACCTACCAGATCGTCGGCTCGCCGGAGTCGGTCGCCGACGCGGGCGCGGGCGGCGCGACGGCCGTCGAGGGCGGCGACGACCCGGCGCTCGACGACGCGGACGACGGCGACGACGGCATCCCCGAGGAGGACGTGAAGCTGGTCGCCCAGCAGGCGGGCGTCTCGAAGGAGGCCGCCCGCGAGGCGCTGGAGGCGGCCAACGGCGAGCCCGCGCGAGCGATCTCCGACCTGCAGTGACGGACGCCGCGTACCTGCTCGTCCACGAGGACCGCGAGTACCTGCTGGAGCCCGGCGAGGAGTTCGGCACCGACCTCGGCGTGATCGAGGTTCCCGAGGACGTCGCGGCCGGCGACGAGGTCGAGACCCACCTCGGCACCGTCTTCGAGGTCCGCGCGCTCCGCGGCCCCGACCTGTTCAACCACCTCGAACGCACCGGCGCGCCGATGATGCCGCGCGACGTGGGCCTCGTGATGGGCCACACCGGCGCGTCCGGCGGCGACCGCGTCCTCGACGCCGGCACCGGGACCGGCATCCTCGCCGCGTACCTCGGCCGGGCCGGCGCGGACGTGACCACCTACGAGGTCGACGCCGAGTTCGCCGAGGTCGCCCGCGACAACATGCGGACGGCGGGCGTCGCCGACCGCGTCGAGGTCCGCACCGGCGACCTCACGGACGAGCTGGACGCGCTCGCCGACGGCGAGCCGTTCGACGCCCTCACGCTCGACACGGGCGACGCCCCGGCGGTCGTCGAGCGCGCGGACGACCTGCTCGCGCCCGGCGGCCGCCTCGCCGTCTACTCGCCGTTCGTCGAGGGGACCCGCGAGGCGGCCCTCGCGGCGCGCGAGGCCGGCTTCGACGAGGTCGAGACGCTGGAGACGATCCAGCGCGAGATGGATTTCTCCGACCGCGGCTCCCGCCCCTCCACCGCGGGCGTGGGGCACACGGGCTACCTCGTGTTCGGTCGGGCGCCCTGACGCCGGCGCGGCGACCCCTTCCCCCCGACGCCCGCGCTCACCGGCGCAACGCTCTTTCGGATCGCGGCAGTGACGACGTGTGTGACCGGCGACGACGCCGAGACCGGGACCGAGCCCGACCCCGCGAACGACGCCGAGACCGCGAGCGTCGGGTCCGAACCGGCGGGCGACGACGCCGGCGACGGAGCCGAGGTGTCGGACGTGCTGCCGCGTCCCGACGACCCGCTCGCTGAGGCGGTCGAGACCGCGCTGGCCGGTCGGTCCGCGGTCGTCGCCGTCGGCGTGCCGATCCGGCTGCTCCCGTCCGTGCTGGCCGCTCGCGAGCGCTCCTCGGGCCCGCCGTGGCGGGTCGCGTGCCGGCCCGGCGTCGTCGACGCGCTCTCGCGCGCGCTCGTCCTCGGAAGCGCCGTCGCCGAGGCGGTCGAGACCGACGAGATACGGGTCCGGACCGGCGACCCGCTCGGCCACGGGACGGGCGGGACGCTGTTCGCGAGTCCGGATCGCGCCGACGCCGTCGTCGGCCCTCGCGGGGACCGGACGCTCGCGACGACGGCCGACGCCGGGTCCGACGCGGTCGACGGCGACGCCGCGGCGGTCGACGGCGCCCGCGCGACGGCCGCGTCGCGCTTCGACGCGGCGACCCCCGAGACGGTCGGGATGCCCTCGCGGACGCGGCTGCTCGCCGCCGCGCGAGAGGCCCTCGACGACCGCTTCGCCGACGACTTGGAGGCGCTGCTCGCGGCGCTCGACCCCGGCGAGTTCGGGCGGACGACGGACATCACTGACCGGACGCTCCTCGTCGCGCTCGCGGCGCGTCACGACCACCTCTTCCGCGACCTGCGGACGTGGGTCGGGACCGACGGCGTCGGGATCGCCCCGGCACAGGAGTTCACCGGCGACCGGCAGGCGCTCGTCGACCGGGGACTGATCGAGTCGGTCAAGGTGCCGATGGGGCCGGGACGGCCGATGCTCCGGCTCCGCGCGGTCCACGACGCGCTGTTGCGAGCGCGGCCGGAGGAGGTGCCGGACGTTCTGGAGGGCCGGTTCGCGCTGCCGACCGACGCGGACGGGCGGGTCCGCGACGACGCCCGCCGGGGCGAGCGCCGCCCCGTCTGGAAGCGTCGGCGCTGGTGACTCGACGGCGTTGGGTCGGGGCCTGGCGTTCGGGCGACGTGGCAAGAACTAACTCTCGGCGGCGCGCCCACACTGACATGACGACGTTCTCCGACAGGGTCGAGCGGATCTCGATAAGCGGGATCCGCGAGGTGTTCGAGGCGGCCGGCGACGACGCGATCAACCTCGGCCTGGGCCAGCCCGACTTCCCGACGCCGGACCACGCCCGGCGGGCCGCGGTCGACGCCATCGAGTCCGGGAAGGCGGACGCCTACACCGAGAACAAGGGCACGCGGTCGCTGCGGGAGGCCATCGCCGAGAAGCACCGCGCCGACCAGGGGATCGACCTCGACCCGGGTAACGTCATCGCGACCGCGGGCGGCAGCGAGGCGCTTCATATCGCCCTCGAAGCCCACGTCGACGCCGGCGACGAGGTGCTGACCCCGGATCCCGGGTTCGTCTCCTACGACGCCTTGACGAAGCTGACGGGCGGCGAGCCGGTTCCCGTTCCGCTCCGCGACGACCTCACCATCGACCCCGCCGCGATCGAGGACGCGATCACCGACGACACGGCGGCGTTCGTCGTCAACTCCCCCGGCAACCCCACCGGGGCCGTCTCCTCCGAGGAAGACGTGCGCGAGTTCGCGCGCATCGCGGACGAGCACGACGTGCTCTGTATCTCCGACGAGGTGTACGAGTACACCGTCTTCGACGGCGAGCACCACTCGCCGATGGAGTTCGCGGAGACTGACAACGTCGTGGTCGTCAACTCCGCCTCGAAGCTGTTCTCGATGACCGGCTGGCGGCTCGGCTGGGTGTACGGGTCCGACGAGCGCGTCGAGCGCATGCTCCGCGTCCATCAGTACGCGCAGGCGTGCGCCTCGGCGCCGGCCCAGTACGCCGCCGAGGCCGCGCTGCGCGGCGACCGCGGCGTGGTCGACGAGATGACCGCCTCCTTCGAGCACCGCCGCGATATCCTCCTCGACGGCTTCGAGGACATCGGCATCGACTGCCCGACGCCGCAGGGCGCGTTCTACGCGATGCCTCGCGTCCCCGAGGGATTCGTCGACGAGTGTATCGACCGCGGCGTGGTCGTCGTCCCCGGCGAGGCGTTCGGCGAGGGCGGCGCCGGCCACGCGCGGATCTCGTACGCGACCGACGAGGCGGAGCTGCGCGAGGCGCTCGACGTGATGGCCGAGGCGTACGCGGCGGTCCGCTGAGCCGGCGGCGGACTGCGCCGACCGGTCACTCCGCTTTCCCGCCCGTGATCCGCAGGTAGCGCTCGTAGTACTCGTCGCCGTAGCGGATCAGCTCTTCCCGCCCCTCGCCGACGCCGCCGTCGTTCCGCACGTCCCCGTCGAGGAAGTGGCGCGCGTCGAGCGCGCGGACCAGCTCCGCGTAGGCGTCGGAGTACGGGTGCGTCTCGCCGTACTCCTCGACCGCCGCGCGGTCGACGATCCGCCTCGCTTCCGAGGAGAGCGCGTCCGGGTCTATCCTGGGCCCGACGAGCCGCGCCCGGAGGATCGATTCCATCCGGTCGGGGCGCTCCGCGACGGGCTCGGCGGTTGGCCGGTAGACGGCCTCGTGGAACCGCTCCCGCTCGATATCCACTCGGTACGTGGTCTCTCAGTAGGCGACGCGCTCGGGGCCGTCCTCGTCGAGCAGCGCGCTCTCGGACCGGGCCGCCTCTGACCGGTACACGTAACCGCCGCGCTCGACCAGCCCGACCGGGTACCCGCCCGCGTTCCCGCGGGCTCGCGCGGCGAAGTAGGCGATCCGGACCGCGCGCCGGTCGGCGTCGGGGAGGTCCCCGCCCTCGCCCCCGTCGACCGCCGATCCGCCGTCGCTGTCCGTCGCCGTCCCTCCGTCGTCGACGGCGTAGAGTCTGAGGACCGGATACGCCTCTGCGACCTCGCCGACCACGACCGATCCGAGCCGGTGATAGGTCCCATCGTCGAGCACGTACGCCGGATCGTCCGGGGTCGCGAAGAACGGCCTGCGATGGCGGGTCGTGTACGGCTCGCCGGCGAGCGCGGCGTCGAGCGCCGCCTCGTCCCACGCGTCGGCCGGGGCGTCGCGGTCGCGGACGTACCGGTCGCGAAGCGGTCCGTCGATCTGCGAGAGCGAGAGTCCGAGCTCCGGACCGTCGCCGCCGCTCCGGTCGGCGCCGTCATCGGTCCCGAGACAGCCCGCGACGGCGCCGACCCCGCCCGCGAGGCCGGCGGCGAGGAGGCGGCGACGAGTCGCCGTGAGGTGTTCCATACCCGGTCCTCGTCGGGGCGACGGGAAAGCGGTTGGCGAAGCACAAACGCCCGCTTGAGTAACCGAGGACGCTCGCTCGCAGGCGCGGCCCCGGAGCCGCTTCACTAATTACCTCAGGTTATCCGAACTCTACGGAGAGTTTCCGCAAGTTATACCGTCGCCCGCGGAGTATCCGGCGGTAATGGACCGGAACATACAGGTCAGCCGCCTCGACCGGCAGGCGGTCGAGGACCAGGAGGTCGAAATCGTCGAGCGAAAGGGGATCGGTCACCCCGACTCGATCTGCGACGGCGTCGCGGAGTCGGTCTCGCGGGCGCTCTCGCAACTCTACCTCGACCGCGTCGGCAAAGTCCTCCACTACAACACCGACGAGACCCAGCTCGTCGCCGGCCGCGCGGCCCCCGCGTTCGGCGGCGGCGAGGTCGTCGAGCCGATCTACATCCTCATCGTCGGCCGCGCCACGAAGGAGTACGACGGCGAGCAGCTGCCCGTCGACTCGACCGCGCTCGCGGCCGCCCGCGACTACCTCGCCGAGGCGATCCCGGAGCTGGAGTACGGCACCGACGTGGTCGTCGACGTGAAGCTCGGCGAGGGGTCGGGCGACCTCCAAGATGTCTTCGGCGAGGAGACGCAGGAGGTCCCGATGGCCAACGACACCTCCTTCGGCGTCGGCCACGCGCCGCTCACCGAGACGGAGACCATCGTCCACGAGGCCGAGCGCGCGCTCAACACGACCTACCACGACGACCACCCCGAGCTCGGCCCCGACGTGAAGATCATGGGCAAACGCGAGGGCGACCGGATCGACATCACCGTCGCCGCCGCGATGGTCGACGCGTACGTCGACGGGCTCGACGAGTACGACGACGCGGTCGCGTCCGTCCGCGAGTACGTCGACGAGCTCGCGCGCGAGTACACCGACCGCGAGGTCAACGTCGACGTCAACACCGCCGACGACTACGACGAGGGCTCCGTCTACCTCACCGTCACCGGCACCTCCGCCGAGCAGGGCGACGACGGCTCGGTCGGCCGCGGGAACCGCGCCAACGGGCTCATCACCCCGAACCGCCCGATGTCGATGGAGGCGACCTCCGGGAAGAACCCCGTCAACCACATCGGGAAGATATACAACCTGCTCTCCACCCGCATCGCCGAGTCGGTCACGAGCGAGGTCGACGGGATCCGCGACCTCCAGGTCCGACTCCTCTCGCAGATCGGTCGGCCGATCGACGAGCCGCACGTCGCCGACGCGCAGATCGTCACCGAGGACGGGGTCGCGCTGGGCGACATCGAGGACGACGTGCTCGCCATCGTCGACCGCGAGCTGGCCGACGTGACGGACGTGACCCGCAGCGTCATCGAGGGCGACGTCTCGACGTTCTGAGGGCGGTCGGCCCGGGGTTTCTACAGGCGAGGCGCCGTAGCGAACGCCATGGCCGACACCCCGACCGACGTCGACCTCAAGGCCGACCTGACCGACGACGTGGCCCTCGTCACGGGCGCGACGCGCGGGATCGGCGCCGAGATCGCCGCGGAACTCGCAGACCTGGGCGCGACCGTCTACGCCGGTGCGCGCGACCCCGACGACGTGACCGCGGCGGACCAGCGCGCGATCCGCCTGGACGTGACCGACGACGACGAGGTCAGCGCCGCGGTCGACCGGATCGAGCGCGAGGAAGGCTCGCTCGATGTCCTCGTGAACAACGCGGGCGTGTTCCCCCGGTCCGGGCCGCTCCACGAGATGGACCCCTCGGACTTCGACCGCACGACGGCCGTCAACCTCCGCGGGCCGGTGGTCCTGACCAAGCACGCGCTGCCGCTGCTGTTGGAGGAAACCGGCGGTCGCGTCGTGAGCCTCTCGTCCGGGCTGGGGCAGTTCACCGAGGGGCAGATGGGCGGCGGCTACCCGGCCTACCGGCTCTCGAAGGTCGGCGTGGGCGGGCTGACCGCGTACCTCGACGGGGAGTACGGCGATCGGGGCCTCATCGCGAACGCCGTCTCGCCGGGGTGGGTCCGGACGGACATGGGCGGCGACGAGGCCCCGAGAACCCCGTCGAAGGGCGCGGAGACGCCGGTCTGGCTCGCGCGCTTCGCGCCGGGGAGCCCCGCGGGCCATCTCTGGAAGGACCGCGAGCGGATCCCCTGGTAGCGTCGCCGACCGCAACGGATTTGCGCCGCCCGGTCCGAACCCCGGGCATGACGCGGGTGTGTCTCCTCGGCGACCCCGACGTGGAGCTCTCCTACGAGCTGCTCTCCCGCGAGACGGCTCGCGACGCGCTCGCCACCTACGACATCGAGGAGCCGTTCGAGAACAGCGTCGCCGTCGACACCGTGAGCCTCGGCGCCGCCGTCTCGCTCCTCAACGACCTCGACTGGTACCTCGTCCGCTTCGTCGCGGAGGCGCTCGTCCTGGAGCCGTCCGTCGCGACCGACGAGTGGCTCTCCCGCGACCTCGCCCGCGAGGTCCGCGACGGCGAGGTGCCGCCCGAGGAGACCGACCAGCGCCTGAAGGTGTTCGGGCTGGTCGACGGCCGTCCGGTCGAGCCCCTCTTCGTCCGTCGGCGACAGGGTGAGACGCCCGAGTACGACCTCCGCGACGTCGAGGAGACCGTCGTCGTCCGCGTGAGCGAGTCCGAGTTCTCGGGGTAGGGCGGTCCCTCTCCGTCACTCGTCGACCTCGGCGAGGATCCGCGTCCGGACCGGGTCCACGTCGACCGGCGCCCACGCCTCCACGTCGTAGGTCACGTCCGCCAGCGTCTCCAGGCGGTCGTCGTCGCCCGCGTTTATCGCCTCGACCGCCTCCTCCCGCAGCCGTTCGAGCACGGCGTCCGCGAGCGCCTCGCGGTCGACGTCGCGGTCCGGCACGTCGAGGATGTGCGGGAGGTCCTCGGCGCCCGCCGGGAGCGTCGGGAACGCGGCCGGACCGACCGCGAGGGCGGTCGACCCGTCGTTCCCCTCCTCGCCCGCTCCCCCGTCGCCGTTCGCGACGTCGTCCGCGCCGCCCCCGGAGAGCGCGCCGCTCGGCGCCGGCACGAGCGCGTACTCGGCCACCGCGAGGTCGATGGCGGCGTCGATGGCGCCCTCGTCGACCTCGGCCCGCTGTTTGAACGCCAGCTCGGAGAGCGCCCGCGACAGCTCCGCCCGGGTGAGCCAGCCGAACAGGTCGACGACGCCCGCGAGGTCGTCGCGCGCGGCGACGCTCGGCCCGCTCGCGTCCGCCATCGTCAGTCTTCCCCTGGCGCGGGCTCCGCGTGTCCGTCGTCGGTCGCCGAGCCGCCGACGGCGTCGGCCCCGCCGCTCCCCGCGCCGTCGCCGCGGACCGCGTCCAAGTCCGCCTCGGCGGCCTCTCGGACCTCGTCGGGGTCGACCGGCGCGTCCTGCCACGCGGGGAGCCGCGTGTCGGGGCCGGGCTCGCCGAGCGCCTCGGCGTAGGTCGCCACCTGCGAGCGCTCGTCGGCGGCGTCGTACGAGAGGCCGTTGAACGCGGCGTCGGCGGCGTAGCCGTCGACCAGCGTCGCCGCCGCGTCGCGGTACCGGTCGGCGAGGCCCTCGTAGTCGACGTCGACGCCCGCGTCCTCGACCGCGCGCAGCGTCGCCTCGCCGACCGCGCGGCTCATATCCGCGAGCCCGGTCGGCCCCTCGACGGAGCGGTGGTCGTGTTCGTAGCGGCCGAGGTCGACCTGCGCGCTGTCCGCGAAGCCGGCGTGGCCGAACGCCTCCCCGAGGGTCCCGACCTCCAGCCCCCAGCCGCGCTGGACGCGGAGCCGCGAGACGAGGTCGCTCGTCGCCGCGAACTCCCCGGCGAGCGCGTAGCGGAACGCCGAGAGGTACTCCAGGACGGCCGGCTCTCGCCCGGGCGCGGCGTCGCCGAGCGCGCGGACCAGCGGCCGGAAGAACAGCCTGAACAGCCGCCCGTACAGCGAGCCGTCCTCGACGCGGGCGTAGTACCCCTTCGAGAAGGCGTAGCCGCGCCCCAGCGGGAACAGCAGGCGGTTGACGAACGCGGGCGAGTAGGTCTTGGTGTCGGCGTCGTGGACGACGACGAACTCCTCGTCGAGCGCGCGGCCGAGGGCGAGCCACACGTCGCGGCCCTTGCCGCGCTCGCCGTCGAGCCCGCGCGCCTCCAGCAGCGACGCGAGCCGCGGGCCGTCGCACCACAGCGTCTCGACGTCGAGGTCGAAGCCGTCGAGCCAGTCGGCGAATGGCCCGGCGCGGTCGGCCGACGCCCGCAGCGGGACGATGACCCGGGCGGGGTCGACGGTCTCCAGCGTCGAGAGCACGCGCTCGGCCGCGAGCGTCCCGTACTCGCGCTCGGTCATCGGCACGACGACCGCCGCGCGGTCCGTTGGGGCGTCGGGCCGGTGGTCGGTCAACGCGTGGAGGGTCGTCACGCGCTCCTGAACGTACTCCATTTACCGATCACACGGGAGCGACGCCCAAAACAGGTGCGGTACCCCCGACCCGTTCGGCCGCTTCGAACGGGGTTCGCGCTCCGGTCTCGTCGCCGGCGGGGCCGCGCCGCCGCGTCAAACCGTCCGCGTCGAACCCGCCGCCCCGCCCGGGACGCGCCCGAGGCGGTAGAGGGCCGCGTACCCGGCGACGAGGAGCGCCAGCCCGCCGGCGAGCGCGAGGAAGACTGCGTCGTACCCCGCGCCCGCCTCGATCGCCTCGCCGACGACCCAGGAGCCCGCCGCCTGCGTGGACATCATCCCGGCCGAGAACATCGCGTACGCCGACGCGCGCGACTCGTCCGGCAGCGACGCCAGCAGGTACGTGTCGCCGGCCGGGAACAGCATGTGGATGGCGAACCCGACGACGACGCTCGCGGCGATCACCGCTGCGAGCCCCTCCGCGAGGACCACGAGGACGACGCCCCCCACGAACGAGGCCACGATGCCGAGCAGGTAGGGCACGTGCGGGAGCCGGTCCGCGAGGTCGCCCGAGACGAGGAAGGCGGGCACCCCGGCGGCGAAGATCACGGTCAGGAGGTTCCGGGCCGTCGCCCGGGGGAGCCCCTTGTCGATCATGTACAGCTCGTAGAAGTTGAACAGGCCCTGCCACACGAAGCTCGTGAGGCCCATCAGCACGACGCCGGCGAGGATCAGCTTCCACTCGCCGCGGGCGGCCGCGAGGAAGTCGGTGTCGCCGGCCCCCGCGTCCGGGAGGTCGGTCCGCTTCGCGAGCGCGACGAACAGCAGCGTGCTGGCGGCCGCGGCGACCGCGAGCGCGTAGAAGGCGTAGCGCCAGTCGTACCACAGCGCGACGGTGACGGCGGGCGCGGCGATGACGGCGGAGAGCTGGCTGGCCATGCCGTGGACGCCCATCACGCGACCGACGCGCTGGGGGAACAGCTCCGAGATGAACGGGTTAGCGGCGACGAAGTAGACGCCGGAGGCCAGCCCGACCGCGAAGGCGGCGACCATGAGCGCGAGCACGCTCGGCGCGAGCGCGACGCCGAGCGCGCCGGCGGTCAGCATCGCGCCGGAGACGACGATCACGCGGCGCCGCGTGAAGCGCGTGAGCGCCCAGCCGGCGGGGAGCCGCGGGGCGGCCGAGCCGAGCCACGCGAGCGTGACGATGAGCCCGGCGGTCCCCTCGCGGATCCCGAACGCGTCGATGAACTCGCCCACGAGGGGCGCGAACACGACCCGGGCGAAGTTGACGAGGAAGACCAGCGCGCAGAGCGAACCGAACAGCCTGGTCCGTGACACGGCGGCGATTCCGCGCGCCCGGACACAAGCGTTGCGAAAGCGCCCGGTCGGACGCCGAGAGGATTCAACCGCGGCGGGGGAGCCCGTACCGCCCCGCCAGCCCGCGGTTTCGCCGAAGTCGTCAGACCGATGTCGTACAGGGTTTTTATGCGCCCCGGCGACAAACCCCGGGTATGAAATCCACGCGCAAGGGGCTCCGCGACGGGGACCTCGTCAAGGACACCTACGAGCGGCTCAACTGCGCCGACTGCGACCAGGTCCTGAAGAAGGAGAACGACCCCGACGAGGTGTTCTCGGTCCGGATCTGTCCGGAGTGCGGCGCGCGCTACAAGGAACTCCGCTGAGGCCGCGCGCCCGAGACGCCGACCCGCCGTCAGAGTCCCCGCCCCACCGCCACTTTCTCTCCTCGCCCGCCGCCGTTCAGGAGTCGAACAAGTCCGCGACCGACGCCGCAACCGCCAGCGCCTCGCCCGTCACGATCTCGATCCACCGGTACCGCGTGTACGCCTCGACCGTCGACCGGACGGTCCGGTCGGCCGCCGCGACGGCGCCGTCGGGCTCGTCGAACAGCGCGAGGAACTCGGTCGCCAGCCACCGAGCGAGCGGGTTCTCGCTCCCGGCGAGCGACGACGCCGACTCGACCGCCGCCTCTCGCGCGTCCCCGATCGCCGCCGGGTCGTCGGGGAACATCGCGTCCCCCTCCTCGACCCGCGACGCCACGGCGTCGAGCGCACGGAGCCGCGTCCACGCGAGCGCGGTCCGGGTCAGCCCGGTCGCCGGGTTGTCGGGCACGTAGTCGCCGAACGCGACCGGGTCGAACCACATGCCGTCGAAGCTCCGGTACACGGCGCTCGACAGCAGGGCGTCGCTCGGCGCGCCGCGGTCGACCGCCCGCTCGTCGACGAACGCCTCGGTGCCCGGGTTGTGTCGGAGGTCCTCGACACCCTCGCCGTGGAGCTCGCGGAGCCGGTCGCCGACCTCGCGGCCGATTCGGCTCATCTCGCGCCGAAGCGGCTCGGCCACGGACGCCGAATCGCCGAGCGACGCCGCGTACCGGTCGCGGAGGTACCGGCCCGCTTCCACGTGCGCCTGGACGCGCTCGACCTCGCCGATCGCGTCCCCCGTCCGAAGCGGGTTCGCGCGGTCGGCGGGCCCCACGCCGCCGCCGACGAGCGTCCGTCGGCGCGCCACGTCGTACCACCGCTCCATCGGCCCGTACACCGCGGCGGCAGCGAGCGGGTCGGCGGCCGGACCGGGGAGTTCCCGCAGCGTCTCGGACGCTCGGCGGCGCACCGTTCCGAGGTCCGGGGCCACCGCGGTCGGGTCGCCCTCGACGGTCACGGCCGCCCACGTGCCGACGGCGGTCGCGGCGTGCTCGCGCGCCGTCGCGTACCGCTCGGCCGCCTCCAGCGGCGTCAGCGACGCCGGCCGGCCCGGCAGCGCCTCGCGGGCCGCCGCCTGCTCGGTCGCGATCTGCTCGCGGAACTCGCCGTTGGGGAGCGTCTCCGCCGTCAGCGGCTCGGGGATCGGCGAGAGGAGGCGGTCGACGCGGTCCGCGAACGCGCTCGCGACCGCGGACTCGACGTCGACGGGAACGAGCCGCGGACGCTCGGGGACCGACCCGTCGAACTCCCGCGGGACGGCCGCAACGTCGAGCGACGGCGGGTCGTCCCAGAACCGGGGGTCGCTCCCGCCGCCGAGGCAGCCGGCGAGCGAGCCGAGCGCGACTCCGCCGGCGGCGGCGAGCGCGCCGCGGCGGGTGAGCCGTCGGGCCATCAGAAGTCACCCCACTCGTCGGTGGCGGTGGCGTTCCCGGGCACGGTCGCGTTCCCCTCGATCACCGAGTACTCGGTGTCGGTCGTCCGGCACGGCGACCGCCCGCTGGAGCCGGAGCCGCGGATCCGCTCGTCGAGCACGACCGGGAGCCGGAAAAGCAGCGCCAGCGTGACCCTGGTACCGGCCTCGCAAGCCGCGTCGGGCGGTCTGAGCTCGCGACAGTACTCGTACTCGACCCGCCCCGGCCGCCACGACACCGAGTGGATTTCGAGCCGCTGGCAGGAGCGGACGCCGGCCGGCGCGACGTACACCGTCTCCGCGTCGTAGTCGGTCTCGTCGAGGAACGCGCGGACCCGCCGCCGGTCCTCGTCGGCGACGCCCGGCGCGGCCCGGATCCGGGCGGCCCGCCCGGCCGTCGTCACGAGCTCTCTCCCGACTCCGGTGGGCCCGTCGGCGTCGTCGCCGCTCGCGTCGTCGTCCGGCGCGACGCCGCCGTCAGTTCCGTCCTCGCCGCCGCTTCCGGCCTCGACGAGGACCGGCTCCCGCCAGTCGTTCCGCACCTTCAGCACGGTCGGGTCCGTGTCGGTTCCGGGGGCGGACGACGACCGGGCGACGGGGTCGGAGTCGTCGGCCGGGTCGCCGCCGAAGCAGCCGGCGAGCGCGCCGACCGCGCCGAGTGCGGCGCTACTCAGGAGGGCTCGTCGCGTGGGGGACATACGACCCGGTTGCGCCGGTCGGAACAAACGTCTTGTGGCGCGCGACCGCCGCCGGATCCGCCCCCGCGCCGCCGCCTCACTCGAAGACGGCGTCGAACGCCGACGCGCCGAGCGGGTCGAAGGTGCCGGCCGCGACGTTCTCGCGGACGTGCTCGGGGTCGGTCGTCCCGACGAGCGAGGCGGTGACGCCCGGGGCGCTCCGCGCGAAGTTGAGCGCGCGCTGGGCCGGCGTCTCCCCCGCGAGCGCCGCGTCCACGTCGGCGGGGATCGCGCCCTCGACCGCCAGGTCGCCCTGCCCGAGACTCGCGCTCGTCACCACCGAGAGCCCGGCCTCGTGAGCGAACGTGAGCGCCGAGACCGGCCCCTCCGCGTCGGCGCCGGACGGCGCGGGCTGGTTCCGCCGGGTGAACGCGTCGGCCATCGCGACGTTGAACGGCAGCTGGACCGCCGCGAACCCGTGGCCGTCGTCGGGACCGACCGCCTCGCCGGCGGCCTCGGCGCGGGCGAGCACCTCGGCGAGCGAGAGGTAGTCGTCGGCCTCCTGCGGCACGCGGAAGGCGCTCCACGACGCGACGCCGTACGCGCCGACGTCGCCCGCGGCGCGCCGGCGTTCGAGGGCCTCGAAGGCGGCTTCGAGGGCGTCGTACACCTCAGATCGCGAGCGCACGGCGAGTTGCGTCTCGGGGTTGTGGACGTAGAAGCAGTCGACGGAGTCGAGGCCGAGCCGGTCGAGCGAGCGGTCCAGCGACCACTCCAGGTACGCCGGCGTCATCGCGTGGGCGCCGTTCGCGAGGTCGCCCGGGTCGACGATCCCCGGCTCGACGAAGCGCTCGCGGACGTAGGCGCTCGGGTCCGGAGGACGCTCGCCGTCGAACGGGAGGAAGCCGCCCTTCGTCGCGACGACGACCGACTCGCGGTCGACGGGCGCCTCGCGGAGGGCCTCGCCGACGACGCGCTCGGCGCGCCCGCAGCGGTAGTTGGCCGCGGTGTCGACGTGGTTCACCCCCGACCGGAGCGCCAGTCCGATCGACTCGCGGGCGGCGTCGTCGACCGCGGGCGTCGGATCGCCGAGGTACGTCCCGATCCCGAGGCTGGAGACGACGCCGGGGCCGAAGCGCCGGAAGTAGGTGCGCCCGAAGGCGTCGCCGAACCGGTTCCGGTACCCCCAGAGGGCCTCGCGAGTCGCCATGTGGTCGGGGTAGTCGGCTCGCGGGTAAAAGTCGCGCGGGAGGGCGGCTCGTCGCGTTCGACAAACCGCCGCGCGAGCCGCACCGATCGGACCGCCAACGGCGCGAGTCAGTCGGTCACGCGGAAGGTCCGGGCGGTGTCCCTGTCGCCGCGGACCACGTCGACCTCGATCAGCCCCAGGGAGGTGAACACCTCGCCCCAGTCCCGGTAGTACAGCGGCGTCTCGTCGTCGACGTAGTTCACGTCCGGGTCGGCCGCCTCCGCCTCGCCCGCCGGCTCCTCGATCTCGGCCGTGACGAGGAGTTCGTCGGTGATCCGCGCGATCTCCTCGAAGACCCACTCGACGTCGGGGTGGAGGTGTTGGAGCGTCTCGACCGAGTACACGGCGTCGAACGCCCCGTCCTCGAACTCGCCGACGAGGTCCTCTATCGCGCCGCAGTGGAACGTCCCGTCGGCGGCCAGGTCGGGGTAGGTCTCCCGCATCGCGTCGAACGCGTCGGCGTTGATGTCGACGCCCGAGAGGTCGTCGAACCCGTGGGCGGCGAGGTGATCGAGGTGCCGCCCCGAGCCGCACCCCAGTTCGAGGACGGCCGCGTCGCGGTCGAGGTGCGCTGTCAGCGCCTCGCGGATCCGCTCGCTCGTCTCGTTCGGCCCGTAGTGCGCGTAGTAGCGCGGTGAGTATTCGCCCGCCCGGTTCGTCCACGAGTCTCGGACGGCGTTGGGTTCCACGTGTGCCACCGCGGACAGAGACCTAAAACGCCGTCGAACGGCGTCCAGGCGCGGACGCCGGCGGCGGACGTGACCCGGGAGGGCAGCAACGCCGACCGCGCCCCTGCGTCAGACGCACGCACGACGCAACGACTATACGGATTCCTCGTGTCAGACGTGGTAATGGCCTCGCTCACCGACCACCTGGCGGACCTCGTCGCCGACGTGGACGCGGTCCTGCTGTTCTCGCCGACGAGTTCCTTCTACGAGCCGTTCGCGGACGACGGGACCGAGGTCGTCGTCGTCGCGCCCGACAACGACGTCGACGCCGAGACGTTCGTCGAACTGCCGCTCCCCTTCGACAACGTCAAAGACCGGATCCGGTTCGGCATCGAGGGCGCCATGGACGCGGACCTCCTCGCGGAGGGCGACGAGGTGGCCTGCGTCGCGTCGGTGTTCGACGGGGGCTCGGACGCGGTCGTCCGCGTCACCGTCGACGAGGGGATCCACACCGGCATCTACGACCTGTTCGCCAACTCCCGGGCCGAGCCGAGCGTCATCCGCGACGTGTTCGAGGTCGCGATCGAACTCGGCAAGAAGGGGCAGAAGGGCAAGCCGGTCGGCGCGCTGTTCGTCGTCGGCGACGCGGGGAAGGTGATGAACAAGTCGCGGCCGCTGTCGTACAACCCCTTCGAGAAGAGCCACGTCCACGTCGGCGACCCCATCGTGAACGTCATGCTCAAGGAGTTCTCGCGGCTGGACGGCGCGTTCGTCGTCTCCGACTCCGGGAAGATCGTCTCGGCGTACCGCTACCTCGAACCCGCGGCCGAGGGGGTCGACATCCCGAAGGGGCTCGGCGCGCGCCACATGGCGGGCGGCGCGATCACCCGCGACACCAACGCGACCGCCATCGTCCTCTCGGAGTCGGACGGGCTCGTCCGGGCGTTCAAGGCCGGCGAACTCGTCTTGGAGATCGATCCGGAGGAGTACTGAGCGATGTCCGCGGCCCAGATCTCCGTCCCCGAGTTCGTCGCGAACGTCCCGTACCGGATCTGGCTGGCGCTCGGAGTGCTCGCGCTCGGGCTCGTGCTGGCGTACCTCACCGGCGTGATCAACCGCCGACTCCTCCGGCGCGCCGGCGTTCCCGAGGTGATCGAGGGGACCGCCTTCGAGCGGACCGCCCGCGAGTTCGACACCTCGACGGTGCGGATCCTGGCGCAGCTGTCGAGCTACTTCATCCTCGCCGTCACGGTCATCGTCGCCCTGACCGTCGCGGACGTGAACTACCTCGAACAGTTCTGGTCGGGGGTCGCCGCGTTCCTCCCGCGGCTGTTCGTCGCCGTGGTCGTGTTCATCGTCGGCATCGTCGTCGGCGACAAGGCGGAGCTGCTCGTCGCCGA
The DNA here is from genome assembly GCF_005435055.1 of Halorubrum sp. SS7. Lineage (NCBI taxonomy): Archaea > Methanobacteriati > Methanobacteriota > Halobacteria > Halobacteriales > Haloferacaceae > Halorubrum > Halorubrum sp. SS7. Next base: position 180,351 of record NZ_SGXV01000003.1, read on the forward strand.
GCGCCTCCGGGGAATCAAGCTCCCGGAGCTCGGCGTGCTCCCGACGCTCGTGAAGTACAGCGTCGTGTACGTCGCGACGCTCATCGCGCTCGGCCAGGTCGGCGTCCAGACGCTCGCGCTCATCGTGCTGCTCGCGGCGTACGCGTTCGCGGTCGTCCTGTTCGCCGCGCTCGCGACGAAGGACTTGGTCGCCTCGGCCGCGGCCGGCGTCTTCCTCCTCCTCCGCCAGCCGTACGGCATCGGCGACGAGGTGCGGGTCGCCGGCGAGCGCGGCGTCGTCCAGGAGGTGGACCTCTTCGTCACCCACATCGAGACGGACGGGGAAGAGCACGTCCTCCCGAACCACGCTGTGTTCCGCGAAGGGATCGTGCTGATCCGGGAGTGACTCGCGCGGCGGCGCCGAGTTCGGAACGCACTTACCCGACTGTGTTTTAGGCCCGCCTAAAATGAGGCGACAGGAGGAACAGCTCGTCGGTGCCCTGTTCGACGTGTTGGAGACACAGGGGCACGACGAGGCCCGGAAGCGCCTGTTACGCGCGTACGAGTCCAGCGCGTCCGAGGGTCGCGACGAACTGATTGAACGGCTGATAACGGAGCTCGTCGCCGTGCTCAACGAGCAGCTCGGCCGCCGGGAGGGTGCCGTCGTCCTCACCGACGCGATCGAGTTCCTCTTCGACCGGCTCGTCTCCGTCGTCGAGGTCGCGCCCGTCGCCATCGTCGTCGTCGACGCAGAGGGTGCGGTCCAGCTCTGGAACGACGGCGCCGAGCGGCTGTTCGGCTGGACGGAGTCGGACGCGCTCGGCGGTCGCCTCGTCTCGAAGGAGGCGGACGCGGGCGGGCCGTTCGGCGACTCCCTCTCGCGGCTCGAACGGGGCGAGCGACTCACGGGAGTCGAAACACGCCACCCACACCGAGACGGCTCGCTGGTGGACATCCGGTTCTGGGCGGCCCCCCTCCGCGATCGACACGACGACTTCGCCGGCGCCACGTACGTCGCGACCGACGTCGGAGAGCGGAAGCGCCGCGAACAGCGACTGACCGTGCTCAACCGTGTGTTGCGGCACAACATTCGCAACGACGTGAACGTCGTGTTGGGTCACCTCGAAGCGCTCGCGGCCGAGCGACCCGACGACGACCCGCACGTGGCGGCGATGGAGCGGCGGCTCGCAGAGATCGTCGACCTGAGCGACGCGGCCAGACGCGCCGAGCGGCTTCAGGAGTCCGACGGCGAAGCGAGCCGGACGACATTCGACCTGTCGGCGCTCGCCCGCGATCGAGTCCGCGAATTCGATACCGCCGTCGGCGACGCCGCGTTCAGCGTCGGGGGACCGGACGCCGTCGAGGCCGTCGCCCACGAACTGCTCCCGTACGCGCTCGACAACCTGCTGGAGAACGCGGTCGAGCACTGCGGACCGTCTCCCCAAGTACGCGTGGCGGTCCGGGAGGAAGGGGACAGAGCGCTCCTCACGGTGGCGGACGACGGCCCGGGGCTCCCGGCGCACGAGCGGGAGGTGTTGACCCGCTCGGACGAGACGCAGCTCACACACAGCACCGGTATGGGGATCTGGTTGGTCCGTTGGATCGTCCGCAGCTCCGGGGGCGAGTTGCGCGTCGAGGAGAGCGAGGCCGGCGGGACCGCGATCACCGTCGTCCTCCGTCGGTGATTGCGCCGCCCGGACGTTCCCACCTCGTGGGATCCGGTCTCACGATATAACTTACCAGACGATCGATACCCGCGTATGAACGACGACGCCACCGCGGTCTGCGACGGCTGGGACGGCAGCGAGTGCGAGGGGACGCCCCACTGCCCCCCGCGCTGTCCGCGGTTCGTCGACAAGGAGGGCACGCGCTGGACGATCCGCCCGGCGAGAGACGCAGACGAGCCGTTCCTCGCCGAGATGTACGACGCGTTCGACCGCGCCCACCGCGCGCAGGGCCTCCCGCCGGTGAGCCGGCGGCGCTGCGCCGACTGGGTCGAGACGATGCTCGGCGAGGCGAACAACGTCGTCGCAGAGCGGGACGGCGAGCTGCTCGGCCACGCGATGTACACGCCGACCGACGCCGCGGTCCCTGAGCTCGCGGTCTTCGTCCACCCCGCCGCGCAGGACCGCGGCGTCGGGACGGAGCTGTGTCGGCACGTGATCGCCAACGCCGCCGCGGCCGGCCGCGAGGGGCTCGAACTCCACGTCGAGACCGGCAACCGCGTCGCGCGGAGCGTCTACCGGACGGTCGGCTTCGAGGTCGCCGAGCGGCGCGGCGACCTCCGGATGGAGCTCGACCTCGACGAGCCGATCGCGACCGAGGTCCGCTGGCCGCCGCTCGCCCGCCAGGGGCCCGCGGAGCCGGCGGTCGACCTCTCGCCCCGTGACGGCGGCCCCGGACGATCTCCGGCTGACGACTGAGGCGAGGCGGCCGCCCGGCCCGCTCTCCGGACCGCCGTCACCGCAACCGTTAGGCCCCGCCGACCCCAGGGTACCGTAACCGTGGACGACGCCATCGAGTGGCTGCGGGACCGCCCCTTCTACGAGGGACAGATCGCCGACCACCGGCGGCTCCCGGCGCGCGAGCCCGAGTTCGGCGACGTGGACCTCGAACCCCGGCTCGCCGACGCGCTCGCCGACCGCGGGATCGACCGGCTCTACCGCCACCAGGCCGACGCGATCGGGGCCGTCCGCGACGGCGACGACGTCGTCCTCGCGACCGAGACGGCCAGCGGCAAGTCGCTCGCGTACACCGTGCCCGCGTTCGAGGCGGCGATGGACCACGGCGGGCGGACGCTCTACCTCGGGCCGCAGAACGCGCTGATCGCCGACCAGGAGGAGTCGCTGTCGGACCTCGCGGCCGACCTCGGCTTCGGCAGCCGCGTCTCGGTCGACTCCTACACCGGGCGGCTCTCGCGGTCGGAGAAGCGGGACGTGCGCGACCGCCGGCCGACGGTGCTCCTCTCGAACCCGGACATGCTCCACTACGCGCTGCTGCCGTACGCCGGGCGCCTCTGGGACTGGTTCTTCTCGTCGCTGGAGTACGTCGTGATCGACGAGGTCCACAGCTACCGCGGCGTGTTCGGGTCGCAGGTCGCGCTGACCCTCCGGCGGCTCGCGCGGACCTGCGAGCGGTTCGGCTCGTCGCCGCAGTTCGTCTGCTGCTCGGCGACGATCAACAACCCAGTCGACCACGTCGCGACGGTCACCGGCCGCGACCCCGAGGGGATCGCCCTCGTCGACGAGGACACCTCCGGGCGCGGGCCGCGCGACTGGGTGCTGTGGAACCCGCCGGAGTACGACGACGACTGGCAGGAGCGCGGGAGCGGCCGGCGGAAGTCGAGCCACACCGAGTCGAAGCGGCTGTTCGTCGACCTCGTGACGGCGGGCGCGCAGACCCTGGCGTTCACGCGGGCGCGACAGACCGCCGAGCAGTACGCGACCGACAGCGCGAGCGACCTCCGGGAGCGGGGCGAGCGCGACCTCGCCGGGAAGGTCGGCGCGTACCAGGCGGCGCTCACCGACGACCGGCGGCGGGAGATAGAGGCCGACCTCCACGCCGGCGACCTGCGGGGCGTCTGGTCGACGAGCGCCCTCGAACTCGGCGTCGACGTGGGCGGGCTCGACGCGGTCGTCCTCGACGGCTACCCCGGCACGCGGATGTCGGCCCACCAGCGCGCGGGCCGGGCCGGCCGCGGCGACGACCCCGCCCTCGTGGTGATGGTCGGCGGCGAGGACCAGCTCGACCAGTACCTGATGCGGAACCCGAGCGACTTCTTCGACGCGCCGCCCGAGGACGCGATCTGCGACCCGGAGAACGGCCAGCTCATGCCCGGCCACGTCGCCTGCGCGGCCGACGAGAACTGGCTCTCGCCCGGGGACGAGCGGTTCTTCGGCGACTCGTTCCCGGGCGTGGTGGCCGACCTCACCGACGAGGGCGTCCTGAACCGTCGCGAGGCCGCCAAGGGGACGCGCTGGGTCCACGCCGGGGGGTCGAGCCCGCAGCAGTCCGTGAACCTCCGCACCGCCGAGGAGCGCGAGATATCGCTGATCGAGCGGTCGAGCGGCGAGACGGTCGCCACGCTCGGGTTCGCCGACGCGCTCCGCGACGCCCACCCCGGCGCCATCTACCACCAGCAGGGCCGCACCTACGAGGTGGTCGACCTCGACCTCGACCGCGACGTGGCGGAGCTCCAGCAGTCGTGGGCCGACTACTACACGCAGGTGCGGTCGGACAAGGACATCGTCGTGAACGAGGACCTCGACGAGCGCGCGCTCTCGGCGCGCGAGGACGTGCCGGTCCGCTTCGCCGACGTGACGGTGACCGAGCAGATTACGGGGTTCGTCCGGAAGGACGCCGCCACGGGCGAGTCCCTCGGCGAGTCGACGCTCGACCTCCCGGAGACGACGCTGCGGACGAAGGCGCTGTACTTCCCGGTGCCCCGGGACGTCGAGCGCGAGATGCGGCGGCTCGGCGACGCGCTCGACGGCGAGGACGCGGGCGATCCCGAGGTCAGCGCCGACGGCGGCGAGGCGCCCGACGACGGCGAACCGATCCCGGGCGGCGAGTACGCGTTCAACGGCGGGATCCACGCGGCCGAACACGGGATCATCTCGCTGTTCCCGTTCCACCTGCTCTGCGACCGCGCCGACGTCGGCGGCATCTCGACGCCGCACCACCCCCACACCGAGGGGCCGGCCGTGTTCGTCTACGACGGGTACCCGGGCGGCGTCGGGCTCACTCGCCGCGGGCACCGCCGGATCGAGGAGCTGATGACCCGGACGGCGCGGCTCATCGACACCTGCGACTGCGAGGGCGGCTGCCCGGCCTGCGTCCAGTCGCCCCACTGCGGCAACGGGAACGACCCGCTGGCGAAGGCACCCGCCGTCCGCCTGCTCGAATCGCTGACGGGCACCGACGCGGACGCCTGACCCAAACTGACTTGCCTCCGGCCGTCGAGCGTTCCGTCGATGGCGCTCGACCTCGACGACGCCGCGGACCCTGCGGCCCGGGCGATGGAGTGGCTCGTCCTCGGCGCGGCGTACTTCCTCCTGCTCCTGTTCCTCATCGGCGTGTTCGACCTGTTCGTCTCGCTGTACCGGCTCCTCGCCGCGGGGAACTTCACCGACCCGGCCGAGGTTGTCGCGCTCCTCGACAGCGTCCTCCTCCTGTTGATCATCGTGGAGGTCCACCGGACGCTCGTGGCGTACGCGCGCGGCCAGCCGGTCCTCCGCATCGTCGTGAGCGCCGCGATCATCGCCGTCTCCCGGCGCGTGATCAGCTTCCGGCTCGAAGACTACGGCGGGGGTAACGAGGCGCTGCTCGCGGCCGCGGCGCTCGGCGTCCTCGTCCTCTCGCTCACCGTCGGCTACTTCCTGCTCGACCGGGTGAGCGTTCCGGGGCGGCTGGAGCTCTGATCGGGGCGCGACCGGAGCGCCGGCCGCTGCCGGCCCAGCCCCCCGACCGGTCCCGGTGGTTTCACGGTGGACGCGCCCGTGTCGATCCCATGGAGCTGTTCTGGCACCGACGGGACCTCAGAGCCGCCGACAACGTCGGGCTCGCGGCCGCGAGCGGGGCGGGCGACGACCCCGACCGCGGCCCCGCAGCGCCCGTGTTCGTCTTCGATCCGAACGTGCTCGACCACGCGAGCGACGTGCGCGTGCGGCGCCTGCTCGACGGGCTGGCCGCGCTGCGCGACGACTACCGCGAGCGCGGGAGCGACCTGCTCGTCGCGCGCGGCGACCCGGAGACCGTCCTTCCGCGGCTCGCGGCGGCGCTCGACGCCGACCGCGTCGTCTGGAACCGCGACTACTCCGGGCTCGCCAGGGAGCGCGACGCCGGCGTGCGACGCGCGCTCGACGCGGTCGACGTGGCGCGCGAGGCCCACCACGACGCGGTCCTCCACGACCCCGACGCGATCCGGACGAACGCCGGCGACCCCTACTCCGTGTACAGCTACTACTGGAAGAAGTGGACCGACCGCGAGAAAGCGGACCCGGCGCCGGCGCCGACCGAGGCGGGCCTCGCTGACACCGATCGGCTCGCGGACGCGGCCGACGCCGTCGACGGGGCGGACGCGTCGGGCGCGGTCGCCGACGGCGGCGAGGCGGCGACGCTCGGCGCGGCGGTCGGCGACCTCCCGACGCCCGCGGACCTCGGCTTCGCGGAACCGGACGCGGCGGTCGGCCCCGCGGGGACGGAAGCGGCCCGGGAGCGCCTCGACGACTTCCTCGACGAGGCCGTGTTCGCCTACGAGGCCGAGCGCGACTACCCGGCGCGAGAGGCGACCTCGCGGCTCTCCGCGTTCTTCAAGTACGGCGAGATCGGCGTCCGCGAGGCGTACGCGGCCACCGAGGAAGCGATGGCCGAGGCGGAGTCCGACTCGCGGCCCGAGGACGCCCCGGAGCAGGTCGAGGAGTTCCAACAGCAGTTGGCCTGGCGGGAGTTCTACACGCAGGTCCTCTTCCACAACCCGGAGGTGGTCTCCGAGAACTACAAGGAGTACGAGGAGGGGATCGAGTGGCGCGACGACCCCGAGGAGATCGCCGCGTGGAAGCGCGGCGAGACGGGGTACCCCATCGTCGACGCCGGGATGCGCCAGCTCCGCGAGGAGGCGTTCATGCACAACCGGGTTCGGATGATCGTCGCCTCCTTCCTCACGAAGGACCTCCTCGCGGACTGGCGGCACGGCTACGACCACTTCCGCGAGCACCTCGCCGACCACGACACCGCCAACGACAACGGCGGCTGGCAGTGGGCGGCCTCGACGGGGACCGACGCGCAGCCGTACTTCCGCATCTTCAACCCGATGACGCAGGGGGAGCGCTACGACCCGGAAGCGGAGTACATCACGGAGTACGTCCCCGAGCTCCGCGGGCTCGACGCCGACCTGATCCACGAGTGGCACGAGCTGTCGCCCACCCAGCGCGCGAACGCCGCGCCGGAGTACCCGTCGCCGATCGTCGACCACTCGGAGCGCCGCGAGGCGGCCCTCGTGATGTACAAGCGGGCGCGCGGCGAGGACCCGGACGACTGAGACGCGGAGCAGAGAGCGCGTTCGTCCGGCGACGGAAAACGGAGCGGCGACACCGGATCAGTCGGCGACCGCGGCCACCATCCCCTGCTTGTAGTACCGCTGGAGCGTGACGAACAGGACGATGGGGACGATCATCGTCAGCACCGAGCCGGCGGCGACGAGCCCCCAGTCGATCTGGAGGCGCCCCTTCATCAGCGGCAGCACCTGCGGCGCGAGCTGGTTCTCGCGGGACCGCATGAACACGAGGGGGAAGAAGAAGGAGTTCCACACCCACGTGAACTGGATCACCGCAACCGAGACGAGCGCCGGGGCGGAGTACGGCAACACGATCGACTTGAATATCTGGTACCGCGACGCGCCGTCGATCCGGGCGGCCTCCTCCAGCTCCTCGGGGAGCCCCAGCAGGAAGTTCCGGAGGAACATGACGACCCACCCCATCCCCCAGCCGATGTGGACCAGGATGAGCCCCATGTACGTGTCGAACAGGCCGGTCGTCCGCAGCGTGTTGTAGTTGCCCATCGCCACCAGCTCCGGCGGCGCCGCCATGACCACGATGAGCAGGAAGAACAGCCACTTCTTCAGCGGGAAGTCGAAGCGGGCGAACGGGTACGCCACCATCGTCCCGAGCAGCGTCACGGCGAGGACGGACGGGACCGTGACGATCGCGGTGTTCAGCATCGCCTGCCGCATCGGCCCGGACTGGAACGTCCACGCGCGGGCGTAGTTTTCGAAGGTGACGGTGAACGTCTCGAAGTTCCACCAGCCTTGGATGATCTGGTCGAGCGGGCGGACGGAGGCCATGAACAGCCCGACGAGCGGGACGAGCCACAGGAGCGCGACCCCGATCGCGACGACGTACCGGAGGGCGCGCGGCCCGCTCGGGACCGCCGCGCGGACCCGTTCGGGGAGGGGTCGGTCGGCGATCGGTGCGGTCTCCGGCGGCTCGTGGTACACGCGCCCGCCGTCGGTCTTCGGGTCGCTGCCGGCGGCGGACTCCGGTTCGTCGCCGGCGTCGGTCGGATCGTCCGAGTTGTGTGTGTCAGTCATCGTGGATCAGTCCATTGACGCGATGTACCACGCCATCGGCAGCGCGATCACCAGTTCGATGAGCGCGACGACCATCGCCTTGCTGTACTCGATCGGGACGGAGAACGCCGCCTGGTACACCTCTAAGCCGAGGACGGAGAACACCCCGCCGGGACCGCCCGAGGGCCCCCCGGCCGCGTAGACGATGGCGAAGATCCGGATCACCCAGATCATGCTCATGATCACCACGACCGCCGTCACGGGCTTGACGAGCGGCCAGATGATGTCCTTGAACCGCCGGAACCGCCCCGCGCCGTCGACGCGGGCGGACTCCAGCAGCGCGGGGTCGATCCCCGCGAGCGCGGAGCTGTACAACAGCATGCTGAACCCGGTCTGGACCCAGACGCCGCCCGCGATCAGCGCGTAGATCGCGATCTGCGGCTCCTGGACCCAGTTCCGGACCACCGACTCCAGCCCGATCGACCGGAGCAGCCCGTTGAAGATGCCGGCCTGCGGGTCGTAGACGAACAGGAGGACGAGCCCGATCACGACCGTCGGCGTCGTGAAGGCGAGGAACACCATCGAGCGCAGGATGCTCCGCCCGCGCAGGTCGGCGAAAAGCAGCGCGAGCCCGAGGCCGAGCAGCGTGCTCAGCGGGACGTGGACAACCATCCAGATGATGTTCTGCGGCAGCGCCCCCATCGGGTACTGGAGCGCGAGGAGGTTGTCCCAGTTGATGATCGCGTCGTCGTTGAACGTCGCGATCCACGTCTCGAACCCGGCGAACTGCCCGATCGTGAACCCGTCCCAGGTGAAGAAGCTCCCGACCGCCGAGTACAGCATCGGCCCGACGGAGAAGATGCCGAACAGCGTGAGCCCGGGGAGCATGAACACGAGGATCGCGGTGAGCTTCTCCCCGTCCACGTCCCGGTCGAGCCGGTCCTCCAGGTACGATTCGACGGACATGGTATCAGGCCACCAGCTCCCCGTCCCCGTCGTAGAGGTACGCGTCGCTCGGGTCGAACGTGAGGTGAACGCCGTCTCCCGCCGCCGCGTCCGTCGTCGGGACCTTCACGTTCACCACGGAGCCGCCCACCTCGACGTTGACCAGCACGTACTCCCCGAGCGGTTCGACCGTCTTCACCGTGCCCGGCACCGTCCAGTCCGTGTCGGGCGCCGCGGTCGACACGTCGATGTCCTCCGGCCGGACGCCCACCGAGACGGTCTGTGACGACGTCTCCGCCGGCATCGGGAGGCTGTTGCCCTCGGCGAGTTGGACGGCGCCGTCGCGGTTCTCGCCCTCGAAGAGGTTCATCGGCGGCGACCCGATGAACTTCGCGACCCAGGTGGTCCGCGGCCGCTCGTACAGTTCCTCGGGGTCGGCGACCTGCCGGATCGTCCCGTCGTTCAACACGACGATCTTGTCGCCCATGCTCATCGCCTCCTCCTGGTTGTGCGTCACGTACACCGTCGTGATCCCGAGCTCGTTCTGTATCCGCTTGAGCTCGGAGCGCATCTCCAAGCGGAGCTTCGCGTCGAGGTTACTGAGCGGCTCGTCGAGGAGGAACACCGACGGCTCGCGGACGATGGCCCGCGCGAGCGAGGTCCGCTGGCGCTGCCCGCCGGAGATCTCGCCCGGGTCGCTCTCCATCTGGTCTTCGATGTGGAGCAGCTCGGCGACCTGGGCGACCCGCTCGTCCCGCTCTTCCGGCGGCACGCCCCTGACCTTCAGCGGGTACTCGATGTTCTCCCGGACGGTCATGTGGGGGTACAGCGCGTAGTTCTGGAACACCATCGCGACGTTGCGATCGGCGGGCGGGGTCCCGTCGACCCGGTCGTCGTCGAAGTAGATCTCCCCCTCCGACGGGTCCTCTAACCCCGCGATCATCCGGAGGGCGGTCGTCTTTCCGCAGCCGGACGGCCCGAGGAACACCACGAACTCCCCGTCGTCCACCTCCATGTCCAGCTTGTAGTTCGCGACCGTGTCACCCCCGTCGAAGTACTTGCTCACCGATCGCATGCTAATGCGGGTCATCGACTACCCGCCCGTATTCATTTATTACACTTATAATTAATCATAGACCATGGATAAGAGGACTGCCGCAGGGACCCGCTATCCGTTCTCTGTCCGGCTAATTCAATAATTACTTAGCAATCCTTTCACTACGTGGGGGAGATGAGTTCCGGTCTCTTCGACTACACCAATTTTCCGCAGATCTCCGGCGAGCTCTTCCGCACCGTCCAGGGTCGCGACCTCTTCGAGGACGACAAGCGGTTCGTCGACGCGGAGCCGCGCGTCTCCCCCGACCTGATTCTCGAACGGTACCTGTCCGCGCGCGACCGGCCTGAATTCGAACTGGCGTCGTTCGTCGAGGACCACTTCCGGCTGCCGGAACCGGTCGCCGCCGCTCCGGACCTCACCGCGTCGCGGTCGATGGAGGACCACGTCTCGTCGCTGTGGGGCGCCCTGACCCGGACGTTCGACGACGACGCGGCCGGCTCGACGGTCGTTCCCCTCCCGAACCCGCACGTCGTCCCGGGCGGTCGCTTCCGGGAGATGTACTACTGGGACAGCTACTTCACCGCGGAGGGGCTGGCGGCCGCCGACCGGACCGACCTGATCGCCGGCATGGTCGGGAACATCGCCTCCCTGATCGACCGCTTCGGCTTCGTCCCCCTCGGCAACCGGGCGTACTACGACAGCCGGTCGCAGGTCCCGCTGTTCTACCGCATGCTGCGCGTGTTGGAGCGCGCGGAGGGGTTCGACGCGGTCGCGCCCCACGTCGAGGCGCTCCGGACGGAACACGGGTTCTGGATGGACGGGGCCGACCGCGTCGGCCGGGAGAGCGGTCCCGCGGCGCACCGCCGCGTCGTCGGGCTCGCGGACGGGACCGTCCTCAATCGGTACTGGGACGACCGCGCCCGCCCGCGTCCGGAGTCGTACCACGAGGACCGCCGGCTCGCCGAGCGGGTCCCCGTCGACGACCGGCCCGACCTGTTCCGCGACGTCCGGGCCGCCTGCGAGTCGGGCTGGGACTTCAGCTCCCGGTGGCTCGCGGCGGACGACCTCACCACGATCCGGACGACCGAGCTGGTGCCGGTCGACCTCAACGCCGTCCTCTTCGGGATGGAGTCCGCCCTCGCGGAGTGGCTCCCGAAGGTCGGCCGCGCCGAGGCCGGCGAGCGGTACGCCGACCTCGCCGCCGACCGGCGGACGGCGATCAACCGGTACTGCTGGGACGCGGACGCGGGGTTCTACGTCGACCACTCGTGGGTCGACGGCCGACCGTCGGACCGCCTCACGCTCGCCGCGGTCGCGCCGCTCTTCACCGGCGCCGCGACCGACGACCGGGCGGCCGCGGTCGCCGACCGGCTCCGTGAGGACTTCCTCCGCCCCGGCGGCCTCGTGACGACGCTCGAAGCCACGGGCGAGCAGTGGGACGCGCCCAGCGGCTGGGCCCCGCTCCACTGGATGGCCGTCACCGGGCTGCGGCGGTACGGGCACGACGACCTGGCCGACGAGATAGCGGACCGCTGGGTCGGCCTCGCGCGGCGGTCGTTCGAGGAGACCGGCCGCATGGCGGAGAAGTACGACGTGCGCACCGTCGGGGAGACGACCGACCTCGGCGAGTACGAGCCCCAGTACGGGTTCGGCTGGACGAACGGCGTCGTCACGGCGCTGTCGGCTCGGCGGTAGGCCGCTCTCGTCGCGCCGGAGCGGCGGCGCCGCGCTTCTGAACGCTTATCCCCGCCGACCGACTTCGATCGGGTATGAGCGACGACGAGGCCGTCGACGTCGAGTCCGCCGAGGACGAGGCGGGCGACGCGGCGCGGACGAACGGCACGGCGGAGGCGACCGCCGAGGAAGCGGCCGCAGAGTCGGCCGACGGGGACGCCCGTCACGACGAGGAGGCGCTCGCCGCGGCCGTCGCCGAGCACGACGAGGCGCTCGCGCGCGAGGTCGCGGCGCTGGAGGCCGACCTCGCCGAGACCCGCGAGGCGCTGCGCGAGCGCGACGAGGAGGTCGATGAGCTGACGAGCAAGCTCGCCCGCGTGAAGGCGGACTTCAGCAACTACAAGGAGCGCGCGAAAAGGAAGCAGGAGGAGATACGCGAGCGCGCCTCCGAGGCGCTCGTCGAGCGGATCGCGCCCGTCCGGAACGACCTCCTCCGCGCGCTCGACCAGGACGAGGGGAGCGACCTCCGCCCCGGCGTGGAGTCGACGCTGGAGAAGTTCGACGACGTGCTGGCCGACGAGGGGGTCGAACCCATCGAGCCGGCGCCGGGCGAGGAGGTCGACCCGGCGCGCCACCAGGTGATGCTCCGCGTCGACAGCGACCGCCCCGAGGGGGCGATCCACGAGGTGTACGAGCCCGGCTACGAGATGGGCGACCGCGTGCTGAGCGAGGCGAAGGTGACCGTCAGCACCGGCGACGGCACCTAGCCCGCGTTCCTCCGTTTTCCGCGGCGAGTCAGGACTTGGCCGCCGATTCGTAGGCGTCGGCGAGGTCGTCGAGCCCGGCGTTCGGTGCCGCGGCGTGCGGCACGGAGAGCGGCGAGACCGACACCTCGCCGTCGACGACGGCGCGCCGGTCGGTCCCAACGGGGTCCGGCACGTCGCCGTCGTTCATCCGGCCCCAGATCGGGTCCGAGAACCCGACCCGGCCGTCCCCGTTCCGCTCCGCGCGCATCCCGTACCACGTCGAGGGCGTCGTGACCCGCAGCGGCGCGCGGTCCTCGTCCGCGATGGGCGCGTTCACGTTGAGGTAGTCCGCCCGCTCGAACACGCCGGCGTCGACCGCCTCGTCGACGAGGTACCGCGTCGCCCGGGCCGCGTGCGCGAAGTCCTCGGCCGCGAACTCCCGCTTCCACCAGTCGTCGCCGCCGGGCACGTACATCGAGGTCGCGACCGCGGGCACGTCGAAGAACGCGGCCTCGACCGCCGCGGAGACGGTCCCCGACCGGCCGAGCGTGTAGGCGCCGAGGTTCGCCCCCTCGTTGCAGCCCGCGACGACCGCGTCCGCCTCCGGGACGAGTTCGTCGAGGCCGGCGACGACGCAGTCGACGGGGGTGCCCTCGACCACGTACCCCAGGTCGTGGTCGTCGACCGTGACGTCGTCGGAGAGGCGCCGGCCGACGGACGACTGGTCGTCGGCCGGCGCGACGACCGTCACCGCGTACTCGGTCGCGAGCGCGTCGTAGAGCGCGCGCAGCCCCGCGGCGTCGACGCCGTCGTCGTTGGTCAACAGGATCCGGTCGACGCTCATACCCGTACCACGGGCGAGTCGGGCAAAAGTCCACCGTCGGCGCGGGCGTCGCGTCGAACGGAAAAGCACACGTATCGCCGGGCCGACCCGTCGATATGGGATTCGGGGACACCGCAAAGAAGATCCAGACCCTCGCCGACCGCGCGGAGCGCACCTACAAGAAGATCAGCGAGCTCCGCGACGAGGTCGACGAGACGCAGGAGACGGTGAAAGACACCGCGGAGCGCGTCAAGACGCTCGAAAACGAGATGGCCGAACAGCGGGCCGTCCTCGACGCCGTCGCCGAGGAGGTCGGCGTCGATCTGGCGCGCGTGAGCACCGAGGCGCACATCACCGACGCCGAGGAGACTGCGGCCGACGCGGCCGACGACGCGGACGAGAGCGACGACGCCGACGCGGACGATAGCGCGGCGTAACCGACGGTCGGCTCAGTCGTCGCTCGCGGCCGTCTCCGCCCGCGAGACGACCTCCGCCGGCACGCCCGCGACGGTCGCGCCCGGCGGCACGTCCTCGGCGACGAGCGAGTTCGCGGCGACGCGCGCGCCCTCGCCGACGGTGACGCCGGGCAGCACTATCGCCCCGGCGCCGACCATCGCCTCGTCTTCGACGACCACGTCGCCGAGGCGGTACTCCTCGTGGAGGAACTCGTGGCACAACAGCGTGGCGTCGTACCCGATGACGGCGTCGTCGCCGACGCGGATTCTCTCGGGCCAGAACACGTCGGGCGTCGACTCCAACCCCCAGGCGACGCCGGCGCCGACCGTGACGCCGATCCGCCGCAGCAGCCAGTTCTTCAGCCGGAGGCTCGGACAGATCCGCGCGAGGACGATGACGACGTAGTTGCGGACGACCGCGAGCGGCGACTTCGCGTCCGGCCACGACCACAGGGAGTTCCGCGGTCCCGGCGTCGGGAATCGGTCGAGGCGGTCGCTCCGGCTCTCGTCGGCGCCGTCGGGCCTCGCGTCCGGGTCGCCGGGTGCCGGCTCGGTGTCGTCGCGCGTCGCGGCCGCGTCGTCGTCGGTCACGTCGTCCCGTTCGGACGGGGAGAATAAAAGGGTCGCTCCGGGGCGTCGGTCGGGACGCGCCCGGTCAGTTCCGGAGGTCGTCCATGTGGTCGATCCGGCGCTGAACGAGGTCGGCCGTGCCGATGTCGTGGCGGATGCGGACGCGGTCGCCCGCGGCCGCCAGGGCGTCCTCCGCCTGCGCCTCGGCGGCCGCGACGGAGTCGCCGCGGCCGACGACGGCGAACGAGCGCGACGTGGTCGTGTACAGGCGGCCGTCGCGCTCGTCGACGCTGGCGTAGTAGAGAAGCGCGTCCCCGGCGCTCTCCTCGTCGACCGCGATCTCTGCGCCCGCGTCGGGGTCGGTCGGGTAGCCGTCCGGCACCGCGTACTTACAGACGGTCGCCTCGCCGGAGAAGGAGAGCTCCGGGAGGGAGTCGCCGTCGCGCGCGGCGGCGAGCACGTCGACGAACGGCGTGTCGAGGACGGGCAGCGTGTTCATCGCCTCCGGGTCGCCGAAGCGCGCGTTGAACTCGACGACCTTCGGGCCCGCGTCCGTGAGCATGAACTGGCCGTAGAGGACGCCCTTGTACTCGGGGAGCGCGTCGACGACCGCCTCCAGCACCTCGACCGCGGCCTCGTAGTCGCCCTCGCGCATGAACGGCAGCGACGGCCCCGTGTCGGAGTACGAGCCCATCCCGCCGGTGTTGGGCCCCTCGTCGCCCTCGTAGGCGCGCTTGTGGTCCTGGACCGCCGGCGTCGTCCGCAGGTCGCCGTCGGCGACGAACGCCTGGATCGTGAACTCCTCGCCGACGAGCCGCTCCTCCAGCACCACGCGGTCGTAGTCGGAGTCGCGGAGGTACGCCTTGGCCTCCTCGCTCGTCACCTGGTCGCCGATCACCTTCACGCCCTTCCCGCCGGTGAGCCCGGCGGGCTTGACCGCGAGGTCGCCGTCGTACTCGTCGATGTACTCGCAGGCCGCCTCCGTGTCGTCGAACACCGCGTAGTCCGGACAGCCCGGGATCGCGTGCTCCTCCATGAACTCCCGCTGGTACGCCTTGTCGGTCTCCAAGCGCGCCTCCGCGGCCCGCGGGCCGAAGGCGTACACGCCGGCGTCGTCGAGCGCGTCAGCGACCCCCGCCTCCAGCGCCGACTCCGGACCGATGACCGCGAGGTCCGCGCCGACCTCGGTCGCGTAGTCGGCGACCGCGGCCGGATCGGTCTCGTCGATCGCCTCGAACCCGTCTGCCAACCGTCGGATCCCCGGGTTCCGGACGCTCGCGCAGGCGTACAGCGCGCAGTCGTCGGCCACGGCGCGGGCGATCGCGTGTTCGCGCCCGCCGCCCCCCACCACGAGTACGGTCTCCGTCATGCCCGACGGGTGTCCGCACGGTAGTGTAAACCTTACTCTCTATCGGGCTCGATATATGCGCGGACGTGGATAGAACTGCGCTCGAAGCGGGAATCGCGCCGGTGCGGACGCCTTTTGCCCCGCCGGGCCGAATCGGGCCCATGTCACAGCCGACCGAGCGGAACCGCCTCGACGGCGAGGCGAGCCCGTACCTCCAACAACACGCCGACAACCCCGTCAACTGGCAGCCGTGGGGCGACGAGGCGTTCGAGCGCGCTCAGGAGCACGACGTTCCGGTGTTCGTCTCCATCGGCTACTCCTCGTGTCACTGGTGTCACGTCATGGCCGAGGAGAGCTTCGAGGACGAGTCGGTCGCGGGCGTGGTCAACGAGTCGTTCGTCCCGGTCAAGGTCGACCGCGAGGAGCGCCCCGACGTCGACAGCACGTTCATGACCGTCTGCCAGCTGGTCACCGGCGGCGGCGGGTGGCCGCTGTCGGCGTGGTGTACCCCGGAGGGGAAGCCGTTCTACGTCGGGACCTACTTCCCGCCCGAGCCGCGGCGGAACCAGCCCGGCTTCCGCGACCTCTGTGAGCGCATCGCCGACTCCTGGAGCGACCCGGAACAGCGCGAGGAGATGAAGCGGCGCGCCGACCAGTGGGCCGAGAGCGCGCGCGACGAGCTGGAGTCGGTGCCGACGCCGGACGCGGCCGATCCGAACGGGGCGGACGCCGGGCAGCCCGCGGGCGAGGACTTACTCGACACGGCCGCCGCGGCCGCGCTGCGCGGCTACGACGAGGAGCACGGCGGCTTCGGGAGCGGCGGCGCGAAGTTCCCGATGCCCGGGCGGATCGACCTCCTCATGCGCGCCTACGCCGGGCGCGGCCGCGACGCGCTCCTGTCGGCCGCGACCGGCACGCTCGACGGGATGGCCCGCGGGGGCATGTACGACCAGATCGGCGGCGGGTTCCACCGCTACGCGGTCGACCGCGAGTGGACGGTCCCGCACTTCGAGAAGATGCTGTACGACAACGCCGAGCTGCCGATGGTCTACCTCGACGGCTACCGGCTCGCGGGCGACCCGGCGTACGCCCGCGTCGCGAGCGAGTCGCTCGCGTTCCTCGACCGCGAACTCCGCCACGAGGGGGGCGGCTTCTTCAGCACCCTCGACGCGCGCAGCCGACCGCCCGCGGGGCGCGGGGGCGACGACGGAGAAGGAGACGTCGAGGGCGCGTTCTACGTGTGGACGCCCGAGGAGGTCGACGCCGTCCTCGACGAGCCGGCCGCGTCGCTCGCCAAGGAGCGGTACGGGATCCGGCCCGGCGGCAACTTCGAGCGCGGCACGACCGTCCCGACGGTCGCCGCGTCCGTCGAGGAGCTGGCCGCCGACCGCGACCTGTCGCCTAAGGAGGTCCGAGAGGTCCTGACCGACGCCCGAACCGAGCTGTTCGACGCCCGCGAGGAGCGCCCGCGCCCCGCCCGCGACGAGAAGGTGCTGGCCTCGTGGAACGGGCGAGCGATCTCCGCGTTCGCGCGGGCCGGGGACGCACTCGGCGAGCCGTACGCCGAGATCGCCCGCGAGGCGCTCGACTTCTGTCGCGAGCGGCTCTACGACGCCGACCGCGAGACCGGCGCGCTCGCCCGGCGCTGGCTCGACGGCGACGTGCGCGGGCCGGGGTACCTCGACGACTACGCGTTCCTCGCTCGCGGCGCGCTCGACACGTATGCGGCGACCGGCGACCCGGAGCCGCTCGGGTTCGCCCTCGACCTCGCCGACGCGCTCGTCGACGAGTTCCACGACGCCGCCGACGGGACGATCTACTTCACCCGCGACCTCGACGGCGAGGCGCGAGACGGCTCCGGCGACGCCGGCGACGAGACCGCCGACGCCGGCCCCCTCATCGCGCGGCCGCAGGAGTTCACTGACCGGTCGACGCCGTCGAGCCTCGGCGTCGCCGCCGAGACGCTCGCGCTCCTCGACGGCTTCCGGACGGACGGCGAGTTCCGCGAGATCGCCGAGCGCGTCGTGCGGACCCACGCCGACCGGATCCGCGGGAGCCCGCTCGAACACGCCTCCCTCGTGCGGGCGGCCGACCTGGTCGAGACCGGCGGGATCGAGGTGACCGTCGCCGCCGACGCGGTCCCGGACGAGTGGCGCGAGACGCTCGGCGAGCGGTACCTCCCGGGCGCGCTGGTCGCGCCGCGACCCGCGACCGACGCGGGCCTCGACGAGTGGCTCGACCGCCTCGGCATGGCCGAGGCGCCGCCGATCTGGGCGGACCGCGACGCGGTCGACGGCGAGCCGACCGCCTACGTCTGCGAGGGGTTCACCTGCTCGCCGCCGCGGACGGACCTCGACGCGGCGCTCTCGTGGCTGGAAACGCGGGAGTCGTCCGAGTAGGCGGCCGTTCCGACCCTTCGGCCCTCGTCTCGCCGCGACCCGCCGGGTCGGCGCGTCGCGCTTAACTACCCCCGTCACCACGACCCGACCATGTACGACTTCGTCGTCGTCGGCGCGGGCCCGCCGGGGTCGCGGTTCGCCCGACGCGCGGCCGAGGCCGGCCGCGACGTCGTCGCCTTCGAGAAGGGGTCGGTCGGCGAGCCGCTCGCCTGCTCCGGGCACGTCTCCGACGACGTGTGGGAGTACGCCCCCGACGGCGCCCGCGACGACCTCCTCCAGAACCGGGTGTACGGGGCCCGCTTCCACGTCGGCGGTCCGGGGTCGCGGGCCTACCCGTTCTACAAGCGAGAGCCGGTCTCCAACGTGATCGACCGCGTCGGGCTCGACCGGGCCCTCGCCGAGGCCGCGCGCGAGGCGGGCGCCGATGTCCGGGAGGACCACACGGTCGTCGGCGTGGAGGAGCGGGCCGACCGGGTCGCCGTCGACGTTCGGACGCCCGCGGGCGACGTGGAGCGCGTCGAGGCCCGGATGGTCGCCGGCTGCGACGGCCCCACCTCGAGGGTCCGGCGCGCGCTCGACCTCCCGGAGCCGGACGAACTGCTCCACGGTGTCCTCGGGTTCGACCCCGCGGCGGACGCGGGCGACTACGTCGACGTCCACCTCACCGCACCGACGTTCTTCGCGTGGCGGATCCCCCGCGGCGACGCGGGCGTCGAGTACGGCCTCGCGGCGCCGCCGAGCGAGGACGTGTCGGGGATGTTCGAGCGGCTCACGGACGCCTACGGCGCGACGACCGACCGGCGCTGCTCGGGCGCGATTCCGATCGGCCCGCCGTCGCGGACGACGAGCGACCGCGGCTTCCTGATCGGCGACGCCGCCGCGCAGACGAAGCCGTTCACCGGCGGCGGCATCCTCTACGGGATGCGCGCGGCCGACGTGGCCGCGGCGGCGATCGACCCGGCGGACCCGGCGACGCTCGCGGACTACGAGTCGGGGTGGCGCGCGGAGCTGGCCACGGAGATCCGGCTCGGGAAGGCGATCAGGCGGTGTTACTCGCTCCCGGAACCGGTCCAGCGGGTCGGGCTGCGGGCGCTGTCGGGCGAGATCGGCGTCCACATGGACGAGCCGTCCTCGTTCTTCTCGGCGTCGAACCTGCGGTCGCTGTTCTCGCGGGCCACCCCCCCGGAACGGATACATCCCGACGACGGGGAGGCACAGTGACCCGACCGGTCGCTACTCGTCGACGACGTTCGCGAACGAGACGTTCTCGCGGACGCTCGTGATCTCGACGGTCGGCTGCTCGCCGGGCTCCGCGTCGGGGACGATGACGACGTAGCCGCGTTCGATCTTCGCGATCCCGTCGCCCTTGTCGCCGAGCGTCTCGATCGTCACGTCCCGTACCTCCCCCTCCGAGACGGGCGGGTCCGGCTGGACCGCGCCGGCGGCCCCCCGGGAGGTGGGCCGCTGGCCGTCGTCGGACGGCGTCCCGTCGGACGCACCGTTCGGCTCGGGGACGGACGCGGCGTCGGCGTCGTCCGTCGACTCCGCCGCCGAGTCGGCGCGGTCCAGGACGGCGATCCGATACGTCTCGCCCACGCTGACGCTTCCGTGTTCGATCTCCGAGGCCGGGACGGTGACGACGTAGTCGTCGCCGCGGGACTCCACCCGTCCGGTGTACAGACACGCGAGAGAATCAGTGATTTCGACCATGGGTGCCATTGCGCGCACGGGGATGAAAAGCCACCTGTTCGGGCGGACGGCGGGGGAAGGTAAACGTTTACCCTGTTCCGAATTAACCCACGCGGTATGAGCCGAAACTACGAGTCGCTCCACGACCCGAACGCGGAGTACACGATGCGAGAGCTCTCCGCCGAGACGATGGGGACCACCGGGACGCGCGGGGGCGGCCGCGACGTCGAGATCACTGACGTTCAGACGACGATGGTCGACGGGAACTTCCCGTGGACGCTCGTCCGCGTGTACACCGACGCGGGCGTCGTCGGCACCGGCGAGGCGTACTGGGGCGCGGGCGTCCCGGAGCTCATCGAGCGCATGAAGCCGTTCGTCGTCGGCGAGAACCCGCTCGACATCGACCGCCTCTACGAGCACCTCATCCAGAAGATGTCCGGCGAGGGCTCCGTCGAGGGCGTCACCGTCACGGCCATCTCCGGCATCGAGGTCGCGCTCCACGACCTCGCCGGCAAGATCCTCGACGTGCCCGCCTACCAGCTGCTCGGCGGGAAGTACCGCGACCAGATGCGCGTCTACTGCGACTGCCACACCGAGGAGGAGGCGGACCCCGAGGCGTGCGCGGACGAGGCCGAGCGCGTCGTCGACGAGCTGGGCTACGACGCGCTGAAGTTCGACCTCGACGTGCCGAGCGGCTTCGAGAAGGACCGCGCGAACCGCCACCTCCGCCCCGGCGAGATCCGCCACAAGGCGGAGATCGTCGAGAAGGTCACCGAGCGCGTGAAGGACAAGGCGGACGTCTCCTTCGACTGCCACTGGACGTTCTCGGGCGGCTCCGCGAAGCGCCTCGCGGACGCCATCGAGGACTACGACGTGTGGTGGCTCGAAGACCCCGTCCCGCCGGAGAACCTCGAAGTCCAGGAGGAGGTCACGAAGAGCACGACCACGCCGATCACGGTCGGCGAGAACCGCTACCGCGTCACCGAGCTGCGCCGCCTCATCGAGAACCAGGCGGTCGACATCGTCGCGCCCGACCTGCCGAAGGTCGGCGGCATGCGCGAGACCCGCAAGATCGCGGACGTGGCGAACCAGTACTACGTCCCGGTCGCGATGCACAACGTCGCCTCGCCGATCGCGACGATGGCGGCGGCCCACGTCGGCACCTCCATCCCGAACTCGCTCGCGATCGAGTACCACTCCTACGAGCTGGGCTGGTGGGAGGACCTCGTCGAGGAGGACGTGATCGAGGACGGCTACATCGAGGTGCCGGAGAAGCCGGGCCTCGGTCTCACGCTCGATCTGGACACCGTCGAGGAGCACATGGTCGAGGGCGAGACGCTGTTCGATCCGGCGTAAGCCCGGTCAGGATCGCCTGACTCCGTCAGGCGGTGACCTTGTTCCCCAACAGATAGGCAAATATCATCAGCAGTGACATCGCGAACCCGATGAGCGACGTGATCGCGAGGAAGCGGGCCGTCGTCGGAATATCGATTACGCCGGTGAGAGACATGAGCGCTGTATAGACCGGGAGTCCGACGGTCATCGTCGACACGATCGTCGCAATCTTCCGCCCGTCCTGTTCAGTTAAATCCCGAGTGAGAGACGATAGGAGGGCCACGGGATCCGGTTCGTCCCTGCGCTGCTTAGTTCTTGTTCGATCGTTGAACTCACACCGAAGGTCTGCGGACCGCCTTGCGTCGATCCGACGAATGCGCTCTCCGTATCCGTCGCTCTCGGTATCCAGCAGCCGAACCCCACCAGTCTCCGTGGGCTCGACCAGCGCGGGGTCGCCCGACGAATCTGGACTCCGCTCGGCCCGATAGGCGATCGCGTCAGGCCCTTCTCGTCGCGATTTCGTCGAGCTGGACCGGTTCAAGCCCGCGCCGGTCGAGCTCCGCCTCGACCTCTCGCACGCGCGGCGCGATCTCGTCCGGCGCGTGGCTGTCGGTGCCCACGGTCACGTCGACGCCGGCGTCGACGAGGCGGTCGAGGAACGCGGGCGCCGGGTGGAACTCGCCGTAGTCGTCGAGCAGCCGGCCGGCGTTGACCTCGGGGACGGTCCGCGAGTCCCGGAGGGCGTCCGCGACGGCGGCGTAGTGGTCCTCGGTCGCGAACCCGCGGAGGTGCGGATTGCGCTCGATCAGGTCCGGGTGCGCCGCGATCGCGAACAGCTCCGAGTCGATCAGCGCGACCAGCTTCTCGAAGTAGCGGTCGACTAGGTCGCGCCGCTCCGACTCCGGCTTGTCCGCGAAGTGGGACCGCGTGTGGACGTTCGCGCCGTCGAGGTCGTGGACGCTCCCGACCGCGTAGTCGAAGCCGGCGTCGTCGAGGAACTCGGCGATAGCCCCCTCGTGGGCGGGGTCGTAGTCCATCTCGGCGGCGTCGAACACGTCGACGGCGACCTCGTCGCGGACCGCCTCGATCGCCTCGCGGCGCCGCTCGTAGGTCAGGTCGAGGTTGAACCCGAACGCGCGCTTGTGGCGCCGCGCGGTCGAGTCCGGCGAGACGTTACAGTGATCGGCGAACCCGATCCCGTCGAGCCCGGCGTCCGCGGCCGCCTCGACCATCCAGCGCAGGAACGCCCCGTCCGAGTAGTTCGTGTGGGCGTGGTAGTCGTACACGCCTCGCCTTGGTCGCGGGCCGACTCGAAGGTTCGGGTCGCGCGCGACGCGGTACCGCGCCCCGTCCGGCCGCTCGCCCGACGCCTCCACCAGCAACATGATCCGCTAAACGGGTTGAAAGTTCATTTAGAAAATTTTTTCTCGCTGATGATTGGTTTATCGTACCATGGGTACTACTGGCAAGATACGCTGTCGCGTCGTCGACGGGGACGACCGACCGCTCGCGGGACGGATCGTGGTCGGCGAACGGCGGGGCGGTGACGGGGACCGGATCGGCTACTGGACCACCGACGACGGGGGGGGGTTCGTTCTCGAACCGGACGGGGGCGTCGACGTCGACGAGGTCTCGTTCACCGTCAGGAACCCCGCCGGCGGGGGGAGCGAGGAGCCGATCCGGCGGCGAAATTGGCCCGACGGCGACGAGGGCGCCCTCCGCCTCACGGTGAACGCGCACAGCATCGCGATCCACGGGGGGACCGAACACCGCGGGATGAACGAGGCGGCGTGTACCGACGCGGGCCCGATCAGGAGCCACCGGTTCCACACGCAGTTCCCCGAGCTCGACCCGTACGAGCGCGACGACGACCTGCTCCGGACGCTCGGCGGGACCGGCGGCGAGGCCGACGCCCCGATGATGGAGTCGCCGGACGACCCGGTCGGCGACGCCGAGACGCCCGCGGGCTACGGCATCTTCGGGCAGTTCGTCGACCACGACATCACGTTCGACCCGACCTCCGACATCGACCGTCGGAACGACCCGGCCGCGCTCCGGAACTTCCGGACGCCGGCGCTCGACCTCGACTCGATGTACCGGACGAACGCGGAGGCGGCGCCGTTCCTCTACGACCACGAGACCGACGAGCGCAAGCTGCTCACCGGCGAGGCGGGCGCGCCGGACGCCGCGGACGGCGGCGGGCTATCGGGGCTCCCGGGGACCGACCTCCAGCGCAACGAGCAGGGGGTCGCGCTGATCGGCGACCCGCGCAACGACGAGAACGTCGTCGTCTCGCAGCTCCAGCTCGCGTTCGTGAACTTCCACAACCGCGTCGTCGACCACCTCCGGGGCCCGGGCGCCGACCTCGTGGAGGACGGCGAGTCGGTCCTCGAAGCCGCCCAGCGGCTCGTCAGGTGGCACTACCAGTGGGTCGTGCGCCACGACTTCCTCCCGCGGATCTGCGACCGGTACGTCCTCGACGACATCGAGGACCGCGGCCGGCAGTTCTTCCTCCCGCCGGGACGCACGCCGGCCATCCCGGTCGAGTTCGGCGGCGCCGCCTACCGCTTCGGGCACAGCATGATCCCCAACGCGTTCGACGTCAACGGCGAGGTCGGCGAGGTGCCGCTGTTCCCCACCGGCCCGGGCGACGACCGGAGCCTCCGCGGCGGCCGCCCCGTCCCGAGCGACCTCGTCGTCGACTGGTCGCGGCTGCTGGACACCGGCGACGGCGACTACCAGCCGGCGCGGAAGACGGAGCCACTCCTCGCGCCGACGCTGTTCGACCTGCCCATCTCCGGCGACTCCTCGCTCGCCGTCCGGAACCTGCGGCGCGGGAAGGCGCTCGGCATCCCGTCGGGCCAGGACGTGGCGGCGCGGATGGGGTACGACCCGATCCGCAACGAGGCGTTCGGCGAGGACTCGCCGATGATGAAGACCCTGCGGGCGCACGGCCGCGGCGCGGACCCCGACTCGCCGCTGTGGTACTACGTGCTCGCCGAGGCGGAGCACCAGCAGGACGGCGAGCGCCTCGGCGCGGTCGGCAGCCGCATCGTCGCCGAGACGCTTATCGGGCTGATCGAGGCCGACGAGACCGCCTACCCGAACGCCGCGCCGGACGACTGGGAACCGAGCCTCCCGCAGCCGACGCCCACCGAGGGCTACACGCTCGCCGACGTGACGGCGTTCGCGGCCGAGGCGGCCCCGGACGGGCTCGTGATCGACGCCGTCGACGCCGGCCCGGGCAGCGGGGTGGGCGGCGGCGCCGGGGACGCCCTCGACGAGTCCGTGACGCTCCGGAACCTCGCCGACGAACCGGTCGACCTGACCGGCTACGTCCTCGACCTCGGCGGCCAGCGGGACGACCTCCCGAGCGCGACGCTCGGCCCCGACGAGACGCTGACGGTCCACGTCGGCGCGGGCACGGACACCGACTCCGACCACTACCTCGGTCGCGGCGCGCCCGCGCTCGACGACGAGGGCGAGGTCGTCGCGGTGTACGACGCGGACGGCGAGCGGACGACGAGGCGGGCGTACGTCGGCTGACCGCCGCGCCCTCGCCGGCGTACTCCGCGGGAGCAGCGAGGCGGCCGCGGCCGGCGCCCGGCCGCGTCACCGCCCCCCGCCGACGACCGCGTTCGCGGAGATGACGAGGAACGCGAGCCCGGACATGCCGGCGATGACGGCGAACGACGCGGCCCAGCCGAGCAGGTCCGCGACGAGGCCGACGCCGACGGAGCCCGCCGAGCCGATGACGGTGTAGACGGTCCGGATCAGGCCGAACCCGGCGCCGCGCTCCGCGTCGCCGAGCGCGTCCATGAACCGCGGGTCGATGGCCGAGAAGAAGCTCGACCCGAGGCCGGCGAGGAAGACGGCGACGCCGAGCCCCGCGACCGCGGGGAGCGCCGGGAGCCCAATCGCGGTCGGGAGCCGCAGGAGGTCGGAGAGCGCGACCAGCGCGCCGAGGCCGAGCGCCCCGCCGAGGAGGGCCGCGGCGATGCTCGCGTCGCGGCCCAGCCGGTCGGAGAGCCGCCCGAGCCCGACCTGCGCGCCGGCGCGGACGACGAAGAACGCCGAGAAGACGCCGCCGGCGAAGGCGGGCGAGTACCCGCGGAGATCGACGAGGAACGTCGGGAGGAACGAGATGACGCCCTGCGCGACGTACGTGCCCAGCGTCGCCACCGCGAGCGGGACGAGGACCTCGCGGCGCCCGACCAGTTCGAGCA
The DNA here is from genome assembly GCF_005435055.1 of Halorubrum sp. SS7. NCBI lineage: Archaea > Methanobacteriati > Methanobacteriota > Halobacteria > Halobacteriales > Haloferacaceae > Halorubrum > Halorubrum sp. SS7. Next base: position 205,662 of record NZ_SGXV01000003.1, read on the forward strand.
GCGGCGCGAGCCGGAGCCGCTCGGCCATCGGCTGGTCCGGGCGCCGCGGCTCGGTCGGACGGACGCGGCGCGCGAACAGGGCGAAGATGGGGACGCCGACGAGCGCGGCCAGCGCGACGCCGGGCCGCCAGCCGTAGCGGAACCCCACCCACGTCGCGGCCACCGGCGCGACCAGCCCCGCGAGCGGCCCGCCGAGCGAGTGGATCCCGACCGCGGTGCCGAGGTCGTCGAACGTCCGCGAGAGCAGCGTGGTCGCCACCGCGTAGTGGAGCCCCGCCGCGAGTCCGAGCAGCACCGCGGCCAGCACGAACGCGGGAAAGACCGGCACGACGGCCAGCAGGAGGCTCGTCGCGGCCGTCCCGCCCACGGCGACGAGGATCACGCGGCGCTCGCCGTACCGGTCGGCGAGGATGCCGCTCGGGAACTGCGAGAGCCCGTAGGCGAACCACATGCCGGAGAGCGCGACCCCCACCGCGGTGTTCGACACCCCGAAGTCGTCGATGATCAGGGGGACGACCGGGCTGATCGCCAGCCGGGCGAAGTACGTCACGAAGAACGCGAGCATACACAGCGTCAGCACCGAGTGGCGGTACCGCCAGTTCATCCGACAGTCACGCTCGGGTGGTCGGCCCGGGCCGCGTCAACGCTTTCGATTCCAGCGAACGCGACGGCGGGCCCATGCCCTCGACAGCGGTCCGCGTCGACGGCGGCGACCGCCGACGGTCGGGCGGGGTCGCCTCACTCGACGGCGCCCGGGTCGACTCGGCTGCCGACCCACAGCAGCGTGGCGCAGAGCCCGGCCACCGAGACCGGGAGGAACCACCGCAGCGCGGCGAGCAGCCCGGCGGAGGCCTGGACCCCGATCACGAGCAGGAGCGTCGGGCCGCAGCAGGCGAACCCGGAGAGCAGCCCGGGGACTCCCGCGACCGCCCCCGCGCCGGCGCCGATCCGACAGGCCGCGGGCCCTCGCCAGGCGACGACCGAGACCGCGAGCGTGACTCCCACGAGCGCGGCCAGCGCCGCGCCGAGCCCCGCGTTGACCGGCGAGAAGAGGTACTCGACCGGGCCGGCGGACAGCAGCGCCACGGGCTCGTACTGGAACGGCGCGACCCGCCGCGCCGCGAGCGCCAGCGGGTCGCCCGCGACGACGAGGTCGACCGTCGGGACCGCCCGCCCGGCGTCGCTCGCGGCCCCTCCCTCGCGGAGCCCAAGGTGACCGAGTCCGACGAGGTACGCGAGGAGGTACCCGCCCGCCGCGACCAGCGCCGTCGCCCGGCCGTCGCGTCGACCGAGCGCCGCGCGGACCGCGAACCCGGTCCGGCGCAGCAGTCCGGCGACCCGCGCGCCCGGCGACTCGGCCGACGCGGGGGCCTCAGCGGCCATCCCCCGCCCCCGTGTGCTCGCCGACGAACGCGGTGTCGGGGTAGAACCCGGCCCACGCGAACCACATGGCGTCGAACGCGAGGATCTCCTCTAACGGGAGGTCGGCCGCGGCGAACCCGCCGCCCTCGCCGTCGACGCGGTACCCGTCGCCGTCCGACTCGACGGAGAGCCCCTCGGGGTTGCGGTAGACGTGGCCGGTCGCGAGCCCCGGGTCGGCGACGGCGACGACGCGCGCGTCGCTCCCGCCGACCCTCCCCGTCAGCGTGCGCTCCGCGAGCAGCGTCGCCTTGTCGAACGCGACGGCGCCCGCCGCCGTCCGCGCCCCGATGACGACCGACTTCGGATGCCCCTCTTCCGGCGACGCGAGCGGCGGGAACGCGGTCCGCTCCTGCGCGTAGTAGCCGCCGAGCGGGGCGTACGTGCCGTAGGGGTCGCTCTCGTACCGCCGGACGTACCCGGTCTCGTCGGTCATGACGAGCGAGTCCGGGTGGCGGTCGGCCCACGCCTCGGCCGCCGTCCACGCGACCCGGAACTCGTCGAGCGTCTCCCCGGCCAGCGGGCCGTCGATCCCCGTGGCGAGCATCTGCGGCCACCAGGTGTCGGTCCCCCGGTCGTACATGATCAGGTTCGAGTTGACGAGCCGCCCGGAGACGCCGAAGGTCGTGTCGCCCCGGCGGAACCCCTGCGCCGTGCCGGTCAGCGGACAGTACGTGACCGCGACCGGCTCGCCGCCGACCACGTCGTTGACGATCTCGTGATGCGCGAGCAGGTGGCGGGGGTACGCCTTCGCCGCACCGCCGCGAACGACGCCGAACACCGGCGTGCCCCGCGCGAAGTCCACCTCCTCGATCGGCCGGAAGGAGGGATCGTCGACGGAGGGGATCCCGTCTTTGCCCACGCCGCCGTCGAGGGACCGCGACACTAGCGCGTCCGCCTCGTAGGCGACGTGGTACTCCGCCTCGACGGTCGGCGGCGGGCCGCCGCCGTCGCTCGCCGCGCCGCCGTCCGAGCCCTCGTCCCCACCGGGCTCGCGTCCGCTACCGCCGCCGACGCAACCGGGGAGGCCGAGGGCGCCGCCCGCAGCGATCCCGGCGAGCATCGACCGACGAGTGCGGTTCATACCGCCCGTTCGGGGGGCGAACGAGTAAAATCCGAAGCGTGGGTGTGTTTCGCACGCACAGCCGCGCGAGCCGACACGAACCTCACTCGTGTCCGCCCGGCGAGCCCTCCCGCAGCCGCTCCGCGATGGCCGCGCCGGCGGTCCGCGGGTCCGCCTCGCGGATCCGAACCGCGTCGCCGACGGCGACGCGACCGGGTTCGACCACCTCACAGCAGAGCCCGCCGCGGTTCCGGAGCGCCACCGCGATCCCCTCCTCGCCGGCCACCTCCTCCAAGTGCGCGCACGGGGGTCGACGCCGCGTCGGCCGCAGGAGCGCGTCGCCGACGGCGACGGTCGCGCCGAGGAGCGAGTCCATCCCGGGATCGACCCCGTCGACGACGACGTTCCGGCGGTGGCGGCCGTCGCGGAGGTCGACCCCGGTCGCCTCCCGGACCGCGGCGAGCGCCGACGCGGCGACGAGGGTGACCGCGCAGGCGTCGAGCTGGAAGTGGCCGTCGCCGCCGCGGTAGCGGTCGCCCTCCACGCCGTCCGGACGGATCTCGACGGCCTCGCGGCGGACGGGGGACGCGCCGCCCTCCGGCGCGGTGACGAGCGACGCGACGCTGCCGGGGCCGTCCGCGGCGGCCTCGTCCGCCGGCATCACGGCCCACCGAGGAGGTCCGCGTCGGCGGGCTTCAGCCACTCGCGGTGCGCGTAGTAGACGGCCGCGACCGGCGGCGCGGGCAGGGCGACGAGCGCGTAGACCCACTTGAACACGCCCATGTCGACGACGCGACGCTCCGCGAGCGAGAGCGAGTCGAGCAGCAGCGTCGCGGTCGCCAGCGGCGCGAGGAGGTAGCCGTGCGCGAAGTCGACGGTCGCACCGAGCGGCGTCTCGGGCGTCAGGAACGCGTAGTCGAGCGCGTACAGCAGCGTCCACGCCGCGACGGTCGCCGCGAGCGCGGCCAGCCAGGGGCCGTCGAAGCGGCGGTCCGAGGCGCCGAACGGACTCGACGGGTCGCCGTCGACCGGATCGCCGTCGACCGGATCGCCCTCGGACGACTCGTTCGGTTCGGTGCGCGGGTTCACGGGCGATCTGCGGGCCGGACGCTAATCAACACCGGGGTCGGTCACTCGTCGAAGGTGCCGGCGGTCAGGTAGCGCTCGCCGCTGTCCCAGAAGACGGTGACGACGAGCGGCTCCTCGCCGGCGAACGCGCCGCGCTCGCGGAGCTCGGCCGCGACGTCCTTCGCGGCGAGGTTGGAGGCCCCGGACGACTGGCCGACTAAGATTCCCTCCTCGCGGGCGAGCCGGCGGCACTCGGCCTCCGCGTCCGCGAGTTCGACCGTGTGTACCTCGTCGATCAGGTCGACGTCGAGGTTCGGCGCGACGAACCCCGGACCCATTCCCTGGAAGCGGTCGTCGCCCGGCGGGTCGCCCGAGAGGACGGCGTTGTCTGCGGGCTCGACGGCGTCGATGCGCACGTCCGGGAACGCCTCCCGCAGTCGACGGCCGATCCCGGAGAGGGTGCCGCCGGTACCGACCCCGGCGACGAGGGCGTCGACGGTCCGATCGCCCACCTGATCGAGGATCTCCGGGCCCGTCGTCTCGTAGTGCGCGCGGGGGTTGGCGGGGTTCTCGAACTGCCGCAGTTGAACGGTGTTCGGCTCCGCCTCCAGCTCGTCCGCGCGGTCCTTGGCGTCGGAGATGTCGCCGTCGACGAGCTCGACGGTCGCGCCGTACGCCTTCATCAGCCGTCGGCGCTCGATCGACTTCCCCTCCGGGATCACGAGCGTGACGTCGTAGCCGCGCGCCGCGCCGGCCATCGCCAGCCCGATGCCGGTGTTGCCCGAGGTGGGTTCGACGATGCGGTCGCCCGGCTCGATCTCGCCGGCCGACTCGGCCGCCTCGATCATGTACAGCGCGGGGCGGTCCTTCGCCGAGCCGCCCGGGTTCCGGGACTCGACCTTCGCCGCCACGGTCGTTCCCGCGGGCGCGTCGACCCGCACCAGCGGCGAGCCGAGCGTCGACAGGATGTCGTCGTCCATTACCCGGACGGAGGCGGTCGCGACGCAAAGGCCCCGCGGACTGCGGCAATCGATGTCGGCCGCAATGACCGGTTTTATTCATAAATGAGCGGCCGGCGTAAGACACCGACGCGGTGGCGCGTGCCTGCGAGGCCGCCTCGCGGCCGAGCAGCACGCGCGAGGGACGCCGCGAACGCCCGCAGGGCGTGAGCGGCGAGGCTGGGGTGGTGTGAGGTGCGGTCCCTGTGCGAGGCGGGACTCGAAGGGGCTGGGGCTTCGGGGGCGTTCGTGACGACCGATGAGTTATAAACGGTCAGATCGACCTTACGGCGAGACGCCGAAACGTTCCGGTCGGGGAAGACCGAAACCTCGTATTGCCACCGACGCGCCGTTTACGTGCCTCCGCGACCTACAGTCGGGCAATGACACTCGAAACGCTCGCGCCCGCCGACGCCGACGCGGACGCGTTCGACGACGCGGTTCTCGACGCGCTCGCGGCCGAGGAGTACGTGTTCAAGGTGTGGGGCGGCGACTGGTGCGGCGACTGCCAGCGCCAGCTCCCCGAGTTCGGCGCCGCGCTCGCGGCCGCCGGGGTCCCGGACGACCGCATCGAGGCGTTCCCGGTGACGAAGGGACCGGACGGCAAGGAGGGCGAACTGGTCGCGGAGTACGGGATCGAACTGATCCCGACCGTCGTCGTCGAGTCGCCCGAGGGCGAGGAGCTCGCGCGGTTCGTCGAGGAGGCGGAGGTCTCCATCGCGGAGTACCTCGCCGAGCGGCTCGCGGACGCCGAAGCGACCGCCTGACCCTTTTCCCGCCGCTCAGTCGAATCTCGCGTTCATGTCGAACGCGTAGTAGAGCGCGGCCATCGTGACGCCCATCGTGACCGCCTGAAATGTCATGGAGGTATTAAACAGGACGCCGACCGCGAGGACCGACACCGTCGCGAACGCGCCGGTGAGGAGCGCGTAGCGGAGCCTGGAGAGACCACGCGCCCAGTCGTCGAATCGTCGGTACAACTGTCGGGGACCGGCCATATCTCATCCTGTCGGACGGGGAACAAGTGCCTTCGGGTCCGCGCTCCGCGCCGCGGCCGATCGCTCAAGTCGGTTCGGCGTCCACGCGGCGTATGGCACGTGTCACGGTCTGGAACGAGTACCGACACGAGCGCGAGAGCGACGTCGTCGCCGACGTGTACCCCGACGGGATCCACGCCGTCGTCGCGGACGCACTCCGCGAGGGCGGCCACGAGGTCCGCACCGCGACGCTCGACGAGGGGCCGGACCACGGGCTCACCGAGGCCGCCTTGGACGACACCGACGTGCTCGTCTGGTGGGGCCACGCCGCGCACGACGAGGTGCGCGACGAGGTCGTCGACCGCGTCCACGAGCGCGTCCTCGACGGCACGGGCCTGATCGCGCTCCACTCCGCGCACTACTCGAAGATATTCAAGCGGCTGATGGGCACCAGCTGCTCGCTGAAGTGGCGCGAGGCCGCCGAGCGCGAGCGGCTGTGGACGATCGAACCGGGGCATCCCATCGTGGACGGGATCGGCGAGTACGTCGAGCTGGCGGAGACCGAGATGTACGGCGAGCGGTTCGACGTGCCCGCGCCCGACACGCTCGTGTTCACCTCCTGGTTCGAGGGCGGCGAGACGTTCCGGTCCGGCTGCTGTTACCGCCGCGGGAGCGGGAAGGTGTTCTACTTCCGGCCCGGCCACGAGACGTACCCGATATACTACGACGAGGACGTTCGGCAGGTCCTTCGGAACGCGGTCGAGTGGGCGGCGCCGGGCGACGGCCCCGCGCCCGAGTTCGGCAACGCCGACCCGGTCGAGGAAATCGACACGAGCGACGACCGGACCGTCCACTGAGCCGGCGCCGGCCGGGCGCGACCTGGGTCTGTCCGCCCACCCCTTTCTCGCTCGCCTCGCCGTCGTCGCCGGTCAGGCCACGTCGCGAAGGTCGATGAACGACTTCATCATCGCCGACTCGGCCTTCCGGAGGTGCTCGGACGCGGTGCTCGGGGCGGCGTCGATCCGGTCGGCCACGTCCTCGACGGACGCCGCGCGCGGTGACTCGTAGTAGCCGCACTCGACGGCGGCCGCGAGCGCGTCGAACTGCCGGTCCGTCAGCTCCGGGTCGAAGAGGTGCTGTCGCCAGTCGTACTCCCCGATCCGGAGGACCTCGCTGTCGATCCGGTCCGGGAGCCCGGCGAGCGCGTCTCGAAGCGGCCCTTGGTCCCCGAGGACGGTGAGCCTCGCGACCCCGTCCGGGCGGAAGTCGATCGGCGGGACGACGACGACGCCGGTCCGCCGGAGCGACCCGAACATCGTCTCGTCGACCGCGTCGCGTCGCTGCGTGAGGAAGACGTAGTAGCCCGCCTCGTCGATCCGGGTGATCTCGAACTCCCGGATGCGGTCGACGGACCGCAGCGCGTCTGCGTACACGTCGATGTCGCCCTCGACGTAGAACAGGAACGTGTCGGCCGTCTCGTCGAAGAGGCTGCCGTGGAGGAGCACGTCCCGCTCGACGGCGTCCGACTCGTCGACCAGCCGGTGTATCGGATGGATGAGGGCCGGCGGGTACCGGAGTTCGAGGCGCAGGTACTTCACGCGGGACACTGCCGCCGCCGATCTTATAAATACCCGCATGGAGCCGGCAGAAGCCTCGGGTCGCGCGCCCGCCTCACTTCGGGTATGTCGACTGCGCTGCCGCGCGACGGCGAGCACGGGACGGACGGCCCGTTCGGGCCGATCCGCGAGCTGGTCACGGCGCGAGAGGAGCACCTGAACGCCCCCGCCGCGAGGGTCCGGCCCGACGACGTTCAGGAGGCCCTCTCCGCGCTGCGGTCCGAGGCGGGGTACGACCACCTCGCCTGCGTCACGGCACAGGAGTACGAGGGCCGCTACGAGTCGATCTACCACTTGCGGTCGTACGACGACCCCACGCGGGAGCTCAGCGTCGTGGTCCCCGCCGACGGCGACGAGCCGGTCTCGGAGTCGGCGGCGCCGGTGTTCCGCACGGCGGACTGGCACGAGCGCGAGGCGTACGACCTCGTCGGCGTCGAGTACGACGACCACCCCGACCTGCGCCGGATCCTCCTGCCGGAGACGTGGCAGGGTCACCCGCTCTCGGCGGACTACGACAGAGACCGGCCGCAGATCGTCTCGCTCTCCGAGAACGAGCCGATCGAGCCCGGCTCCTCGGCGGCGGCCGGGAGCGACACGATGCTCCTCAACATCGGGCCGCATCACCCCGCGACCCACGGCGTCCTCCACCTCCAGGTGACGCTCGACGGCGAGGACGTGGTCGGCGTGGAGCCGGACATCGGCTACATCCACCGGTGCGAGGAGCAGATGGCCCAGTCGGGGACGTACCGCCACCAGATCATGCCGTACCCGGACCGCTGGGACTGGGGCGGCGGCGGCCTGCTCAACGAGTGGGCCTACGCGCGCGTCGCCGAGGACCTCGCGGACATCGAGGTGCCCGAGTACGCGCAGGTGATCCGCACCATGGCCGCGGAGCTCAGTCGCGTCCTCTCGCACATGCTGGCGATGGGGGCGTACGCGCTCGACGTGATCGGCGACTTCACGGCGACGTTCATGTACGCCATCCAGGAGCGCGAGCGCGTCCAGGACCTGCTGGAGGACCTGACCGGCCAGCGGCTGATGTTCAATTACTTCCGGCTCGGCGGCGTCGCGTGGGACCTCCCCGAGCCCCGCGAGGAGTTCCTCCGGGGCGTCCGCGAGTACCTCGACGGGCTCCCGCGCCGGATCGAGGAGTACCACGACCTCCTGACGCGGAACGAGATCCTCCAGATCCGCACGGTCGACACCGGGACGCTCCCGCCCGAGGTCGCGAAGGAGTACGGGACTACCGGGCCGGTCCTCCGGGGCTCGGGCGTCGACTACGACCTGCGCCGCGACGACCCCTACGGCTACTACGACGAGCTCGACTGGGACGTGGTGACCGAGGACGGCTGCGACAACTACAGCCGCCTGCTCGTCCGGATGCGGGAGGTCGAGGAGTCCGCGAAGATCGTCGAGCAGTGCGTCGACCTGCTCGACGGCTGGCCCGAGGGCGAACGGACCGTCCAGGCGAACGTGCCGCGGACGATCCGTCCGGACGACGACACGGAGGTCTACCGCGCGGTCGAGGCCGCGAAGGGCGAACTCGGAATTTACATCCGCGCCGACGGGACAGACGAGCCCGCCCGGTTCAAGATCCGCGGCCCGTCGTTCTCGAACCTCCAGGCGCTCCCCGAGATGGCCGAGGGCGAGTCGATCCCGGACCTGATCGCGTCGCTGGGGAGCTTAGACACGATCATGGGCGAGGTCGACCGGTGAGGCCGTCCGAGCGACGAGCCGGCGGCTCGGCGGTGTAGGGCGACCGCCGCTACGGCGCGGACGTTGAAAGGCGACCGCCTCGCGCGAACGCGAGACGACCGGTGGTGTCGCACGCCGGCGGCCGGTCGAGTAGTCCTCGGCCGGCCGGGTATATAACCCCTCGTTTACTCCGGGCGGTGGACCTCGCCGTCGCGCGAGTCGGCGTCCTTCCGGCGGAGCGCGGCGGCGGCGTTGTTCGCGTCGTAGCCGAAGAACACGTCCTTCGCGTACGTCTCGGCCACCTCGGCGGCGTGGATCAGGTCGTCGACGTCGACCTCGACGGCGTACAGCTCCAGCGAGAACGGCGTCTCCGGCGGCGCGCCGTGGAGGTCGTAGTCGCCGCCGAGCCGCGAGCGGAACCCCCGGGCGATGGTCTCCAGCCAGTAGGTCGTCGCGTACTCGGTGTCGTACAGCGGGACGACGAACTCGTCGACGTGGTCGGCGAGCCGGTCGAGGTCGAGGCCGGCGCGCTCGTAGAGGTGGTCGGGGTAGGGGTCGGGGTACAGCGTGAGCAGGAGCCGCCCGGGGACGAGGTCGGCCGCCTCGGCGACGAACTCGGTGATCACGTCGGCGCGCCAGTCGGCGAAGTCGTCGCGGTCGCTCTCGGCGAACAGGCGCTCGCAGCGGTCGCAGTGACAGAACCCCTCGCGGGGGAACCCCACGTCGTCGAGGCGCACGTCCCCGTTCGCGTCCGCGCAGTCCGCGATGATCTCGAACAGCCCCTCGCGGTACTCGGGGTGCGTCGGGCAGATGTACGCCCAGTCGAAGTAGTCGCGGTCGCGGGTCGCCGGCTCGCCGCGCTCGTCCACCGGGACGAGGTCCTCGTTCTCGCTCGCGGCGGCGTTGTCGCCGAAACACGACACCATGTTCACGGCGTTCGGCAGCGGCTCGGCCGCCCGGCCCGTGACGTCTTTCACCTCGTAGAAGCCGAGGTCGAACGGCTCCATCTCGACCTCGTCGGCGTTGCGCGTGACGACCCCGTACATGGCCTCGGCTACGTGGCTGGTCGGTAAAAACGGACGGTCTCGCGGCGATCGATCGCGATGCGACTCAGCGGTTCGTGCGGTCCGGTACGCGAGACGGCCCGAGGAGGGCGCGAGTCCGGCCGCGTTACAGAAATTCGAGGAGAAAGCCCACGACTTCAGTGGTGAGATGAATCCGACTACACATGACACAATCCATCCGCGATAGCCGACCGAGCGTTGATATAAGAACAAGACCTAATATAGAGTGATATTTATCTAATCGTATGCCACGAGGGTACAGTCGAGAGCGAACATTGGTACGCAACCTCCACTACCACTTCGTGTGGTGTTCGAAGTACCGCAAGCCGGTGCTGACGGATGAGGTTGCCAACCGTCTTGACCAACTCATCGGCGAGAAAGCCGACGAGCTCGATCTCGACATCCTCCAACTGGCAATCCAACCCGACCACGTACACCTGTTCATCACGGGGAGTCCGAAACTCGCACCGAACAAAATCATTCAGCAGGTCAAGGGCTACACCTCACGGAACCTCCGCGAGGAGTTCGACTTCGGCCTCCCCTCGCTGTGGACGCGCTCGTACTTCGTCTCCAGCGCGGGCGAGGTGTCCAGCCAGGCCATCGAGGAGTACATCGAATCACAGACCGGACGATGACGATGCGTCGAGAAGTCACCACTACGGTACGGGTCAAACTCCACTCGCTCACCGAGCGGAAAGCCCGCCTCGTCGAACGCGAGTACACCGCGTTTCAAGACGCCGTTCACGGTGACGACGACGCGAACCTCTACTCCGCCACCAAGCAACAGGCGGGCAAAGTCCGGTCGAACAAGAACCCGCGAGCGGACACCGACCAACCCGTCGTCCTTCGTAACGACTGTATCACCATCGAACACGACGAAGACACTGTTCTCTCGTCGTGGTGGTTCAAACTCCCAGTCTACAACCCCGAGAAGGAACACGGGGATAGCGTCTGGGTGCCCGTTCGCGTCCCCGAAAAAGACACGCATCTGTTCACCGACGAGTGTATCCGCGATTCGGAACTCGTCCAGCGAGACGGCGAGTGGTACGTCCACCTCGTCTGTAAACGGTCTGTGGCCGTCGCAGACGCCTACGACGACGTACTCGCCGTCGATATGGGTGCGAAATGGATAGCCGTCAGCACGTTCCTCTCTGACCGTGACACCACGTTCCACGGCGCAGAAGTCCGTCGCGTCCGCGAACACTACAAGCAACTCCGCAAATCCATCGGAAAGAGGAAGGTGCGCTCCGGAGCGCAGGTCATGGAGCGCCTCGGTGACAAGGAATCCAGAACGGTCGAACACGAGTTGTATCAGGTGGCGAACGAACTGATCGCTCGCGCTCAGGAGCGCAACGCCGTCATCGTGTTCGGTGATATGACTGGGTTGCGAGTCGACAATGATGAGGGGCGGTACGTGAACGATAAGACCCACAAGATGCCGTACGCGAAAATGGCGAATATTCTCACATACAAAGCCCACCTCGATGGACGCGAGTGTATCTCAGTAAAGGAGCACAATACGTCCGTGACGTGCTGGCGGTGTGGATCGAAGAACACGAGTCGTGAGGTACAGGGGCGTCTGGAGTGTCACGACTGTGGGTTGGATGACAACGCGGATAAAAACGGGGCGTCGAATATTGGGCAACGAGCCGTCGGTAAGGACATCACGAGCCCGCTATCGACGGCGGGGGCTGTCGTGGCTCAGCCCGAAACGCAGGTCGTACTCGAAGGAACCAGCGGTGAGATGGAACCTGCGAACTCTCCCGAAGACGTGGGGCTAACCCTCAGTGAGGGAAGCCCACGACTTTAGTCGTGAGAGAAGTCACTCGACTTCGACCGGCTGCTTGTCGCCGGCGAAGAGGAAGTACGCGAGCGCGACGAGCGACAGCACGAGGACGAGCTTGGCTTTCTTGCTCATGTCCCACGGTTCGTGCGGCGGGCGCTAAAACTTACCGGAGCGATCGCGAACGGTGGCCGCACGCCGACCCCCGGTCGGCGTCTCAGACGTCGATGTGCTCGGCGATGTCGGACCGGAGGATCGTCGCGCAGTAGTCGCAGCGCACGCCGTCGGCGACCACGTCGAAGCGCGTCTCGACCGGCTCGCCGGCGTTCGTGATACAGTTGCGGTTCGGACAGGAGAGCACCCCGGTCACGCCGTCGGGTCGGGTGACGCGGTTCTTCTCGACCACCTCGAAGTCGCGGACGATGTTGATCGTCGCCTCCGGCGCGATGAGCGAGAGCACGTCGACCTCGGACTGCGACAGCTCCCGGTCTTCGACCTTCACGATGTCCTTGCGGCCGAGCCGGTCCGAGGGGACGTTCATGCCGACGGAGACGCCGAACCCCTCGGCGCCGTCGATGCCGAGGATGGCGAGGACGTTCAGCGCCTGCCCGGCCTCAACGTGGTCGATGACGGTGCCGTCGCGGATCTTCGAGACGCGGAGCTCGTGGTCGCTCATCGGTCCACCTCCAGTCCCTCGTCGCCGTCGTGGTTCGCGTTCTCTAAGAGGGTGTCCAACAGCGCCATCCGCACGGGAATGCCGTTGTGCGCCTGCTCGAAGTAGCGCGCGTGCTCGGTCTCGTCGACGTCGGGCGCGATCTCGTCGACGCGCGGGAGCGGATGCATGACGGTGAGGTCGTCGTCGGCCGCGTCGAGCGTCTCGGCGTCGATCTGATACTCGCCGGCGACGCGGTGGTACTCGTTCTCGTCGGGGAACCGCTCCTTCTGGATCCGGGTGACGTACAGCACGTCCAGCTCGTCGAGGACGGGCGCTAAGTCCTCGTGCTCGCGGATCTGCGCGCCCGTCTCGTGGAGGTCGAACCGGACCGACCGCGGGAGCCGCAGCGACTCGGGGCTGATGAAGTGCTGGTTGGCGTCGAACTCCGTGAGCGCGGCCGCCAGCGAGTGGACCGTCCGCCCGTACTTCAGGTCGCCCATGATCCCGATGGTGAGGTCGTCGAGCCCGTGGTCCTCGCGGATCGTGTGGAGGTCGAGCAGCGTCTGGGAGGGGTGCTGGCCAGCGCCGTCGCCGGCGTTGACGACGGGCACGTCCACGCGCTCGCCGGCCAGCGTCGCGGCGCCCTCGCTGGGGTGGCGCAGGACGAGGGCGTCCGCGTACCCCTCGATGACGCGGACGGTGTCGGACAGCGACTCGCCCTTCGAGACGGACGAGGAGTCGACGTCGCCCATGTCGATGGTGTTCATCCCGAGGCGCTTCGCCGCGCTGTCGAAGCTCATCCGCGTCCGCGTGCTGGGCTCGAAGAAACAGAGCGCGAGCACGCGACCGGCGTGCCGGTCCGCGTAGGCGGCGGGGTCGTCGGCGACCGCTCGGGCCCGGTCGAGCACGGCCTCGATGTCATCCCGCGAGAGCTGGGTCGCGGTGATGAGGTGGTCCTGTCGCATCGTCTGAGATGGGACTCGGCAGTATCTTGAATCCCTCGGCTCCGGCCGCAGCGCGGGTATTCACGGACGTGGGCACCGCCGAGACGACCGTTTCGATATCCGTAACGCCGCCCCGATCGCACGGGCCCGGAGAGCGGGTCGAGCGCCGACCGCCGCCGATCATAAGCCGCCGCGGCCCGAACTGGATCGTATGAGCGAGAACGACCCGGCCGACCTGCTCCCAAACGACCGCGTGAAGCAGAGCGCGCTCGACGGCGACGTGACGCAGCTCCACCGCGGGAACCGCTACGGCGACGAGGGCGACACCTTCGAGGTCGACGGCGCGACCTTCGAACTGACTGAGGTCACAGAGCGCACGCTCGGCGACATGACCGACGAAGACGCGAAGCGCGAGGGGTCGCCCTCGCTGGAGGCGTACAAAGAGCGGATGGTCCGCGCGCACGGCGGCAATTTCGAGTGGGACGACGACGCGGACGTGGTGCGACACCGCTTCGAACGGGTCGACGAGTAGCGACGCGACCGGCGCCGCCGAGCCGGCTCAGTCGTCGTCCGCGGCCGCGCCGTCGCCCTCCCCCGCGGCGGTCGCCGCGTCGTCCTCGATGCTCGGCGGGTACTTCCCGCGGTCGAGCTTCAGGTCCGACTGCGGGCGGGCCATACAGGTGAGCGCGTACTCCTCGGCCTCGTCGTCGGTGAGGCCGCGGGCCGCGGGCTGGGTCACCTCGCCCTCGACGATCTCCGCCGAGCAGGCGAGACACATCCCGACGCGGCAGGAGTACTCCTGAGCGATCCCCTCGTCGAAGCAGGCGCTGAGGATCGTCTCCGTGTCGGCCACCTCGATCGTCTCGCCGGTGCCGACGAACTCGACGGTGTACTCGGTCATGGCGCCGAGTACCCGCCGCCCCGTCAAAAAGGGTTCCCTCTATCTCGTCCCCGTCGCGGGGACGAAAGACGCGGGCGGCGACGCTCCGACGCGACCATCGCAACGACTAATCCCCCGCCGGACGCTTCCCGAGGTATGACCGGCAAGGCCACCGCGCGAGCCCACCCGATCCAGGGGCTCGTGAAGTACCACGGCATGCGCGACGAGGAGCTTCGGCTCCCGTACCACGACAGCATCAGCCTCTGTACCGCCCCGACCGCGACGACGACCACCGTCGAGTGGCAGCCGGACGCGAGCGAGGACACCTACGTCATCGGCGGCGAGGCGGTCGACGGGCGCGCCGCCGAGCGCATCGACATGGTGGTCGACCACGTCCGCGACCTGGCCGGGGTCGACGCCGCGGTCCGGCTGGAGAGCGAGAACTCCTTCCCGTCGAACATCGGCTTCGGCTCCTCGTCGTCCGGGTTCGCGGCCGCCGCGCTCGCCCTGACCGAGGCCGCCGGGCTCGACATGACGCTCCCCGAGGTCTCCACGGTCGCCCGCCGCGGCTCCTCGTCGGCGGCGCGCTCGGTGACGGGCGCGTACTCGCGGCTCGACGCCGGGCTCAACGACGAGGACTGCCGCTCGCACCGGCTCGACGTGGGCGTGAGCGACGCCGGCTTCGACCCCGAGGAGGACCTCCGGATCGTCGCCGCCCACGTCCCCGCGTACAAGGAGACGGAGGAGGCGCACCGCGAGGCCGCCGCGAGCCACATGATGCAGGCGCGGACCGCGCACGTCCAGGACCAACTCGTCGAGATGACCGACGCGCTCCGCGCGGGCTCCTTCGAGCGGATCTTCGAGACCGCCGAGCACGACTCGCTGTCGCTGACGGCCACGACGATGACCGGGCCCGCGGGGTGGGTGTACTGGCAGCCCGAGACGATCGCCGTGTTCAACGCGGTCCGCGAGCTGCGCGAGTCGGGCGTCCCGGTCTACTTCTCGACGGACACCGGCGCGTCGGTGTACGTGAACACGCCCGCGGCCCACGCCGACGAGGTGGAGAGCCGGATCGCGGAGGTCGGGATCGACACCGACATCTGGGAGGTCGGCGGCCCGGCGCGCGTCCTCGACGAGAGCGAGGCGCTCTTCTGACGAACGGTCGAGAAATACGGTCGCCCCGGCGGCGACCCGAGTCCGCGGCGAGACGCGCCGACCGCGAGGCGCGGCCGCTTCAGTACGGCAGCACGCCGGTCACGGTGCCGAGCAGCGCGACCGCGACGGCGAGCGCCTGCGCGACGAAGAAGGCCTTCGAGGAGGCCCAGCCGAAGTACAGCAGCGCAGCCATCGGGACCGCGCCGATGACCGCCGGCCAGAGGCCCATCGTGAACAGGATCGCGAGGAGGCCGGTCGTCGCGAGGATGAGCACGTCCATGCCGAGCGAGACGAGGTTCCGTCGGCGGAGCTCCTCGGGGTCGAACATCCGCGCCAGCGACCCGCGCCGGTCGCCTCGGTCGTCCGCGGTCGAGGGCGACTCCATCGTCAGTTGCTAAGGGTCTCCTCGTGGGCGTCGTCGAGCGGCCCGACGATGTCCTCGGTCGGCGTGTCGGGCGTGGCCCACAGGCCCTTGAGGACCGACCAGAACTCCTGCTGGAACGGGTTCCCGAGCGCGTCGTCGAGGTCCGGCACGACCGTCACCTCGTCGGCGAGGTCGGGCAGGTTCGCCATCACCTGGATCTCGTAGGCGTCGTCCGGGACCTGCGTGTTGGACGCGATGAAGCCGCCCTCCTCGACCCAGACCTGCTGGCCCTCGGCGGAGACGAACGAGCTCAGCGCGTCGCGCGCGGCGTCGACGTTGTCCGAGTACTTCGGTACCGTGAACCAGTTGACCGACGAGGAGATGCCGTCGACGCCGGGCAGCCGGAACACGCCGAGGTCCGAGGGGTCCTCGACCGCGTCCTGCGCCGGCGTGAACGAGCCCATGAAGTACAGCGGGAGGCTGTTGTCCCAGAAGTACTCGTACTGGACGCCGAAGTCGCGGGTCTGACTGAAGTACCCCTCGTCGTGGAGCATCTTGATCTCGTCGAACGCCGCCGCGACCCGGTCGTCCGTGAAGGAGGCGTCTCCGCTGATGAGCCCCTGCTGGAGGGAGGCGCCGTCCTCCTGCCGCATGAAGAAGCCCTCGGTGATGTCGCTGAGCGGCCACCCGGTGCCGTTCCCGGAGGCGATGGGCGCGTCGACGCCGTCGATGGCGGCGATGTCGTCGAGCAGCGTCATGAACTCGTCCCAGCTCTCGGGCTCGGAGAGGCCGTGCTCGTCGAAGAACGACTTCCGGTACCAGAAGCCCGGCTTGAGGTCCATCTTGAACGGCGCGGCGTACACGTCGCCGTCGACGGTGACCCGCGAGGGGTCGACCGCGAAGTCGTCCGCGTTCCAGGCGTCGCCGACCGGCGCCAGGTGGCCGTTCTGCGCGTCGGAGATGATCCGCGCCGGCGAGGGCATCACGACGATGTCCGCGGAGGCGACGCCGGACTCGTAGTCCATGAGGGTCCCGGTGAGCAGGCTGTCGGTGTCGCGCGGGAAGTACTCCATGCTCATCCCGGTGTCCTCCTCCACGAAGCTCATCACCTTGCTGAACGACTCCTGCTCGCCGCCCGACCAGACGCCCGTGATTTCGAGGCCGCTCCCGCTTCCGCCGTCGCCCCCGTCGGAGCCGTCCGACCCGTCGGACCCGTCCCCGCCGTCGCCGCCGCCCCCGTCGCCCGAACAGCCCGCGAGCGCAACGCTCCCGAGCACCGACGCGGTGCCGGTCGTCTTCAGTACGTCCCGCCGCGTAGTACAGGATCGATCATCGGACATGTCGTCCGGATTCTTTGGTCCCACTTACTTCAAATTTGCTTATTAATTACCGCTATAGTTACTAACCAAAATCGAACGGGCCCGGAACGCGATCACGGCTATTTATGGGCGTATCGCGGGGTAGTGGGGGATATGACGGACGGAGCCGCCCCCGATTCCGCCGCCTCGAACCGCCCGAATCTCGTGCTCGTTCACTGTCACGACCTCGGTCAACACCTCGGCTGTTACGGGGCCGACGTCGACACGCCGAACATCGACCGGATCGCGGCCGACGGCGCGCGGCTGGCGAACAGCTTCTGTTCGGCCCCGCAGTGCTCGCCGAGCCGGTCCAGCATGATGACGGGCTACTACCCCCACGAGAACGGCGTCATGGGGCTCGCGCACATGGGCTGGGCGCTGGGCGACGAGTGGGAGACGCTGCCGAAGCGCCTCCGGAAGGCGGGCTACGAGACGGCGTTGCTCGGCTTCCAGCACGAGGTCCCGGACGACCCCGAGCGGCTCGGCTACGAGTACGTCGACAGCGGGACCAAGCGTGCGCTCGATCTCGTCGACGTCGTCGACGACTTCTTCGCCGAGCGCGCGGACGCCGACGAGCCGTTCTTCGTCTCCGTCGGGATCGAGGAACCGCACCGCCCCTTCCGCCGGGAGTATCTCTCCGACGAGACGTACGACGCGTACGACCCCGACGAAGTCCCGCTCGACGACTTCCCGTACCTCCCGGACGCGCCCGGCGTCCGCGAGGACGTCGCCGACCTCCGGTCGGTGATCTCGGAGGTGCTCGACCCGGCGGTGGGCCGCTACCGCGAGTCGCTCGCCGACCACGGGCTGGCCGAGGAGACGGTGTTCGTCTTCACGACCGACCACGGGCTCGCGATGCCGCGCGCGAAGGGCACCTGTTACGACCCCGGCATCGAGACCGCGCTCCTCGTCCACCAGCCGGGCGTCGTCGAGGGCGGCGCCGTCCACGACGCGCTCGTTACCAACGTCGACTTCGCACCGACGATGCTGGACCTGCTCGGCGTCGACCCGCCGACGGACGTCTCCGGCGAGTCGTTCGCGCCGCTGCTCCGCGGGGAGCCGCACGACGGCCGGGACCGCGTCTTCGCCGAGATGACGTGGCACGACCGGTACAACCCGATCCGCGTCGTCCGGACGGAGCGGTACAAGTACGTCCGCAACTTCTCCGTGCTCCCGCGGGTGTTCGTCCCGATGGACGTAGCGCCGACGGCCTCGGGCCGGGAGGTCCACGAGGAGTTCCACGTCCCGCAGCGCCCGACCGAGGAGCTGTACGACCTGGCGGCCGACCCCGCGGAGTCGGAGAACCTCGCGTCGGACAAGAAGCCCTTCGAGGCGGCGGCCGAGGCAAGCGACCCGGACCCCGACCACGCCGACGCCCTCGACCGGCTTCGCGACGAACTGGAGGCCTGGATGGAGGCGACCGACGACCCGCTCCTCGACGGCCCCGTCCCGTACCCCGACGTGGCGTGAGCGGCTCGCCGCCGGTCGGTCGTCGGCGCCGGGGGCCTCGCGGCCCGGGCGTCTCGGACTCGGTGATTTTTATACACCGAAGTAGTTAATTGATCGTCATGGACACCGAGGAACTCCTGGAGACGCTCCAGGCCGCCGATCTCTCTTACTATCAGGCGAACGCGTACGTCACGCTGCTTGAGCTGGGGACCGCGTCCGCGACAGAGGTCGCGCAGGCCAGCGACGTGCCGGACGCGCGGATCTACGACGTGCTCCGCGACCTCGACGACCTCGGGTACGTGGAGCTGTACGAACAGGAGACGTTCCAGGCGCGCGCGACCGACCCCGAGACCATCGTCGCCGGGCTCACGGACCGGGCGAGCGCGTTCGAGTCGGCGGCCGAGGAGATCGAGGAGCGCTACGAGCGACCGACCCTCGACACCCAGACGGTCAGCATCGTCAAGCGGTTCGACACGGTGCTGGAGGCGGCCCGCACGTTCGTCCGCGACGCCGACACGCAGGTCCACGCGACGCTCACCCGCGACCAGTTCGAGGCGCTCCGGGGCGACCTCTCCGACGCCCGCGACCGCGGCGTCACGGTCAACGTCACGATCCTCGCCCGAGACGGGGACGACCCCCTCGACGACGACGACTTCGAGGGCGCCGTGACCGTCGCCCATCGGCTCTCCCGCCCCGCCCCGTTCGTCCTCACCTCCGACCTCCGGCGCACGGCGTTCGCGCCCAACCCCGCGGCGGTCGAGGACTACGGGCTGATCCTCCGTAACCGCTCGTTCACCTACGTCTTCTTCTGGCACTCCCTGCTTTTCATGTGGCTCCCCTCGCCCGTGGCGTACGAGGCCGACGAGGCGGGCCCGAAGCGGTACGCCGACATCCGGCAGTTCCTGCTGGAGAACCGCGACCGGATCCGCGGCGACGAGCCGCTCCACGTTGAGGTCGAGGGGCGCGAGACCGACGGCGACCGGTCGGTGACCCTCTCCGGCGAGGTCGTCGAGGCCGAACACCTCTCGGACGCCGACGGCGACGCGGACAGCGCCCCCACGGTGATGGCGCTGACGGGCACCGCCTCCATGGTCGTCGACGACGGCGAAACGCGCTGGACCGTCGGCGGCTGGGGCGCGACCTACGAGGACGTGGAGGCCGACCGGATCCGCGTGACCGGGGCCGCGCCGGTGAGCGGGGCCGAACCGGCGGAGTGAGGGCGGGCGGGGCGCCCGCGGTCGCACCCCGTCGCGCGGCGGGCGGATTTATGCTGGCGGCGCCCGTCGATCGGTCCCGCATGCCACCTCGACCCTCGACCTTCTCGATCGCCGCCCGCGACCCCGAGACCGACGCGGTCGGCGTCGCGGTCCAGTCGAAGTTCGTCGGCGTCGGCGCCGTCGTCCCGTTCGTCAGCGCGGACGCGGGCGCGGTGGCCACCCAGAGCTTCGCGAACGTCGCCTACGGCCCCGACGGGCTCGACCTCCTCCGCGAGGGCCGCGCTCCGGCCGAGGCGATCGACCGGCTCACGGCCGCCGACGACGAGGCGCCGTCGCGACAGGTCGGCGTCGTCGGCGTCGACCCCGACGACGAGCCCGCCGCGTTCACCGGCGACGAGTGCCACGACCACGCCGGCGACCGGCAGGGCGACCACTACACGGTCCAGGGGAACATCTTAGAGAACGCCGACACCCTCGACGCGATGGCGGAGGCGTTCGAGGAGACCGAGGGCGGCCTCCCGGAGCGGCTCATCGCCGCACTCCACGCGGGCAACGAGGCCGGCGGCGACAAGCGCGGCGAGCAGTCCGCGGCGCTGTACGTCGCCAAGCCCGAGGGCGGCTACGACGGGAAGAACGACCGCTGGGTCGACGTGCGCGTCGACGACCACGAGCGACCGATCGACGAGTTGGAGCGCGTGTTCAAGATATACGACGTGACCCTCCTCGAACGCGAGGCCCCAGACGAGACCCGCGAGCTCTCCGGGGAGACCGCGGTCGCGGTCCAGTCGGCGCTCGCCGACCTCGGCTTCTACGACGGCGAGCCGAGCGCGGAGTTCGGCGACGACGCCCGCGAGGCCCTGGAGTCGTTCCGCGGCATGAACAACTTCGAGAACCACTCGCTCGCGGTGCTGGAGGACGCGGTCTCGCGCGGCTGGGCGGCCGCCGACGGCGACGGCGACCCCGAGACGCGACTCGTGGACGCCATCTGGCACGGGCTCTCCAGGCTCGACCGGGCCTGACGCCTCGACCGGGCCCGACGCCGCCCCGACACCGTCTCTCGCCCCGAGCGCGGTCGGACCGGGCCGGTCGACTTTTGCCCGTTCGCGTCAGAGCGGGACCATGACCATCGCACCCGACGACGTCGCGGACCTCATCGAGGAGCACCTCCCGGACGCGGTCGCCAGCGTGACCGCGCCGCGGGTCCACGACGACGAGGACGAGGACGCCCACTTCGCGGCCGTCGTCGTCTCGCCCGCCTTCGAGGGGGAGTCGCTCGTCGACCAGCACCAGCTGGTGTACGACGCGGTCGGCGACCACATGACGCGGTCCGTCCACGCCCTGGAGATCAAGACGTACACCCCCGAGGCGTACGCGGAACACGGCGACGGGACCCTCGACGACGAGCTCACCGAGGCCGGGCTGCTCCCGGCCGGGAGCGAGTGAGGATGGACCCGTGAACGCCGTCGTCGGCCTCGCCCTCATCGGCGCCGTCGCGTGGGGGTGCTGGGCGGTGCTCGCCGACGTCGCCACGCGGTCGATGGCGCCGGAGGCGGCGATGATCGTCTCTTACGCCGTCGGGATCGGCGTCGCCTCCCTGTACGTCCTCTACCGCGGGTCGACCGTCCTGGGGAATGACCCGACCGCGCTGGGCATCGCGGCGCTCGCCGGCGTCGCCTCCGGCGTCGGTGCGGTCGCGTACTACGCCGCGCTCCAGGCCGGCGCCGCGGGGATCGCGACCACGGTCACCGCGCTGTACTTCGTCGTCGCGGCGGTCCTCGGGGTCGCCGTGCTCGGCGAGTCGCTGGCGCTCAGCGACGTCGCTGGCATCGGCGCCGCGGTCCTCGCCGTCGTCCTCATCGCCTACTGACCGCCGTCGCCGTCCTCCGCGTCGCCGCCGCCCTCCGCGTCGTCGTCGCCCATCGTCGGGGTCGACGCCGCGTCCCTCGCGCCCGACTCGGCGTCGGCGTCCGCCTCCCCCGCGACGCGGTCGGCGACCAGTTCGGCCAGCGGGTCGACCGTGACCGTCAGGCGGGCGACGAGGAACACCACGGGAACGAGCGCGACGAACAGGAACGCGGCGTCGTACGCCCACGCGGCGCCGTCCAGGACGGGGACCGCGACGCCCGCGAGCCCGCGGTACGCGACGAGGACGGCCCCGAAGACGACGAGCCAGTGGACGACACCGCCCGCGTTCTCGACGATCCGGTCCGATCGGGCGTCACCCTCCGACTCCGGTTCGCCCAGCGCCAGCCGCGTCAGCAGCGCGAACTTCGGCGCCGCGTACAGGAGGATGCCCGCCACCGCGAGCGCGACGACCGCCGTCGCGACGGCGGCGAACGTCACGGGCGCGAACGGGACGAGCCGGTCGACGCCCGGCAGCAGTGTGACGACCGCGAGGACGCCGACTATCGCCAGCGCGCCGATCAATAGCTTGCTCGTCGACCGGACGGTGTCGCGGTCGAGCGCCGTTCCGATCGCTGAGTCGTTCGAGCTCATGTGCGCCCGGCCGTTGCGGACGGACCGGCATATAAGCCGGAAGCGTTTGCGCCGATTTTCGGCCGTTTTCGCTCGGGTTAACGCCTCGCTACGTCATCGTCTCGCGGTAGCAATTGCCTCGGTAGCAGTCCGCACGATCCCGCGCGCTGCCGGCTTCCAGTACCTTTTACAGCGTCTCGCGGGAAGGTCGGCGCATGGGTGACGACTACCGCACGGAAGAGGACAGCCTCGGCGAGATGCAGGTGCCGGCGGACGCCTACTGGGGCGCACAGACCCAGCGCGCCGTCGAGAACTTCCCCGTCTCGGGGATCCCGATGAGTCGACGGTTCATCCGCGCGCTCGGCGTCGTGAAGAAGGCGGCCGCGCAGGCGAACCGCGACCTCGGGCTCATCGAGGACGACACCGCGGAGGCGATCGTCGCCGCCGCCGACGAGGTGATCGCGGGCGACCACGACGACCAGTTCCCGGTCGACGTGTTCCAGACCGGCTCCGGCACCTCCTCGAACATGAACGCCAACGAGGTGATCGCCAACCGCGCCGCCGAGATCGCGGGCGCGGAGATTGGCGACCGCGTCGTCCACCCCAACGACCACGTCAACTACGGCCAGTCGTCGAACGACGTGATCCCCACGGCGATGCACGTCGCCGCGCTGGAGGCGGTCGAGAAGGACCTCGTGCCGGCCTTAGAGACGCTTCACGCCGAGCTGGAGGCGAAGGAGGCGGAGTTCGACGGCGTCGTCAAGACCGGCCGAACCCACCTTCAGGACGCCACCCCGATCCGGCTCGGCCAGGAGTTCGGCGGCTACCGCACGCAGGTCGCGAAGGGCATCGAGCGCGCCGAGGGCGTCCAGTCGAACCTCCGCGAGCTCGCCCTCGGCGGCACCGCGGTCGGGACCGGGCTCAACACCCACCCCGACTTCCCGGAGCTCGCCGCGGAGTACATCTCCGACGAGACCGGGACCGAGTTCCGCGAGGCGGCGAACCACTTCGAGGCGCAGGCGGCCCACGACGCGATGGCTGAGGGCCACGGCGCGCTCAAGACGATCGCCGGCAGCCTCAACAAGATGGCCAACGACCTCCGGCTCCTCGCCTCCGGGCCGCGGAACGGCCTGGGCGAGATCGAGCAGCCCGAGAACCAGCCCGGCTCCTCGATCATGCCCGGGAAGATCAACCCGGTCGTCGCCGAGTCGGTCAACCAGGTCCACAAGCAGGTCGTCGGCAACGACGCCGCCGTCTCCGCGGGCGCCGCGCGCGGCGAGATCGACCTGAACCTCTACAAGCCCGTCATCGCGCACAACTTCCTCGAATCGGCGGAGCTGCTCTCGAACGTCGCCGAGACGTTCGGCGAGCGCTTCGTCGGGAAGCTGGAGGCCAACGAGGAGTTCGCCCGCGAGCGCGTCGAGCAGTCGATGGCGCTGGCGACGGCGCTCAACCCCGCGATCGGCTACGACAAGGCCAGTACGGTCGCGAAGACGGCGCTAAAGGAGGGCAAGAGCGTCCGCGAGGCCGCGGTCGAGGCCGGCTACCTCACCGAGGAGGAGGCCGACGAGGTCCTCGACCCCGAGGCGATGACTCACCGCGTCATCCTCGGCGACGAGGACTGACCGGGTCGAGCGTCCCCCCGAGAGGCCTCCTCCGTTTCCTCCCCGTCAGTCGACGATTTCGCAGCCCAGGGCCTCCAGCCGCCGCACGGCGGCCGGCAGGTCCTCGTCTCCGACGAACACGTGGTCCGTCGCGTACGACGAGATGACGAACACCGAGACGTCGACCTCGGCGAGCGCCGTCGCGACCGCCGCGAGGAACCCGACGAGCTCGAAGGGGAGCTCCATCTCGAAGGTCAGGCGCCTCCAGCCGGGCTCGACCGCGTCCGCGTCGACCGCGTCGACATCGCCCTCCTCGACGACGACCGTCGTCTCGCCGTCCGCGCGGACCGTCGCGAACGCGTCCGGGTGTCCCCGGTCGGTCCGGCAGACCGCGTACGTCTCGTCCGACACGCTGACCGCGCCGCCGTCGAGGAAATCGGCCGGATCCATGGGGGTCGCAGGCGCCCGCGAGACAAAAAGGCGCGTCGTCCGCCGACCCCGCCGCGACCGGCGCGCTCCGTCCCGCGGTCGCTGCGATTCGCGCCGAATCGGAACCATTTAAGCCGGTGTCGGTACCGATCCCACACGGATGAAACTTCACGAGTATCAAGCGAAGTCTCTCTTCGCGGACGCCGGGATCCCGGTTCCGGACTCCCGGCTCGCGACGAGCGTCGAGGACGCGCTCGACGCCGTCGACGAGATCGGCTACCCGGCCGCGATCAAGGCGCAGGTCCACGTGGGCGGCCGCGGCAAGGCCGGCGGGATCAAGATCGCGACCGACCGCGAGGAGGCCGAGCAGTACGCCGACGAGATCCTCGGGATGGACCTCAAGGGCTACACCGTCGATCAGGTCCTCGTCGAGGCGGGCGTCGACTTCGTCGACGAGCTGTACGTCGGCGTCACGATGGACCGCGGCGAGGGCAAGCCGGTCCTGATGGTGTCGACCGAGGGCGGCGTCAACATCGAGGAGGTCGCCGAGGAGAACCCCGACGCCATCGCGCGCGAACACGTCGACCCCGCGTTCGGACTCCACCCGTACCAGGCCCGGAAGGTCGTCTACGAGGCCGGCGTCGACGCCGACGTGGCGCTCGACGTGGCGTCGATCCTCTCGACGCTGTACGAGCTCTACGAGGAGAACGACGCCTCCGAGATCGAGGTCAACCCCGTCATGATCACGAGCGACCGCGACGTGATCGCGGCCGACGCCGTGATGAACATCGACGAGGACGCGCTGTTCCGCCAGCCCGACCTCGCCGACATGGCCGAGGAGTCCTACGAGGACGACCTCGAACGCAAGGCCGGCGAGTACGGCCTCGACTACGTCCGCCTCTCCGGGAACGTCGGGATCATCGGCAACGGCGCCGGGCTCGTGATGACGACGCTCGACTTAGTCGACTACTACGGCGGCGCGCCCGCCAACTTCCTCGACATCGGCGGCGGGGCGAAGGCCGAGCGCGTCGCGAACGCGCTCGACATGGTGTTCTCCGACGACAACGTCGACGCGGTCGTCTTCAACATCTTCGGCGGGATCACCCGCGGCGACGAGGTCGCGAAGGGGATCAACGAGGCCCTCGAACAGTTCGACGAGATCCCGAAGAAGGTGGTCGTCCGGCTCGCCGGGACGAACGCCGAGAAGGGGATGGAGATTCTGAACACCGACCTCGTCGAGGTCGAGAAGACGCTGGAGGACGCGGTCCAGCGCGCTGTCGCGAACGCCGAGGAGGTGCCCCAATGAGCATTTTCGTCGACGACGACACCAGAGTGGTGGTCCAGGGGATCACCGGCGGGGAGGGCAAGTTCCACGCCGGACAGATGATCGAGTACGGCACCAACGTCGTCGCCGGCGCGGTGCCCGGCAAGGGCGGCCAGGAGGTCCACGGCGTCCCCGTCTACGACACCGTGGACGAGGCCGTCGAGGCCGAGGACGCGGACGCCTCCGTGATCTTCGTGCCGCCGGCGTTCGCCGCCGACGCGGTCTTCGAGTCGCTCGACACCGACCTCGACCTCGCGGTCGCGATCACCGAGGGCATCCCGACCCAGGACATGGCGAAGGTGAACAAGCGCCTCGGCGAGACCGACACACGCCTCATCGGCCCGAACTGTCCGGGGATCATCACGCCGGGCGAGGCGAAGCTCGGCATCCTGCCGGGGAACATCTTCTCCGAGGGTAACGTCGGGCTCGTCTCCCGCTCCGGCACGCTCACCTACCAGGTCGTCGACAACCTCACCGAGCGCGGGCTCGGCCAGTCGACCGCCATCGGCATCGGCGGCGACCCGATCATCGGCACCTCCTTCGTCGACGCCCTCGAGGCGTTCGAGGCCGACCCCGACACCGACGCCGTCGTGATGTGCGGCGAGATCGGCGGGGAGGACGAGGAGCAGGCGGCGAGGTTCATCGGCGAGCACATGGACACGCCGGTCGCCGGCTTCATCGCCGGCCGCACCGCGCCGCCGGGCAAGCGCATGGGCCACGCGGGCGCCATCGTCTCGGGCTCCGGGACGGGCACGGCGCAGTCGAAGATCGACGCGCTCAACGAGGCCGGCGTCCCCGTCGGCGACACTCCCGAGGAGGTCGCCGACCACGTCGAGGACTTCCTGTAAGGACGACTCGACCCTCACTGCCTCGTTTTTGTCGTTCGAGACGGGTAGCGGTCCGATTTTCAGTATCGGTAGCCGGGGCGAAAGCTAAAATTACTGGTAGTGTAACACGTACGCATATGAATTCAGGTCCCGACGACCCGCCGACGGACGTCGACTCGGCCGCCGCAGGCGCGTCGGGACCGACCGACGCCGGCAGTCGCGTCCTGTTCGTCGACGACGAACCCGGCGCGGCGGACCTCGCCGCCACCCACGTGGAGCGCCTCTTGGACGGCGTCGAGACGGTTACCCGGATGTCCCCGGAGGCGGCGCTCGACGTCGTCCGGAGCGAGCGCGTCGACTGCGTCGTCAGCGACTTCGACATGCCGGGAAAGGACGGGCTGGCGTTCCTCGAAGCGGTCCGCGAGGTCGACCCCGGCCTCCCCTTCGTGCTGTTCACCGGGAAGGG
The DNA here is from genome assembly GCF_005435055.1 of Halorubrum sp. SS7. Taxonomy (NCBI): domain Archaea; kingdom Methanobacteriati; phylum Methanobacteriota; class Halobacteria; order Halobacteriales; family Haloferacaceae; genus Halorubrum; species Halorubrum sp. SS7. The sequence goes on from NZ_SGXV01000003.1 coordinate 232,492, forward strand.
GAGCGAGGAGATAGCGAGCGAGGCCATCTCCGCCGGCGTCACCGACTACCTCCAGAAGGGCGCCGGCAAGGACCGCTACGAGATGCTCGCCAACAGCGTCGCGAACGCGCTCGGCCGGCGGCGCGCGGAGCGCGACCTCCGCGACGTGAACGCGAAGGTCACGGCGATCCACGAGTTCGCGACGGCGCTGGCATCCGTGAGCGACGTCGGGACGGTGTTCGACCGCACGGTCGACGCGGCCGAGGACATCTTGGAGTTCGACCGCTGCGTCACCGCCCGCCGCCGCGGCGACCGGGTCGTCCCCGCCGTCCTCTCCGACAGCGTCACCGAGGACGAGGTCCGGACGTTCGACGTCGGCGAGGGCGTCGTCGGGACCACGGTCGCCGAGCAGGAGACGATGGTGGTCGACAACCTCAGCGTCGACCCCGCGGACCCCGACGAACTGGAGGACCCCGCCTCCCCGGGACGGACCGCCGGCGGGGCCGACCGACGGGAGGGCTCGGACGTCGCCGACCCGGTCGCCGACGACATCCGGTCGGCGATCAGCGTCCCGATCGGTTCCCACGGGGTGTTACAGGCGGTCTCGAACGGCTACGCCGCGTTCGACGACCGCGACGTGGAGTTCGCGGAGCTGCTCGCGTCCCACGCGGCCAACGCCATCGAGCAGATCGAGACGGAGACCGCGCTCCGCCGGGAGCGCGACCGACTGACGGCGCTGTTCCACGACCTCCCGCTCCCCGCGGTGCGCACCGTCGCGCTCGGGGAGGGCGAGCGCCGCCTCGACGCCGCGAACGACGCGTTCGAAGACACGTTCGGGTACGGCGCCGACAGCGGGTACGAGGAGGTCCGCGAGGCGATCATTCCGGACGACGCCGACACGCCCGACCGGGAAGCGGTGCTTGACCGCGGCGAGCCCTCGCGGCTCGAAGTGCGCCGCCGGACCCCCGACGGGATGCGCGACTTCATCCTCCACGTGATCCCCGTCAAGCAGTCGGACGAGACCGTCATCTACAGCGTCTACGCCGACATCGACGATCAGAAACACGTCGAGCGGACGCTGCGCCGGCTCCACGCGACGACCCGCGAGATGTTCGGCGGCGACGACCGCGAGGAGATCGCCGCGGTGGCCGCGCGCGCCGCCATCGACATCCTCGAGTTCCCGAACAGCGGCGTCCGGCTGTACGACCCCGAGGCGAACGTGCTCCTCCCGACGGCGATAAGCGAGGAGGCGACGGCGGCCTTCGGCGACCGACCCCCGTTCGGGCCGGGCGACGGCCGGATCTGGGAGGCGTTCGAGTCCGGCCAGCCGATCGTCGTCGACGACCTCGACGCGGTCGACACCGCGGTCGGGTACGGCGACCTCCGGAGCCTCCTCGTCGTACCCCTCGGCGAGCACGGGGTCATGCCCCTCGGGTCGCGCGAACCGGGCTTCTTCGACGAGAGCGACCTCCAGCTGGCGCGCGTCCTCGCCGCGAACGTCACCGTCGCGCTGGATCACGCCGAGCGGACCGAACAGCTCCGCGACCGGGACGCCGCGCTCCAGCGCGAGATCGACCGCTTAGAGAAGTTCGCCGGCCTGGTCTCGCACGACCTCCGGAACCCGCTCAACGTCGCCGCCGGCCGGACCGACCTGGCGCGCTCGCTGACCGACGACGAGGCGGTCCTCGGCGAACTCGACCGGGTCGAGGACGCCCACGAGCGGATGAGCCAGCTGATAGACGACCTGCTCGCGCTGGCGCGGCAGGGCCGGACGGTCGACGAACTGGAGTCCGTCCCGCTGAAGGAGGCGGCCGAACGCGCGTGGCGCACGGTCGACACGGGGGACGCGACGCTCGACGCGGCCGAGGCGGCGTCGACGGTCGAGGCCGACCCGGAGCGGCTCCGCACCCTGTTCGAGAACCTGTTCACGAACAGCGTGGAACACGGTTCCACGAGCAGTCGGACGGAGTCCGACGACAGCGTCGAGCACGGCTCGACTGGCAGCCGGACGGAGTCCGGCGACAGCGTGGAACACGGTTCCACGAGCAGTCGGACGGAGTCCGACGACAGCGTGGAACGCGGCTCGGACAGTGACACCGAGGGCGACGACGGACTCACCGTGACCGTCGGCTCCCTCCCCGACGGGTTCTACGTCGCGGACGACGGGGACGGGTTCGGGATCGACCCGGAGGAGGCGACGAAGTACGGCAGCTCGAGCACGGAGCGTGGAACCGGATTCGGCCTCGCGATCGTGCGCGAGATAGCGGCCGCACACGGCTGGGAGCTCTCGATCGAGGGCGACGACGGCGCTCGCTTCGAGTTCAGAAACCAAACCGCTATATAAAAACCCGGTTGCCGTGCGCCGGCGGCGCACAGGCGGGCCACGGTTATGCGCGAATCGCCACTGTATATAACGTATGGACGAAGGAACCCGCGAGCTGCTCGAACCGCTCCCGCCGAGCGCCAAGCTGGTCTACTACGTGCTCGACGCGGAGGGCCGGTTCGACCAGACCGGCCTCGCCGAGGAGACGCGCCTCTCGACGCGCACCGTCCGGTTCGCGGTCGAGAAGCTCACCGAGGTCGGCCTCGTCGAGGAGGGCCTGTGCCCCCGCGACGCCCGCCGCTCCGTCTACCAGGCCGTGCCGCCCGCGGAGCGCGACCCCGTCGACGAGCCCGAGGCGACCGCCGACTCCGCCACCGAGGCCGACGCCCCGGCCGCCGCGGTCGCCGAGGACTGAGCCCGGTCCGCACCGCGGCCGAACCGACGCCGCACCGCCACCGCACCCCCGCCGAACCGACGCCCGGATCCGTCGCGCTTTTGCCCCCGCGACCGGTAGTGAGCGCACTCCGATGGCGACGTACCACATCGAAACCTACGGCTGTAGCTCGAACCGGGGAGAGAGCCGGGAGATCGAGCGTGCCCTCCGCGACGGCGGGCACCGACCGGCCGACGGCCCCGACGAAGCGGACGTCGCCATCCTCAACACCTGTACCGTCGTCGAGAAGACCGAGCGCAACATGCTCCGGCGCGCGGAGGAGCTGGCCGAGACGACCGCCGAACTCGTCGTCACCGGCTGTATGGCGCTCGCGCAGGGCGACCTGTTCGACGAGGCGGACGTCGACGCCGAGATCCTCCACTGGGACGAGGTCCCCGAATACGTGCTCAACGGGGAGTGCCCGACGGTCACCCCCGACGCGGAGCCGGTCCTCGACGGCGTCGTCGGCATCCTCCCCATCGCGCGCGGCTGTATGAGCAACTGCTCGTACTGTATCACCAAGTTCGCCACCGGCCGCGTCGACTCGCCGTCGGTCGAGGAGAACGTCGAGAAGGCCCGCGCCCTCGTTCACGCCGGCGCGAAGGAGATCCGCGTCACCGGCCAGGACACGGCCGTCTACGGCTGGGACGACGGCGAGCGGAAGCTCCCGGAGCTGCTCGACCGGATCTGCGACATCGACGGCGACTTCCGGGTCCGGCTGGGGATGGCGAACCCCGGCGGCATCCACGGAATCCACGAGGAGCTGGCCGACGTGTTCGCCGCGAACGAGGAGCTGTACGACTTCATCCACGCGCCGGTCCAGTCCGGCTCCGACGACGTGCTCGAGGACATGCGCCGGCAACACCGGGTGGAGAAGTTCCGCGAGATCGTCGCGACGTTCGACGACCGGCTCGACCACTGGACGCTCTCGACGGACTTCATCGTCGGCTTCCCCACCGAGGACGAGGCCGACCACGAGCTGTCGATGGACCTCCTGGCCGAGGTCCGCCCAGAGAAGATCAACGTCACCCGCTTCTCGAAGCGCCCCGGCACCGACGCCGCCGACATGAAGGGGCTCGGCGGGACGGTCAAGAAGGAGCGCTCGAAGGCGATGTCCGAGCTGAAGATGGAGGTCGTCGGCGAGGCGTACGAGTCGATGGTCGGCGAGACGTTCGAGGCCCTCGTCGTCGAGGAGGGAACCGGCGACTCCGTGAAGTGCCGCGACGGCGCCTACCGACAGATCATCGTCCAGAACGCCGCCGAGCGCGGGGTCGAGGTCGGCGACTTCGTCACGGTCGAGGTCACCGGGCACAACACGGTGTACGCGTTCGGCGACCCCGTGGTGACCGGGCGCGACCCGGTCGACGGCGACGTCGAGCGGGACGACCGACCCGAGTCGACGGCCTCGTCCGCGTGAGGGTCGGAGCCACCTCGTTCTAACCGGGCGATGCGGGACTCAGGCGGACTCGTCCGCCTCGGGATCCGCCGTCCCGGCGCCCGCGACGTCCGGGTCCCCCCACATCGCGGCCCGTTTCGCTCGCCTCCTGAGCTCGGCGGCCTCCGGGACGGGCCCGCTCGGGCCGTCGGATTCGGGGCGGTCCGGGAGCCGGATCCGGACGACGGTCCCGCGCGGGTCGTTCTCCGCGAACTCGACCGTCCCGCCGCCGCGCGTCACCGTCCAGTAGATCAGCCACAGCCCGAGCCCCTCGGTGTGTTCGAGCGGCGTCTCCTCGGCGTTCCGAAGCGTCTCCCGCTCGGTCGCGGGGAGCCCGCGCCCGGTGTCCGCGACGACGAGGGTCGTCGCGTCGCCGTCGCGTCCCACGCGCACCGTGACGGTCACGTCGTCCCCGTTGTGCTCGACCGCGTTCCGGAGCGCCTCCTCGAACGCGAGCGGCAGCGACGGGTGTGCGCGGACGATGCGCCGGTCCGGTAGCTCCGTCTCGATCGCCGCCTCGGGGTCCTCCGCGGTCACCCGGTCGACCCGCTCCCGAACGAGGGGCACGAGGTCGAACGACTGGAGCGACTCGGTCCGCCAGATCGACGCGATGCGGCGGGTCCGCTCGCTCGTCTCGGAGAGCTCCGACAGGTGTTCGCGAACGATCGCGGCGCGCTCCGCGACTTCCGCGTCGTCCTCCACGTCCTCGATCCCGTCGAGGTAGCCGAGCGCGACCGACAGCTCGTTCCGGATGTTGTGGCGCAGCACGCGGTCGTTGATCGAGAGCAGGGTCGCCAGCTCCTGCGCCTCGGCGAGCTGCTCGTCGGCCTTCACCGCGTACGGCCCCGCCCGGGACCCGACTGCCGCGCCGAGGCTCGTGGCGAACGCGATCAGGAAGGAGAGCTTGAACGCGTGGTGGTCGAGCAGCCAGATGAGCCAGACGACGCCCGCGAGCGAGGCGAACGAGAGGGCGGTGAGGGCGGCGATCCGGACCGCTCGCCACCGGCCCGGCGGGGATATCCCCCAGTCCGGCAGGTCGTACACGGTGTAGAAGACGAACCCGGAGAGCCCGACGATCAGCGCAGATTCGAGCAGCGCTCCCACGTCTCCCCCCTGTAACGCCAGGTGACCGACGCCGAGCCCGGCACAGAGCGTGCCGAGCGCGCCGAACCCGACTCGGGGGGTGACGAGAGAGGCCATCGGGACCCGTACTCCGCCACGAGGCTTATGGGTTTCCCAGCGGGGCGGGCGCGACGGCCGAGATCAGCCGTCGTCGTAGATCATCTCGACCTCGTCGGCGAACCGGTCTAAGATGTTCCGCCGCTTCTTCTTCATCGTCGGCGTGAGCAGGTCGTTCGCCTCGGTGAACTCCTCTTCGACGAGCCGGAACTGCTTGATCTTCTCGTAGGACTCGAACTCCTCGTTCACGCGGTCGACCTCCGTCTGGATGCGCTCTCGGACGCGGTCGTCGCGGCAGACCGCCGCGCGGTCCTCGGGGAGGTCGACCCCGTTCTCGTCGGCCCACGCCGCCACCCGCTCGAAGTTCGGGACGATGAGCGCCGAGACGAACTTCCGGCCGTCGCCGAGGACGACGCACTGCTCGACGAACTCGTTGGCGGCGAAGCGGTCCTCGATCGGCCCCGGGGCGACGTTCTTCCCGGTCGAGAGCACGAGCAGCTGCTTGGCGCGCTCGCGGAAGGCGACGTACCCGTCCGGGCGGAGCTGGACGATGTCGCCGGTGCGGAACCACGGCTCCGCGGCGGCCTCCGCGTCGCCCCCGTCGTCCGACCCGTCGCCGTCGACGCCGATGCGCTCGTCGGCCGGGGTCCCGGCGGTCACGGCGTCGGGTGGGAGCTCGTCCGCGTCGACGAACGCCTCCGCTGTCGCGTCCGGGCGGTTCCAGTAGCCGTCGGTCACCTGCGGGCCGCGGACGAGCAGCTCGCCGACGTCGCCGGCGAGGTCGGCGACCTCCTCGCCGACGACGGAGCCGTCGATCGCTATCTCGGTGTCGACCACCGGCGGCCCGATGGTGCCGACCTTCGGCTCCTCGGGCGGGTTGACGCTGATGACCGGCGAGGTCTCGGTCAGCCCGTACCCCTCCAGGATCGGGAGGTCCATCGCGTGGTACAGCGCGCACAGCTCGGCCGACAGCGACCCGCCGCCCGAGATGAAGAACTCGATGTTGCCGCCGATCGCCTCGCGGACCGACGAGAAGACGAGCCGGTCGGCGATCACCCGCTTGGCGTCGAGCAGGGCGCCGGGATTGTCGGCCTCGTGGTGGGCGCGCCCCACGTCGACCGCCCACTCGAAGATGCGCTCCTTGACGGGCGACTCGCTCGCCTGCTCGCGGATCGCGTCGTACAGCTTCTCGTAGACGCGCGGGACGCTGGTCGTCGTCGTCGGGCGCACGAGCCCGAAGTCCTCGCGGAGGGTGTCCGGGCTCTCGGCGTACGCGACGGTCGCGCCCGCGGCGAACATCATGTAGTGGCCGGCCATCCGCTCGAAGACGTGCGCGAGCGGGAGGAACGAGAGCGTGGTCGACTCGGCGGAGATCCCGGGGACCGACGGGTCGCGGTCGGGCCGGTCGGCGAAGCGCCGGTAGCACTGCGAGACGTTGTCGCGGAAGTTCGCGTGCGTCAGCCGGACCCCCTTCGGCTTCCCGGTGGTCCCCGAGGTGTAGATCAGGCTGGCGAGGTCGCCGATCTCGACCGCGTCGACCCACCCCTCGTAGGTCGCCTCGTCGAACGCCTCGGCGCCGAGTTCGTGGACTTCGCCGAGGCCGTACACGTCTTCGAGGTCGTCGGCCTCGACCGCGTCGGCGTCGACCTCGTCGACGGTCACTATCGCGTCGAGGTCGTGGTCGAGGTCGCCGCGCACCGCGAGCACGTCTTCCAGCATCTCGCCGTTCTCGGCGACGACGACCGTCGCCTCCGGGTCCTCCAGCAGGTAGCGCAGCTGGCTCGGCGACGACGAGGCGTACACCGTCGTCACGACGGCGCCCGCGGCCAGCGCCGCGAAGTCGGTCTGGGCCCACTCCATGCGGGTCTGCGAGTACATCGCGACCCGCGTGTCGCCGTCGACGCCCAGCTCGCGGAGCCCGGCCGCGAGGTTCCGGACGATCCCCCGCATCTCCGCGTACGTCAGGTCGGCGTAGTCGCCGGCCGGCGCCGGCGGAACCACCCCGGCGGCGACGAGCGACCGGTCGTAGGTGCCGCCCTTATATCGTTGAGCGATCCGGTCCGCGTGCCGCTCCGCGGTGCGCTCGAACATCTCGGGGAGCGTCTCCCGGGCGATGGCCTCGTCCGTGAACGCTCGTTCCGCCGCTTGCCAACTCATACACCCTCAGTCCCACCCTACCATCATAAACAAACCGGTAGTTTGTAGTTTCTCGCCGCGGCGCCGGTCGCCTCCCGCGTCGGCCGTCGGTCGCCGCCGTCGGTCTGCCTCGCCGGGTCGGCAGTAAGTCGCCGCCGTCGATCCGTCTCGCCGGGGGGCAGTAAGTCGCCGCCGTCGATCCGCCTCGCCGGGGCGGCAGTAAGTCGCCGCCGTCGATCCGCCTCACAGGGGCGGCAGTCAGTTGCCGCCAGCGATGCGCCTGCCGACGCGGTCCCTGTCCGCGCGGACGTCGTCGGCCATCTCCGCGATCTGCGCCAACACCGGGTAGCGAGGGCCGTCCTCGGCGCCGTAGAGGTAGTCGTGGAACGGGTGGTCGCTCTCGCCGTCGAGCGGCGACTCCGGGGTCAGCGGCGGGTCGTCGAGCGAGCGCTGCCGGTCGGCGGCGAGCTCGTCGCACTCCCGTTCCAGCTCCGTCAGCCGGTTCCAGACGTCGATCGCCGCGCCGGTCTCGCCCTCGGACCGGATCCCGTCCAGGTGGCCGACCAGGCACCGGCGGCGGCGGTCGATCGCCGACAGCGCCGCCTCGCGGTCGTCCAGTTCGTCGATCTCCGTGCTGATCGCGTCGGCGAGCCGCTCGCGGGCGTCCGCGGCGCGCCGGCTCCGGTCGACGAGCGCCGACTGTGCGCCGCTCGACAGGGCGCCGTCGGTCGCCAGCGCGGTCGCCGCGTCGGGCCCGAGCTCGGCCGCCAGGCTCTCCGCGGGCGTCTCGTCGTACTCGGCCCGGTAGTGCGGCAGCGACAGCACCGTGTCGCGGTACGCGGCCATCACCCGCCTGAGGGTGACGCTTCGGCCGCTCGGCCCCCCGCCCGGCGGGCCGCCGCCGTCGCCGTCGATCCGACGGAGGGCGCCGGCCGGCACCCCGGTCGGCGTCGCGTCCGCCGCGACGGAGACGGCGTCGATCTGCGCCACGCGGTCGGCGAACGACTCGAACGCGTCCCGCTCGTCGAGGACGCGGCGGCGCTCGCGACGGCAGGCGGACTCGGCGTCGCGCACGTACGCGAACGCGAGCAGCGCGAGCACCCCGACGAGCGCGACCGCCGTGACGACTCCCGGCTCAGTCGCGATCGCGCCCAGCTCGCACCAGCCGCTCGAACACCCCTCCGTCAGTCCCCGATCGGGGATCTGGAACACCGCCGCCGAACCCGGCTGAACAGTCATTTGGGTCTGTTAACACGGTACACACACAAAGCGCTTTGGTCTCGTCGGCGGCGTTGGCCGGGTTACGGCGGTTTCTGTCCCGGATCCGGGGTCAGTTCCGGACGCCGTCGTCGGTGATCACGGTGTCGATCATCCCGATCGGCGTGGCGTCGTAGCTCGGGTTCTCGATCTCCACGTCCTCGACGGGCTCGCGCATCACCTCGACGGCGTCGCGGAACTCGTTCTCGAACCGGAACTCCTCGATGGTCTTCGCGCCCGAGCCGACCGCGGTGACGGGGACGCCGAGCTCGCGGGCGGTGACGACCAGCGGGAACGTGCCGATGCGGTTGTAGTAGGTCCCACCGGTGATACAGGTGATCCCCAGCAGGACGCGGTCGCAGTCGCGGAGCGCGTAGCCCATCGCGCTGTCGACGACCATCCGCGTCTCGACGCGCGACATCCCGGCGAGGACGCGCGCGGTCTTGCGCCCGAGCGTCCGCGGGCGCGCCTCGGTGACGTAGACGGTGAGGTGGGCGCCGTCGCGGGCGGCGTCCTCGATGGCTTCGAGCACGGTCGTCGAGTAGTCGTGGACCAGCAGCGTGTCGCCGTCGTCGAGGTGTTCGGCCGCGTTGGCGGCCGCCTCCCCCTTGGCCGTCTCGATGTCGTCGACCACGCGGGCGATCACGTCCTCCAGCAGCTGCTTCGCGCCCTCGACGCTCGTCGCCTCGCCGACGATGGAGCGCTCGACCTCGCGCATCGCGTTGTGGAGCGCCGCGTGGGAGGGGTTCGAGCGGCGCAGCACGCCCGCGTTGTGTTCGAGGTCGCGCTCGAACTCGTCGACGGTCACGTACTCGCGGTCCAGCAGGTCCGCGAGCGACCGCGTCGCCTTCACGGCCACCGCGGACGTGCTGTGGGTCCGCATCGCCCGGATCTCGGCGACGGTCTCGTCGATCATGCCCCAACGGTCGACCGCGCTCGTAAAAGGGGTTCCGGGGACGCGTCGGCGCGCCGACTATTCGAGCCCGAGACGGTCGGTCGCGCGCGGCACGCACCCCTCTTCCGGCTCGACGTACGAGTAGTGGTCCGCGACCAGGTCGGTGACGTCGACGTCGACGTAGCCGTCCGGCGCGGTCGCCGACGCCGGGAGCCCGCCGTGGCCGACCGCCCGGGTCCGGTCCGACGCGCGGTACACCCAGCCGAGCACGCGGTCGTTCCGGCTGTGGAAGTTGTAGACGGGGGCGTCGAGCGCCGCGATCGCCTCGCCGTACCGCCCGTCCGCCGCGGCGCTCTCGTCCGGGATCGCGCCGCCGAACAGCGACGCCGAGGCGAGGACGCCCGTCCGCCCGCGGGCCGCGAGCTCCCGGAGCGTCGCCCCCGTCACGCGGGCGCCGAGCGAGTGGGCGAACAGGTGGACCGGCCGGCCGTCCTCGTCCGCCCACGCCGTCAGCCAGTCCGCGAGCGGCGCGGCGTTGGCGTCGGCGGTCTCCTTCGCCGGCCCCCAGTCGACGTTCGACGCCCACGAGTAGCCGATCACCGGGCGGGCCTCGTCGACCGCGGCGTCGCCCTCTGCCGTCGCGTCGGTCCCCGACTCCTCGCCCGTCGCCGCGGCGAGCGCGAGCCGAGCGGTGTACGCCTGGTCGCGCGCCGACTCGGCGTCCGCGCCCAGCCCGTGGACGTACAGGACCACGGAGTCGGCGCCGTTGAAGCCCCACGACCCCGAGCGCTCGGTCGGCTCGGCGGCGTCGAGGCGCCCGCGCGTCGACACCATCGGCTGCGTCTCCGGCGCGTCGTACCCGCCGAAGTCGCCGTCGAGCGCGTTCGCGACGTAGAGGCCGCCGCCGCCGAGAAGCCCGACCCCGCCCGCGACGCCGTAGAGGAGTCGGCGTCGGGTGACGAGGCCGCCCGAATCGTCGTGCGCGCGCTCCGCCGCGTCCGCGTCGGTCGTCTCGCCCGCGTCGGTTGATCCGCCCGCGTCGTCGGCGCCGTCCCGTGAGGTGTTGGAGGAGATACCGATCCGTCGCCCCGAACGATCAAATAGCTGACGCGGCGGCGACGGCTGTTTATCGGTCGCTCCCCTACGAGGGGTATGAGCTACCCGGTCACGTACTACTGTCCCCACTGCGGGACGCTCGTCGCGCTCGAACGCGAGGGGTACCTCGCGGACAAGTCGGTGACCCCGTACCCGCTGGAAGGGTGGACGTACGTCGCGCCGACGGAGCCGTTCGACGCGGAGGCAGACGACGGCGGTGCGGACGGCGACGAGGACGCCGTCGACGGGGACGACGCGGTCGAGGCCGACGGCGTCCGGTTCGTCTGCGGCGAGAGCGACGGCGTCGACTGGGACCCCCACGACGGCGTCCGCGGCACCGACGTGGGCGGCGACGAGCCGTATCGGGAGCCGGACGCGGACGGCGTCGGCTGCGGCGAGCCATTCTACCTCTCGTTCGTCCGCTACGAGGAGGGCCGCGAGGTCGACCCCCGAGCGGAGTCTGAGCCCGTCGCGATCAACCCCGACCCGCGCCCGAGCGGGCCCCGCGGCCCGTCCGGCCCCGGCGAGGCCGGCGGACCGAGCGACTCCGACGGCGGCTTCTGGTGACTACGTAGTTGTCTCCTTGTGGACTGATGACCACGACTCGGCGGTGAACACCTCCAAAGCCCCAGCCGGGAGGACGGCGCACGCTCGCTGTGCGCCTCGCTCGCTCGCTCACTTCGTTCGCTCCCTCGCTGCGGTGCTTACATCGCCTGCGCCGTCCTCCCGGCTGCCCCTTTGAGTCCCGCCCGACCGCGACCGTACCGCAGCCTCACTCCTCCCCAGCCTCGCGGTTCGCGCTCTTCGAGCGCTCACCGGCTCCCTCGCGCGTGCTCCTCGCGGCCGCCTTCGGCGGCCACTCGGAGGCACGCGCCACCGCCTCTTTCAGCTGTGCGAACCATCTCGCAGCGTCACGAAGGTTCCCGAGCCGAACAGCCAAACGCCTTAAACGGTGAGCGAGTAGGCCGGGACATGGAGAGCATCAACCGGACCGCGATCGAGCTGGTCGACGAGGCGCTCGATTTCGCCGGCGAGCTGGACGTCGTCGGCTACGAGCTTGACAACGGCGCCACGGTCGTCGACTTCGGTGTCGACGCGGCCGGCGGCGTCGAGGCGGGACTGCTGCTCGCGGAGATACAGACGGCCGGGCTGGCGAACCTCCAGACCCGGATGGGCGAGCTCGCGGGCGCGCCCCGCCAGTACGTCGAGCTGTCGACCGACCACCCCGCCGTCGCGCTGCTGTGCTCGCAGAAGGCGGGCTGGGAGATCACGACCGAGGACGGCTTCGAGGGGCTCGGCTCCGGGCCGGCCCGCGCGCTGGTCGGCCGCGAGACCGAGTTCGAGCGCGTCGGCTACTACGACTCCTCGGAGTTCGCCACGCTGGCGGTCGAGTCGACGGCGCTGCCCGACGAGGCGGTTGCCGAGCAGGTCGCGGAGCTGGCCGAGGTCGACACCGACGGCGTGTTCCTCCCGGCGTTCGCCACCGGCTCGACCGCCGGATCCGTCACCACGGCGGCCCGCGCCGCCGAGCTCGCCGTCTTCCGCCTGCTGGAGATCGGCTACGAGCCCACGGACGTGCTCCACGCCTCGGGGTCCGCGCCGCTCGCGCCCGCGACCCGCGACGAGACGGAGGCGATGGGCCGGACGAACGACGCGCTCGCGTACGGCGGCGAGGTCCACCTCCAGGTCGCCCGCGACGACGACCGCTTCGACGAGATCGTCTCGACCGCCGGCGAGGAGTACGGGACGCCCTTCGTGGAGGTGTTCGAGGACGCGGACTGGGACTTCTACGACGTGCCCGAGAGCGTCTTCGCCCCGGCGCAGGTCACCGTCGACGTGGTGGACGGCCCCGTCTACACCGTCGGCGAGACCGACGAGGAACTGCTCGCGGAGTCGTTCGGCTACCGCTGAGCGCCCGCGACGCCGATCGATGCGACTCAAACCGGTCCCCGACCCCCCGGCCGACCTCGACGCGCTCCGCGAGTACCAGCGGGCGGTCCCGCTCGTGCCGGGCGACACGGACGACTGCTGCGCGCGGCTCCGGCGGCGCCGCGACCTCCCCGACCGGCAGACCGCCAACGACTGGCTGGCCTTCCTGCGCGCGCTCGACCTGGTCGAGGAGACCCCGCGCGGGTTCGTCCGTGCCGACGCCGAGCCGACCCCCGAGCGCGTCCGCGAGGGGCTCCGCGAGGGGGTCCTCCTCGCCCCGGAGGCGCTCGCCGCGCTGCGGGACGCCTCCCCGGAGGCCGCCCTGACGCCCGACGACCTCTTCGCGGCCACCCGCGACGGGGTCCCGCGCCACGACAGGGCCCGCAACCCCGACTGGGAGGCCGCGTGGCGCGACCGCGCCGCCCGCCTCCTCGGGTGGCTCGCGCTCGTCGACCTCGCCGCGCCGGTCGGCGGCGACCCGGACGCCTCGGGGACCGACGCCGGGTACGTCGCCGGCGACGCGCTCTGAGGCGGTCTGAAAGTCCTCTGACCGCCCCGTCGTCCCCGCAACAAGCCTTTTACTCGCCGCCGGAGAGGGAGTCGCATGGGACGCTTCGACGGGCGCACGGTCCGCTACGAGCCGACGAGCGTCAAGGACCTGCTCGTCGAGATGAAGGACACGGCGGAGCTCCTGATCGACCTGTCGTACTCGGCGGTCCTCCACGGGAGCCCGACGGTCGCACACGAGGTCGTCGAACTGGAACACCGGATGGACGTGCTCCAGCTGCGCGCCCGGATGAGCCTGATGCTCGCGGCGCGGAACCCGAGCGAGGCGGAGACGCTCGCGCCGGTCCTCGGCGTCATCGCCGCCGCCGACAAGGTGGCCGACGCCGCGGGCGACATCGCCAAGATCGTCACCGAGGAGATCGGGCTCCCCGACGCGATGCGGGGCGCGCTCTCGGCGGGCGTCGAGACGCTCGTCCGCGCGACCGCGGCGGCCGACTCGGCGTACGCCGGCCGCACGCTCGACGACATCGACCTCGAATCGGAGACCGGCGTCCGCGTCATCGCGGTCCGGCGGGACGACGACTGGATCCTCAACCCCGGGCCGACCACCCGGCTGGAGGCGGGCGACGTGACGCTGCTGCGCGGCCCCGAGGCCGGCGTCGCGGACGTGGTCCCCGAGCTGAGCGGCGAGCCGTACGAGCCGGAGCCCGAGGCCGAACCGGGGATCGACGACCTCGAACGCGCCGTCGGCTCGATCGTGTTGATGAAGAACCTCTCGGAGCTCGCGGTCGACCTCGCGTACGGCTCCGTCCTCTTCGACAACGAGGAGCTGGCCGAGGAGGTGAGCAACCTCGAGGTCGAGGTCGACGCGCTCCAGTCGCGCTTCGAGGCGTGGACGCTCCGCGCCGCGGCCGAGGCGGACGACCCGGTGTCGCTGCGCGGGCTCATCCACCTCGGCGTCGCGACCGAGGAGATCTCCGACGCCGCGCTGGCGATCACCGAGGGGGTCCGCCGCGACCTCGACGTCCACCCGGTCGTGGAGATGGCGGTCCAGGAGTCCGACGAGATCATCACCCGGACCGAGGTCGGCGCGGGGAGCGACCTCGACGGGACCGCGGTCGTCGACGGCGTGCCCGCGACGGACATCTCGACGAGCGTCCTCGCGATCCGGCGCCCGGACGACGGCTGGCTGGTCGGTCCCGACATCGACACCACCCTCAGGGGCGGCGACGTGATCATCTCGAAGGGGACCCGGACCTCGGCGGAGGAGTTCCATGCCCTCGCGGCGTGAGGGCGGGGAGCGAGCGGAGGCGACGCCCTCGGACCCGGCCGCCCTCGCGCGGGCCTACTACGACGCGCTCGACGCGGGCGAGTACGACCGGCTGGCGTCGCTACTCGATCCGGACTTCGTCCAGCGGCGCCCCGACCGCACCTTCGAGGGGCGCGAGCGCTTCGTCGCGTTCATGCGCGACGAGCGGCCGAACACCGACACGACCCACGCGGTCGACGGCGTGTACCCCTCCGGCCCCGGCGTGGCCGTCCGCGGCCGGCTGCTCGACGCCGACGGCGAGGTCCTGTTCGCGTTCGTCGACGTGTTCGACGCGGCGGGCGGACGGCTGACGGCGCTGGAGACGTACGCGGCGGCGGACGACTGAGGCGGCCCCTCCTTACCAGGCCGCGCGCAACACGCCGAGGATCCCCGCCGCGGTCGCGTCGAGGTCGGCCGGCGCGCGCTCCATCGGCGGGTCCTCGGCGACGAACTCGGCGATCGCCGGGAGGTCCGCCTCGTCCGTCTCGGGGAGGTCTCGGAGCCTGCTCGGCACGTCGAGCGCGTCGCGCACCGCGGCGACCGCCTCGACCACGTCCTCGGCGATCGCGCCGTCGTCGCGCCCGTCGGTCGGGACCCCGAGCCCGGCCGCGAGGGCCCGGCGGCTCGCGTCGACCTCGTCGAAGAGGTACGCCAGCGCGTGCGGCGCGACGACCGCGTGGATCGCTCCCTGCTGGACATCGTAGCGGCGGGCGAACCCGTGTCCAAACGCGTGGATCACGCTGATCTTGCGGTCCAGTTGGACGAGCAGCGACCCGACCACCGCGCGGTCCGTCGCGTCCTCGCCCCCCGGTCGGTCGCCGGCCACGCGGGGCAGCGCGTCCGAGAGGAGGCGGAGCCCGTGGACCGCGGCCGCGTCGCTCACCGGGTCGGCGTCGCGGGCGTACGGCGTCTCGATCCCCTTGTCGAAGCCGTTCATCGCCGACCCGGCCAGCACCGAGGTCGGCGTCGTCTCGAACAGCGCCGGGTCGGCCACGTCCGCGATCGGCCACGCGCCGCTCCCGCTGACGGTCACCGGCTGGCCGGTCGGCGACTCGTCGGCGGAGAAGATCTCCAGCGACCCGCCCGTGGAGACGTCCGCGCCCGCGAACGTCGTCGGCACGACGACGAACGGGACCGCCGGACCGCTCTCGGGTGCGAGGTCACCGAGCGCGTCCGGCCCCGCCTCCGCGTCGGCGCGGAGGTCGTCGAGGTCGCGGCCGTCGGCGGCGAGCAGCGTCGCCTGCCGCGCGACGTCGAGGCTCGCGCCGCCGCCGACCGCGACGAGCACGTCGGCGCCCGCCTCCTCGCGCGCGTCCAGCAGGTCGTAGGCGGTCTCGACCCGCTTGTCGGGGGTCGTCCCGTCGAAGACGCCGGCGAGCCGGTCGCCGAGCCCGGCCCGTATCGGGTCCATCAGCGCGTCGTTCGCGCCCGTGTTCGAGCCGCAGACGACCAGGGCGTCGTCGAGGCCGCGCTCGGCGAGCCAGCCCCCGAGGTCGGCGATTCGCCCCCGTCCGTACCGGATCTCGCAGCCGCGGTGAACGTGTTCGAAGGAGTCCGCGATCGGTAGCATTCGGCGATCGGTACGCGGGGACGCGGCTTGTAACTGTGGGAACACTACCCACGCTCCGGCGCGTCTCGTCGGTCCGTCGGCGGTGCCGATCGCGTCTCCTCGGTCCATCCAGGACGCCGCTCACGCCCGCGCGCGTGCGCCGGCTTTATAAGCCGACAGCGATTAGCGATAGTAAGTTCCTATGTCAGAGCAGAGTGAATACGGAGCCGGCCAAATCCAGGTCCTCGAGGGCCTACAGGCCGTCCGTAAGCGACCGGCGATGTACATCGGGTCCACGGACGGTCGAGGGCTCCACCACCTCGTCTACGAGGTCGTCGACAACTCCATCGACGAGGCGCTCGCGGGGTACTGCGAGGAGATCGAGGTGCGGATCCACGAGGACGGCTCCGTCTCCGTCAGCGACGACGGGCGCGGGATCCCGGTCGACACACACGAGGAGTACGACCGGCCCGCGCTGGAGGTCATCCTGACCGTCCTCCACGCCGGCGGGAAGTTCGACTCAAAGTCGTACCAGGTCTCGGGCGGGCTCCACGGCGTCGGCGTCAGCGTCGTCAACGCGCTCTCCGAGCGTCTGGAGGTCGAGGTCAAGCGCGACGGCGGCGTCTTCCGCCACCGGTTCGCCGGGGGCGAGCCCGCGGAGGACGGGTTCGAGCGCGTCCGCGACATGGACGGCGACGAGTCGACCGGGACGGAGATCCGGTTCTGGCCCGACGCGGAGATATTCGAGACGACGGAGTTCCAGACGTCGACGCTCGCGAACCGGCTCCGCGAGCTCGCCTTCCTCAACTCCGGCGTCGAGATCCGGCTCGTCGACGACCGCGACGACACCGCGGAGACGTTCAAGTACGACGGCGGGATCCGCGAGTTCGTCGCGTACCTCAACGAGACGCGCTCGCCGATCCACGAGGAGGTCATCTACTTCGAGGACGAGACCGACGGCGTCCACGTCGAGGTCGCGATGCAGGCGACCGAGGAGCTCCAGGGCTCCGTCCACGCGTTCGCGAACAACATCAACACACGCGAGGGCGGCACCCACCTCACCGGGTTCAAGACCGCGCTCACCCGGACGGTCAACGACTACGCCAACGAGCACGGCCTCGTCGACGACCTCGACGCGAACCTCAAAGGGGAGGACGTGCGCGAGGGCCTCACCGCGGTCGTCTCGGTGAAACACCCCGACCCGCAGTTCGAGGGGCAGACGAAGACGAAGCTCGGCAACAGCGAGGTGCGCGGCGTCGTCGAGTCCGCGACCCACGAGAAGCTCGGCACCTTCTTCGAGGAGAACCCGGACACGGCCGAGAAGGTCGTCCACAAGGCCGCCGAGGCCGCGCGCGCTCGGAAGGCCGCGAAGAAGGCCGAGGAGCTCACCCGCCGGAAGTCGGCGCTCGAATCCACCGCCTTACCCGGGAAGCTCGCCGACTGTCAGACCCGCGACCCGGAGGAGGCGGAGCTGTTCGTCGTCGAGGGCGACTCCGCCGGGGGCTCGGCGAAGCAGGGGCGCAACCGCGAGAACCAGGCGATCCTCCCGCTGAAGGGGAAGATACTCAACGTCGAGAAACACCGCCTCGACCGCATTCTGGAGAACGACGAGATCCGCGCGCTGATCACCGCGATCGGCGCCGGCATCGGCGAGGAGTTCGACATCGACGACGTGCGGTACAACAAGATCATCCTGATGACGGACGCCGACGTCGACGGCGCCCACATCCGGACGCTGCTTCTCACGTTGCTGTACCGCCACATGAAGCCCCTCCTGGAGGCCGGCTACGTGTACGCGGCCCAGCCGCCGCTGTACCGCGTCCGCTACCGCGGGAACACGTACGACGCGATGACGGAGGCGGAGCGCGACCGCATCGTCGAGGAGGAGTGCGACGGCAACCCGACGCAGGTCCAGCGGTTCAAGGGGCTCGGCGAGATGAACCCCGACCAGCTGTGGGACACCACGATGGACCCGGAGAACCGCCGGCTCAAGCGGATCACCATCGACGACGCGGCCGCGGCGGACCGGATGTTCAACGTGCTGATGGGTGACGCGGTCGAGCCGCGCAAGCAGTTCATCAAGGAGCACGCGACCGAGGCGGAGTGGGTGGACATATGAGCTCGGAGACGCCAGACGCCGACCCCGGCGACGTACGCGCCGCGCAGGTGACGAACGCGCGCATCGAGGACGAGATGGAGCAGTCGTACATCGACTACGCGATGTCCGTCATCGCGGGACGGGCGCTCCCCGACGTGCGCGACGGGCTCAAGCCCGTCCACCGCCGCATCCTCTTCGCGATGAACGAGGCGGGCGTGACGAGCAACTCCGCGCACCGCAAGTCCTCCTCCGTCGTCGGCGAGACGATGGGCGATTACCACCCGCACGGCGACAGCGCCATCTACGACACGCTCGCGCGGATGGCCCAGGACTTCTCGATGCGCTACCCGCTCGTCGACGGGCAGGGGAACTTCGGCTCGGTCGACGGCGACCCGCCGGCCGCGATGCGGTACACGGAGGCCCGGATGTCCCCCATCGCCGAGGAGCTCATGGCGGACATCGAGCGCGACACCGTCGACTTCCAGGCGAACTACGACGACCGCTTGGAAGAGCCCGAGGTGCTCCCGGCCGCGTTCCCGAACCTGCTCGTCAACGGCTCGTCGGGCATCGCCGTCGGGATGTCGACGAACATCCCGCCGCACAACCTCGGCGAGGTGGTCGACGCCACCGTCGAGCTGATCGAGACCCCCGACGCGAGCGTCGAGGACCTGATGGAGCACGTCAAGGGGCCGGACTTCCCGACCGGCGCGAACATCGTCGGGCGGAACGCGGTCCACAAGGCGTACAAGACCGGTCGCGGCCGGATCCGGGTCCGCGCCGAGTTCGAGGTCCACGAGGAGGAGGGCCGGATCGTCATCAGCGAGCTCCCCTTCCAGCAGAACAAGTCGCGGCTCGTCGAGCGCATCGCGGAGGATGTCAACGAGGGCGCCATCGAGGGCATCCGCGACCTCCGCGACGAGTCCGACCGCGACGGGATCCGGATCGTCGTCGAACTGAAGCGCGACGCGATGGCGGACGTGGTGAAAAACCAGCTGTTGGAGAGCCACCTCGAACGCACGTTCGGCGTCATCAACCTCGCCTTGGTCGACGGCTCGCCGCAGGTGCTCGACCTCAAGCAGACGCTCGAACACTACGTCGACCACCGGCGCGAGGTCGTGCGCCGCCGCTCCGAGCACGAGCTCGCCGAGCGCGAGGACCGCGCGCACATCCTCGAAGGGCGCCTGAAGGCGCTCGACAACGTCGACGACGTCGTCGAGACGATCCAGGACTCCGACGACCGCGACGCCGCGAAGGCCGCGCTGGAGTCGACGTTCGACTTCACCGAGGCGCAGGCGGCCCACATCGTCCGGATGCAGCTCGGCTCGCTCACCTCGATGGAGACGGCCGAGATCGAGGAAGAGTACGAGGAAGTCAAGGCCCGTATCGAGCGGCTGGAGACCATCCTCTCGGACCCCGACGAGCTCGACCAGGTGATCGTCGACGAGCTACAGGCGATCAAGGCCGAGTACGACGACGAGCGCCGCACGAGCTTCATCGAGGACGCGGGCGACGTGACCCACGAGGACCTGATCCCGGAAGAAGAGCAGGTCGTCGTGATGAGCGAGGACGACTACATCAAGCGGATGCCCCTCGACGAGTTCCGCGCGCAGAACCGCGGCGGCAAGGGGATCATCGGCACCGGGCTCAAGGAGGGTGACCGCGTCTCCTCGGTGTTCGCGGCCAACTCCCACGACTACCTCCTCGTCTTCACGAACCACGGCCAGATCTACGAGCTGAAGACCTACGAGATCCCGGAGATGTCCCGCACGGCCCGCGGGAAGTCCGCGGTCAACCTCCTCGATCTGGACGACGGCGAGGAGATCGAGTCGGTGGTCAACACGGAGGACTTGGACGACGACGAGTTCCTCACGATGGTCACCCGCGACGGGTACATCAAGCGGACCGCGGTCGAGGAGTTCGGCAACATCCGTTCGACCGGGATCCGCGCGATCCGGCTGGAAGACGGCGACGAGCTGGTCGACGTCGAGGTGACCGACGGGGAGCGCGACATCGTCATCGGGAGCCGCGACGGGATGGCGATCCGCTTCGACGAGTCGGACGCCCGCGCGATGGGCCGCACGGCCCGCGGCGTGATCGGCATCGACCTCCGCGAGGGCGACGCCGTCGCGGGCGTCGCCGCCATCGACGACGAATACCACAACTGGGTGCTCACCGTCACGGAGAACGGGTACGGGAAGCGCTCCGACCTCGACGAGTACCGCCCGCAGTCCCGGAACGGGAAGGGCCTCGTCGACATCAAGACCGGCGACCGCAACGGCGAGGTTGTCGCCATCGAGGCGGTCACCCACGGCGACCACCTCGTCGCGATGAGCGCCGCCGGGCAGATCATGCGGACCCGCGTCGAGGAGATATCGACGGTGAGCCGCAACACGAAGGGCGTCATCGTGATGAACCTCGACCCCGACGACGAGGTCGCCTCCGTCGACATCGTCCCCGAGTCGGTCCACGCGGCCGCGGACGACGAAGGTGACGACGGGGAGAGCGACGACGAATAGCGGGCCGGACACCGACTTTCTCCTCGCGGACTCACACCGCTGGGGTGTGCGGGGTTGAAGTCCCGCCCCGACCACCGGCTAGCATGGAACGACGGAGCCTCCTCGCCGCGAGTGCCGGCGCGCTGGCCGGCGCGGCGGCCGGGTGTCTCGGCGATCCCGAGCCGAGCCGACTCGACCTCACGGTCCGTAACGACGGCGACGCTCCCGTGGACGTGGACGTGGTCGTTGCTGGCGACGACGGGTCGACCTACGCCGAGCAGTCCGACCGCGTGGAGCCGGGGGTCGCCCGCGCGTTCGAGGTCACCGTGGGCGCGGCGGGCCGACACGAGGCCGCGGTGACCGGTACCGACTGGGAGGGCGGACTCGCGTGGGACGCGGGCACTTGCGCCCTGTACGACGGTCGCGTCGCGGTCGACGCCGAGGCCGTCGAGGTCGCGGGCGAGTGCGCCGAGCCGCGGTAGTCCTTCAGGAAAATTACTTACTGTCGCCGCGAAAATCACCGGTCGAGATGGACGAGTACGAGGGGATAGACGAGGTCGTACACGAACCGAGCGAGGCGTTCGCCGAGTCGACGAACGTCGCCGCGTTCATGCGGGAGTACGGGATCGACGACTACGAGGCGCTCATCGAACGCACCACCTCCGAGGTCCCGGGCGAGTTCGAGTCCGGCGTCGACTGGTTCTGGGACGAGATCGTCGACTACCTCGACATCGACTTCTACGCCGACTACGACGCCGTTCGGGACGACGCGGAGGGCCCGCAGTTCTCCGACTGGTACCCCGGCGGGGAGATCAACGTCGCGCACAACGTCGTCGACCGCCACGCCGCGGTCGACTCCCCGAACCGCAACCGCGTCGCGCTGATCTGGGAGGGCGAGCCGGGCGACGTCCGCGAGGTCACGTTCCACGAGCTCCGCCGGCAGAGCGACCGCGTCGCGAACTACCTGACGGAGGCCGGGATCGAGACGGGCGACACGGTGGGCCTCTACATGCCGATGGTGCCCGAGGTCGTCTCGATCCTCTACGGGTGCCTGAAGGTCGGCGCGGTCGCCGTCCCGATCTTCTCCGGCTTCGGCCGCGAGGCGACCGCGACGCGGATCGACGACGCGGAGCCCGCGGTGCTGTTCACCGGCGACGGGTTCTACCGACGGGGCGACGGGGTCCGGCTGAAGGGGACCGCGGACGACGCGATCGCCGACGCCGGGCAGGTCGAGGAGGTGGTCGTGTACGACAGGCTGGGGGCGACGCCGGCCGGCGACGGTGACGGCGGAACCGACGCCGATCCCGTCCCGTGGGACGACGACCGCGACCGGACGTGGGACGAGGCGGTCGGCTCGCAGCCGGGGACCTACGAGACGAAGCACCTCCCGAGCGACCAGGAGTCCATGCTGCTGTACTCCTCGGGGACGACGGGGACTCCGAAGGGGATCGTCCACACCCACGCGGGCGTCCTCACGCAGTGCGCGAAGGAGATCCACTTCGGCTTCGACCAGAAGCCCGCGGACCGGTTCTTCTGGGTCTCCGACATCGGCTGGATGATGGGCCCGTGGACGCTGATCGGCAACCACGCGTTCGGCGGGACGGTGGTGATGTACGAGGGCGCGCCCGACCACCCCGAGCCGGACCGCTTCTGGGAGATGATCGACCGGCATTCGATCACGCAGTTCGGCATCTCGCCGACCGCGATCCGCGCGCTCCGTAAACACGGCGACGAGTGGGTCGAGGGCCACGACCTCTCCTCGCTCCGGATCTTGGGCTCTACCGGCGAGCCGTGGGACCCCGAGTCGTGGCGGTGGTTCCACGACGCCGTCGGCGGCGGCGAGTGCCCGATAATCAACATCTCCGGCGGCACGGAGATCTGCGGCTGCTTCCTCATGCCGATGCCGAACCAGCCGCTGAAGCCCTGTACGCTCGGCGGCCCCGGCCTCGGAATGGACATCGATATCGTCGACGAGACCGGCGAGTCGGTCAGGGAGTCGGGCGAGCGCGGCTACCTCGTCGCGCGCGACTCCTGCCCATCGATGACGAAGTCGCTGTGGTCGGGCGACGAGCGCTACCTCGAGGAGTACTGGTCGACGTGGCCCGACCTGTGGGACCACGGCGACTTCGCGCAGAAGGACGACGACGGCTTCTGGTTCCTCCACGGCCGCGCCGACGACGCCCTGAACGTCGCGGGCCGGAAGGTCGGTCCGGCCGAGATAGAGGGCGTCCTCATCGACCACGACGCGGTCAACCAGGCGGCTGCGGTCGGCGTGCCCGACGACACCACCGGCACCGCGGTCGTCGCGTACGTCGTGCTCGAACCGGGCGTCGACCCGAGCGACGACCTCCGCGAGGAGCTCCGCGCGCTGGTCGGCGACGAACACGGCAAGCCGTTCCGGCCGCGTGAACTGCTGTTCGTGGACGCCTTCCCGAAGACGCAGTCGGGGAAGATCATCCGCCGCGCGATCGAGTCGGTGTACGTCGGCGAGGACCCGGGAGACCTCTCCTCGATGGAGAACCCCGAGGCGCTCGACTCGCTCCGCGATCCGGCCTGAGCGAGGCCCGCGCCGACCCGGGCGTCGCGCCCGTCAGGCGCTCGCGTCCGCAACCGCCGCGGCCAGTTCGTCGTAGTCCGGCTCCTGTCCGGCGTTGTCCGCGAGCCAGCGGTACGTCACGGTCCCGTCCGCGTCGATCACGAACACGGCGCGCTGCGCGACCGTCTCGACGCCGTAGTGCTCGAAGTCCTCGATCACGTCGTACGCCTCGATCGCGCGGTGGTCGGGGTCGCCGACCAGCGCGAACGGGAGGTCGTACTGGGCCCGGTACGCGCCGAGCGCGTGCGGGAGGTCGGTGCTCACGCCGAACAGCGTACAGTCGTCGCGGTCGAACCCGTCGCGGAGCGCCTCCATCTCGTCGGTACAGGTGTTCGAGAAGGCCGCCGGGAAGAAGGCGAGGACGACCGGCTCGTCGCCGAGGTGGTCGGAGAGTTCGAACGGCGCGATGTCGCCGTCCACGAGCGATCCGGTGAAGTCTGGGGCGTCGTCGCCGACGTCTGGCATACCGGCACCTCGTCGGCCGGGCGTATCACCGTTTCGACGGCGGAACCCGGGCCGGAATCCCGCACTCCCCACCTCCTGCCTGCCTCCAGTCGGCAGCCCGGGCAACGCGTTCCGTGCTCGGGGACGGAATCAAGTGCGCCCCCGACGAAGGGCCGCCGATGTCCCGCCCTCCACGCGGCCCCTCCCGTCGACAAGTGGCGCTGCTGACCGCAACCGCATCGCTGACCGGCTTGTCAGGTTGTCTCACGGACTATTCGGCGGACGACGGTCGCTCGCGGACGGTGCTGCGACTCGACGAGGCCTCGCCGGTCGGCGTCTCGAACGAGTTCAGCACCCCGGTCGACGCCGTCGGGCACGCGGGGCGGGCCGCCGTCAGGACCGCGATCGGCGGCGAGGAAGGCACCGTCGACGGGTACTACGGCCCCGACGTCTCGGCGCCGTACGTCGTCACCGACGACCCCGAGTACTACCGGATCGCGACGGAGACCGTCCGATCCGTCTCGGCGCCGGGCTACGCGTACACGGTGGCGGTCGACGCCCTCGACTCGTTCCTGTTCGGTCCCCCGCAGAGCACGTCGTTCGCGGAGCTGCCGGCCCACGACCGCGACACCGTCCTCGACGCGCTCGGCGACGCGTCGCTCGTCCACGCGCCACACTACCCGCCGTTCGAGGTCACCTTCGCGTACCCGTCCGCCGAGCGGCGGGAGCGCTCCCGCTTCGTCCCCGAGAACGACGGTCAGCGGGTCGCGTGGGACGGCGAACTCCTCCGGTTTTCGTTCGAGGAGGAGCGGTCGGTCGAGGTGCGGACCGTCGCCGTCCGCGCCGACCGCGTCGCCTCGTCGCAGCGCGGCTTCCGCGAGGCCGTCGGCGAGGAGCGCGGCCGTTCGCTCGACAACCCGACCGAGGACCAGCGCGCGGTCCTCGACGCGGCGATCGACTCCGAGTACGCGGAGGCCCCGCCGCTCTCCGATCCGTTCGCGGCCGTCGTCGACGCCGTCTCGACTGGCGACGGCGTCGCCCCGCTCGTCCGCTACGACGGCGACTGGTACTTCGCGCAACTCGCTCGCCCCGACTGACTCGGTCCGTTCGCGTGCGGACGACCACTGCCGGCCGATCGGCGCCCGAGCGGCGACGCCGTCCGTTCGGCCCGTCGCGCCGTGCGAGGCGCCGCGCGACGACCCGACGAGGCAAAAAGACTATAATCGACACAGGGCTACAGCGAGACAGAGATGATAAGTGCGATTCCACTGATCGGCGGCATTCCGGCGGGGCCGGAGCTCCTCATAATCCTGCTCGTGCTGGTCCTGCTGTTCGGGGCGAACAAGATCCCGAAGCTCGCTCGGTCGACCGGCCAGGCGATGGGTGAGTTCAAGAAGGGCCGCGAACAGGTCGAAGAGGAGCTGAAAGACATGCAAGAGGGCAAGAGCGCGGACTCGACGCTCGACGACGAGGACGACGACCTCGACGAGCTGGAGACCGAGACCGAGAAGGAAACGAGCGCGTAAGCCGGCCCCGACGCCGACCGATCCCCGCCGTACCGTTTTCTCCACCCGTTCTGGGCGCGTGGCCTAGCGGACAGGGCGAGAGGTTCCTAACCTCTCGATCGCGGGTTCGAATCCCGTCGCGCCCGTGACTTCGCTTCGCTCACTGCGTTCGCTCGCGTGGATCCCGCCGTGCCCGCTACCTGCGAACGAAGTGAGCAGTAGCGGTCCGGGGACTCGAACCAAGCGAGACCCACTGCGTTAGTCTCGCATGAATCCCGTCGCGACCGCCGGTAACGCATTGAGGGCGACTACTCTTCGACCCGTTCGAGGACGATCCGTTCGTCGAACCGCCCCCGTCGCTCGGCCTTCTCCGCGCGTAGTTCCGCCAGTTCCTCCGCGGAGAGTCCGTTCAGTTCGCGGAGCGCGTGGACCACTTCGAGCACGTCCGCCAGCTCCCGCGGATCGCGGCTCTCTCGGTACTCCGCGGTCTCCTCGACCAGCTTCGCGGCGAGCCGGTCCGCCTACTCGTCCCCGCCGGCGACGTGCGTCTGCGCTCGCCCGCCGTCCGCCTCGATGATCTCCGGGATCTCGTCTCGGACCAGTTTGTCGTATTCCTCGGCCATGTCGGCCGATCGGTGTCCGCTTATTTGACGTTCCGGTCCGGCCCGCCTCTCAGCCCGTGTCCTCGCTCAGTCGCGGGAAGGACCGCGCCGCGAGCGCGACCGCTCCGACCGCGATGGCCAGCGTCGCGGCCGCCAGCAGCGGGCCGGGATCGTACAGGAGCGGCGGGTGATAGCCGAGCCCGTAGTCGAGGACGACGTTCGCGACGCCGAGCGCCAGCGCCGTCGCGAGCGCGCCGCGCGTCGTGCGGCCGAACGCCGGGAACAGCAGCGCGAGCCCCACGAACAGCAGGTGCGTGCCGATCACGCCCCAGTAGTAGATCCAGGCGTCGGGCGCGGCGACGTACTCGCCGAACGCGAGGTTCAGCGAGACCAGCGGCCAGAGGCCGAACGTGACCAGCCAAACGAACGCGAGCGTGTGGAGGTACGCCAGCGGCCGCGACGCCGGTGCGTCCGCGGTGATATCGCCGCCGCGCCGAACGGTCGCGACGAGGCTCGCGAGGACGGCGCCGCCGAGCGCGACAGCGACCGCCGAGTCGGCGTACAGCGGCCAGAGGGGGACCGGCACCTCGCCCGCGGTCGGCGCGTAGTACGCGACCCCCACCGCGAGCATGAACGCGGTGAACGCGCAGACGACGGCGAGGCTCCGCGGACGCCCGAGCAGCTCCGCCGCTATCGCCGCCCGGACGCGCCGCCTGACCGCCGGGCGGCGGAGCCGTCGAAGCCGTCGGAGCCGTTCGGCGCGTGACACGGTACCCGGTCGGTGCGCGGGGGCCTAAAATCCGCCCGTCGCCGACGATTATCAATCACGGTGTTTAGCGAGACACCTTTTTCAACGGACGCACCGTTCTCGCGATTATGGCCAACGAGGACGCCGAGCGGTCCGCCCACCGATCCGCCCCCCAGGGCGATCGATCGGCGTCCGACGCGGCCGAGTCCGACGCAACGGACCCGGACGCGGACCCGACCGAAGCGGACGGGGGCGAGGTCGAGTCGGCGCCGCGGGCGGATCCCGACGACCTACGAGAGGGATCGCTCGACCGCTCGGAGGACGCCGAGCGGGACGAGACGAGCGCGGGCTTCCCGGTCGTCACCGATCGGTACACGTGGCGGTCGCTGCTGACGGACCGGGGACACGAGGCGGCCGCGGAGCGCGTCTACGCCGACGTGCCGGACGCGCCGGCGGTCCCGGCGGACGCCGTCGCGCTCCACCTCCCAAACGGTGCGACCGACGTGCTCCGCGCGGCGGGCGTCGACGAGCCGTTCGAGGCGGACGGCGAGACCGAGGTCCCCGGCCACGGCACCCCGGAGCGGGGCACGCTCGTGGTGGGCCCGGACGCCGTGGTCCTGCGCGGCGCCGCCGTCGTGCCGACCGGCGAGCGGGTGGCGGCGCCGCCGACGCCCGACCCCGTCGAGGCCGGCGAGCGCGAAGACGACACAGCGGACGGCGGCGGAGCCGGCGAAGAGACGGACGAGGCCGATGACGCGGACGAGACGAAGTCCGACGCGGATGAGGCGAACGATGTAGACGAAGCGGACGACGCGGATGAGGCCGATGGCGACGCGGACTCGGCGCCCCCGGAAGACGCGGAAGACGCCCCGGAAGACGACGCTAAGGAGAGCGATGCCCCGACTGCCGACGGCGACGAGGACGCCGGCGGAGATTCCGACTCCGAGGCGGCCGAACCCGCCGACGCCGGCCCGGAGACGGTCTTCGACCGTCCGGTCGGTCGGGAGGGCGTCTCGGGGGTCGTCGTCGCGCCCGGCGACGGCGTCGAGTCGGTGCCCTCTCGCGCGCCGACCCCCGACGAGTGGGACCGGGTCGAGTTCGACCCGGCGACGCTGCTGGGGTTCGACCCGAGCGAGACCGACTACCGGTTCCGCGCGGCCGCCGCGGTCGGCGACATCCTCTGGGACATGTGCGCGGCCCGCTACGACCCGTACTCGGTCCCGGTGTTGAAGGGGTACTACACGTGGGAGAACTACCGCGAGGAGTTCTTCTTGGACGAGGACGGGAACCCGCCGACCGAGGAGAACGAGGAAGGCGAGCCGGTCCCGCTGGAGTTCACCCACGAGGACAAGACGGAGGCGCTCGGGTTCGACCCGGACCGCACCGAGGAGCTGCTCGGCGCCGGCGGGAACGCCGCGGCCGAGCTCGCCGACCTCGTCGACGAGCGGACCGTGGACGTGAACCCGGAGGTCGACGAGGACGCGTTCTTCTCGACCGACGAGGGCCACACCACGCTGACGAACCGGTACGACCTGGAGAAGGCGGTGCCGATGCAGAAGAAGACCCACTTCCGGGAGGAGGAGCGCTACTGGGTGAACAAGCCGTACGCGTTCGTCATCGTCTTCCGGTCGCGGAAGGAGAACGAGGCGAAGTACTACGCCGTCCAGCCGTACCGCACCGAGATCGAGACGGACCTCACGGAGTTCCTCACCGGGAAGCTCCGGACGTCGATCAAGTACGCCGACGAGTCGATCGCGGGCGGCGACGAGGCGTTCCGCGAGGAGGTGATCGTCGAGGAGGCGCGCACGCTCCTCGACCGCTACGGGCTCTACGAGGACGACGAGGACGAGCGGGGCATCGCCGACACGCTCGTCGACCGCTTCGGTATCGACCCGACGCAGGGGATCGCCGGGCGGATCGCGGAGTCGCTCGGGTACGAGCCGCCGACAGAGGAGCCCGACGACCCGCCGGAGATCAGCGCCCGGCCCGAGCCCGCTGTGCTCGCGGAGGACGCCCGCACGCTGTCCGCTCACCAGGTCGAGAAGCTCCTGTACTACCTGAAGCGGGACTTCGTCGGCTACGAGCGGATCGACCCGATCAAGTACGACATCAACGTCGAGGACATCTCGTGTGACGGGTACAACTCCCCCGTCTTCGTCTACCACTCCGAGTACGAGCAGATCATCACCAACGTCTACCACGGCACCGACGAGCTCGACGACTTCGTGGTGAAGCTCGCGCAGCGCTCCGGCAAGGGGATCTCGAAGCGCCGGCCGCAGGTCGACGCCACGCTCCCGGACGGGTCCCGGGCCCAGCTCACCCTCGGCCGCGAGGTGTCCGACCACGGGACCAACTACACGATCCGCCAGTTCAACGACGTCCCCTTCACCCCGATCGACCTCATCAACTGGAAGACGTTCTCGCTCGACGAGATGGCGTTCCTCTGGCTCTCCATCGAGAACCACAAGAGCCTGATCTTCGCCGGCGGCACCGCCTCCGGGAAGACGACGAGCCTGAACGCGGTCTCGCTTTTCATCCCCTCGAACGCGAAGATCGTCTCCATCGAGGACACCCGCGAGGTCGAGCTCCCGCAGCGCAACTGGATCGCCTCCGTCACGCGCCCCTCCTTCTCGGACGACGACAAGGGCGACATCGACGAGTTCGACCTGCTGGAGGCCGCGCTCCGCCAGCGCCCCGACTACATCGTGATGGGCGAGATCCGCGGCGAGGAGGGCCGGACGGCGTTCCAGGTCATGTCGACCGGTCACACCACCTACACCACGTTCCACGCCGACTCCGTCGGCGAGGTGCTCAAGCGGTTCACCACCGACCCGATCAACGTCTCGAAGACGATGTTCACCGCGCTCGACCTGGTCTCGATCCAGACCTCGACCAGGGTACAGGGCAAGAAGGTTCGCCGGAACAAGTCGATCACCGAGATCAATCACTACGACGCCGAGAACGACGAGATCAACGTCCAGGACGTGTTCCAGTGGCAGGCGGAGACGGACGAGTTCCTCCAGATGGGCGACTCGAACACGCTCGAAGACATCATGTTCGACCGCGGCTGGAGCCGGGCGACCCTCGACGAGGAGCTGCGGAAGCGCCGGGTCGTCTTGGCCTACCTCATCGACCGCGGGCTCAACAGCTACGCGCAGGTGGCGGCGACGTTCCAGGCGTTCATCAACGACCCGGAGACGGTGCTCGCGCTGATGGCCAACGAGGAGCTGGAGCGCTCGCTGGAGGACCTCCGCGAGATGGAGTCGGTCCTGATCAACGTCGACCGCGAGAAGGAGGCGCTCGTCCCCCGCCCGACGCCGGACGCGGACGGCGAGGCGGAGGCCGCCGAGATACTCGACGCCGCCGAGGACCTCTTCGAGACGTACCGCGGGCAGGTCCCCGACTCCGTCGCCGACGCGCTCCTGGAGATGAACCACGCGGGCGACGTGGAGGCCGCCCCGGCGAGCGACCACGAGGCCCTCGCGGAGGCGGCCCGCGAGGCGGACGCGGCGTACGACGAGCCGGCCGGCCCCGAACCGGCGCCCGGCGCGACCGACGCGGACGACGGCGGGAACGACGACGGGGTCCCCCCGGAGCCGGAGGGCGCGGGCCCCTCGGGAACGCCGTCGCCGGAGCCCGCGCACGGCGACTTCGAGGGGGTCTCGGAGGCGGCCGGCGACGGCTCGGGCGACCTCGACGGGATCGACTTCGGCGAGCCGTTCGACGAGGGGGTCGACGTGCTCTCCTCGCCCGCGGGCCCCTCCGAGCCCGGTGCCCCGCCCGACGCCGGCGCGGGGCCCCGCGGCGACGACGAGGCCCCCGACGTGAGCGAGGGATTCAGCGCCGCGGAGCCCGTGGAGGGCGAGCCCTCCGCGGAGGCCGACGACGGCGAGGCGCTCGACACGGACGAGATGGACGGGCCGGACGAGCCTGACGAACCGGAAGTGGTTGACGCGCCGGACGAGCCTGACGCGGCAGACACAGCGGCTGAAGCGGAGGATGCCGACGAGACCGAGCAGGGTGACGACCCCGACGAGGCTGACGACGGATCGGCGGACGAGATCGACGAATGGGGGTTCGACGCCGTCGAGCCCGCGGAGGACGGGTGACGCCGTGTTCCTCGTGAGGGCCGTCCCGTGAGTCTCGACGTGGACGCGGGCGACGGCGGCGTCGACGCGAACGTACTCGCGGAGCTGTGTTACCCGGTGTTCGAGCTGCTGTTCGACCCCGACGGCGACTTCGTCGCGGACGTGGAGCGCAAGCTCGCGGAGGCGCGGATGCCCGACCAGGTCGAGATGTACGTCTCGCTGGCGCTGGCGGTCGGCCTGCTGGTCGGCGGGCTGCTCTGGGCGCTCGGCACGCTGATCGGCTACGGCGTGTTCTCGCTGGGGCTGATCGACCCGTCGACGCTGTCGCTCGGCGTGCCGGCGCCGACGACGGCGATCCAGGAGCTGCTCCGCTCGCTCGTCGTGCCGACCGCGGTGCTCCTCAGCGGGCTCGTCTTCGGCTCGCTCGGGTTCGCGATCGGGTTCGGCGGCCTCGTCGCGGTCCCGTACTCGCGCGCCTCCTCGCGGAAGCGGGAGATCAACCTCCTGCTCGCGGACTCGGTGTCGTTCATGTACGCGCTCTCCGTCGGCGGGCTGAACCAGCTGGAGATCCTCCGCGCGATGGCGACGGCGGAGGACACCTACGGCGAGGTGTCCCGCGAGTTCCAGAGCATCGTCAACGAGACGGAGTACTTCGGCACCGACTACCGGAACGCCATCCGCCAGCAGTCCATGGAGACCCCCTCCGACGAGCTCTCGCAGTTCCTCGCCGACATGCTCTCCATCGTCAACTCCGGCGGCGACATGGAGGGCTTCCTGAAGGACAAAAAGGAGAAGCACCTCCGCACGTCGAAACAGGAGCGCGAGATGACCCTGGAGACCCTGGAGCTGTTCGGCGAGATGTACATGACGCTCTCGTTGTTCCCGCTACTGCTCATCATCATCCTCGTCATCATGGGGATGATGGGCGAGGCCGACGACCGCCTGCTGTACGTCACGGTGTACCTGCTCATCCCCCTGGTCGGCGTCGGTTTCCTCGTGCTGGTCTCGACGGTGAAACAGGACGACCCCGGCGACGGCTACCTCCAGCCCGACGGTGGCAGCGAGCGCCTCCGACAGACGAGCCAAGAGGGGCTCTTCCACTTCGGGCTCGTGGAGGCGTTCGTCGGGACGTTCGGCGTCTTCGACCGCATCCGCGACCGCGAGGGGACCCACAAGACGATGGAGATCCTCTCGGCGCCGCACCTCTTCCTCCGCGAGAACCCGCTGTACACCCTCGCGTTGACCGTGCCCGCGGCGCTCGCGCTGGTCGTCGTCGCGGCCGCGGCCGGGTCGGCGCCGACGACGGTCGACGGCTGGATCGCCCGCCCGGTGTGGTCGGCGTTCGTCTGGGTCTACGTGCCCCTCTACGTCGTGCTGGTCCCGCTCGGCGTGTTCTACGAGTGGCACCAGCGCTCGCGGCGGGCGGTGACCGGGAAGCTCTCGGAGACGCTCCGGAAGCTCTCCTCGGCGAACGACACCGGCCAGACGCTGCTCGAATCGGTTCGCACGGTCTCGGAGACCTCGACCGGGAAGCTCGCCGAGGAGTTCGAGGTGATCCACGCGAAGGTGAACTACGGGATGAGCCTGCGGGACGCCCTCGTGGAGTTCAACAACGCCTACGCGGTGCCGCGGCTCGCGCGGACGGTGAAGCTGATCACCGAGGCGCAGGAGGCGTCCTCGCAGATCACGGACGTGCTCACGACGGCCGCGCAGGCCTCGGAGAACCAGGACGACATCGAGCGCGAGCGGAAGTCGCGGACCCGGATGCAGGTGGCGATCATCGTGATGACGTACGTCACGCTGCTCGGCGTGATGGCCATCCTCCAGACGCAGTTCATCGACGTGATGGGCGACCTGGTCGCGCAGAGCGACGGCGCCGGGAGCACCGGCGGAGCCGGGTTCGGCGGCGGCGGCAGCATCGACCCCGACGTGCTCTCGATGCTGTTCTTCCACGCGGTGACGATCCAGGCGGTCCTCTCCGGGTTCATCAGCGGCTACATCCGCGACGCGGAGCTGATATCCGGCGTCAAGTACGCCGTGGTCCTGATGACGCTGGCGCTGGGGGTGTGGATCTATGTCGGCTGACCGCGCGCAGACGGTCCTCGACTTCGTCGTCGGGATGTCGGTGTTCCTCGTCGCGGTCGGGTTCACCTTCGCGTTCGTCCCGTCGCTGCTCGAACCGTACGCCGTCGGCGAGGGGGCGACCGTCATCGTCGCGGAGCGCGGCGCCGCGCGGCTCGCCGAGTCGTCGCTCGCCGGCGCGGGCTCGACGGCGACGCTGTCGCACGCGTGTACCCTCGCGTTCTTCGACGGCACGGACCCGGCGACGGCGGCCGCCGAGTCCGGCTGCGACTGGGCGGCCAACGCCGACGACCTCCACGCGGAGCTCGGCGTCGACGACTTCCGGGGGCTCAACCTCACCGTGACGCGGAACGGGACCGTTCGGACGCTTGACCCGGGCGGGGCCGCCGTGCCGATGCGCGCCGGCCCCGCGCCGCCGCGCGACCGGAGCGTCGCGGCCGCGAGTCGCATCGTCGCCATCGACGTCGACCCCGAGGACGACGTCGGCCGAGAGACGCACCGTCTCACGCTGCGGGTGTGGTGACGATGTTCGTCGAACACCTCCCGGACGACCGAGGGCAGGCGCACACCTTAGAGGCGTTCACGGCGGCGCTGCTGTTGGTCGCCGGGCTCGTCTTCGCGACGCAGGCGACGGCCGTCACGCCCCTCTCGGCGAGCACGTCGAACCAGCACGTCGAGAATCAGGCGGCGATCGCGGCCCAGGACGTGCTGACGACCGCCGAGGCGAGTGGTGAGCTAAGGGCGGCGCTGCTGTACTACGACGACGGCTTCGTGGGCGCCGACGACGAGTACTACACCGGGCTCCCGAACGCGTCGCACCCGCTCCACGGGCAGCTCCGCGAGGCGTTCGACAACAGGCGGATCGCGTTCGACGTCGACGTCTACTACCCGGCCGCCGACGGGGAGGGGCTCGACCGGACCCGGATGGTCGACATGGGGTCGCCGAGCGACAACGCGGCGACGGCGAGCACGCGGGTGGCGCTGTACGGCGACGACCGCTTCGGGGACTCGGACCAGTACGTCCTCGCCGACGACGGCCCCGGCGGGTACTTCGCCGCGCCCGTCGGCGCCGGCGACACGCTGTACACGGTCGTGGAGGTGCGCATCACCGCATGGCAGATGTGAGAACGCGCTCCGGCGGCGACCGGAGCGACGCGACGATGGGGGCGACGACCGAGAGCGGCGCGTCCGCCGGGCGCACGCCCCCCGACCGCGCCGACTGGGGGCGCCGCGGCCGCGACGTGGGGGAGAGCCCAGACGAGGACCGCGGGCAGATCATCCTGATCACGGGGCTGACCCTCGCTGTCCTGTTCGTCGCGGTCGTCCTCCTGTTGAACACCGTCATCTACACC
Organism: Halorubrum sp. SS7; assembly: GCF_005435055.1. Lineage (NCBI taxonomy): Archaea > Methanobacteriati > Methanobacteriota > Halobacteria > Halobacteriales > Haloferacaceae > Halorubrum > Halorubrum sp. SS7. The sequence continues at coordinate 266,528 of NZ_SGXV01000003.1, forward strand.
GAGAACCTCGCGACCCGCGGGGTCGACGCGGGCGGGGCGGAGGCGGTCGAGTTCCGCGACGGCTCCGTGGAGGACCTCGCCGGGATCCTGTACCGCGAGCACCGGAACGGCTCGGCCAACGCGACGGCCCCCTTCCTCGCGAGCGCGGAGCGCTACGGCCGGACGGTCGGGGGCCTCCGGGCGCGCGACGGCGTGGTCGCCGACGTGCGCGTGAACGCCTCCACCGTCGACTCGGGGCACTTCATCGCGCAGAACGAGACCGACGCCGGGTTCCGCAACATGACGGCGCCGGACGGGACGACCGCCGACTGGACCGTCGCGGGCGGGGTTAATCGAACGCGCAACTACCGGCTGACCGTCGACTCGACGTCCGTCGCGACCAGCGCAGCGGGCGCGTTCACCGTCGTGGCCGACGGAGCGGGCGGGAACTGGTCGGTCTCGCTGTCGAACGACGCGGCCGACGCCATCGACGTGACGGTGCGCAACGAGACCGACACCGTCTCCGAGACCTTCCTCCACGACTCGGGCGAGAACGTCACGATCGACCTGACCGCCGGCACGGTGGACGGCCAGCGGTTCCCCGCACTCGTCTGGGCGGAGGGCGTTCAGAACGGGAGCGAGCCGTACGACTCGTACGACGTCCGGTACGAGAACGGCACCGAGGCGCGGGGGACGTACCACCTCGTCGTCGACGAGCGCGACGGGACCTCCCCCCTCACCGACTCCTCGCGCCCGTACGTCGTCGAGGGGATATACAGCGTCGAGGTCGAAGTCCTCCACCGGACGCCGGGGCTGACCTACGGCGACACGGTCCGGCTCGCGCCGGGTGAGCGCGATGCGTGACGGCCCTGGCGGGACGGACCGCGCGGTGTCGGTCACCGTCGGCTACGTGATGACGCTCGCCGTCTCGACCCTGCTGCTCTCCGGCCTGTTCGTCGCCGGGGGATCGTTCGTCGAGTCGGAGCGCGAACGCGCGGCGCAGGGGGAGCTCACCGTCGTCGGCGAGCGCGTCGCGGCCGACCTCGGCACCGTCGACAGGCTCGTCGCGAGCGGGGCGTCCCGAGGGGATCTCACGGTGAACCGGTCCCTGACGCTCCCGGACAGGGTGTCCGGGACCAGCTATCGGATCCGAGTGAGCGCGAACGGCACCGAGGGGACGGTCGCGCTCGAAAGCGACCGGAGCGACACGGTCGTCGAGGTCCCGTTCCGATCGAGCGAGGACGTGGCGGTCCGGAACGCGACCGTCGACGGCGGCGACCTCCGGATCTGGTGGGACCCCGACGCCGGAACCGACGGCGAAGTGGTGGTGAGCGCGGCGTGAGCCTCCGCGACGCCGTCGCCGGTCTCGGCTCGGACGACCGCGGCGTGAGCGAGACGGTCGGGTTCGTGTTGGTGTTCGCGCTGATCACGTCGACGATAGCGGTCACGTTCACCGTCGGGCTGGGCGGGCTCGAAGACGCGCAGCTCGCCGAGCGCGACAACAACGTCGAGCGCGCGTTCGACGTGCTCCAGGACAACCTCGACGACGTCAGCCGCGACGGCGTGCCGAGCCGGGCCACCGAGATCCAGCTCGGCGGCGGCGAGCTGGTGTTAGAACAGGAGTCGACGTTCCGGCTCAACCACACGGCGACGCCCGGGACGATAGTCGAGACCGGGTCGCTCACGTACCGCGGCGCCGGCGGCACGCGCATCGTGTACGAGAACGGCGCCGTCTTCCGCATGCGGGGGGATAACGGGGTCATGCTCAACGAGCCCGACCTCCTGCTCGGCGACACCGTCGTCTACTCGCTGTACGGGCTCGGCGGGCCGGCGCAGTCCGAGAGCGGCGACCGAACGGTTCTGGTGATCGGGCAGCTCGGCGCCCGGGAGGCCGCGCTCGACGACCGGGCGGCGACCGACAACGTCACCCTGGCGATCAACTCGTCGCAGGCGACGGTCTGGGAGCGGTACTACTCGGAGCTCGCGGCGGAACACGACCACGTCTCGGTGTCGACGGCCGGCGGGCCGGACCTCACGGTGACGTTCGACGCGGACCACTACGAGCGGTTCGTCGTCCACCGCACCGAGACGCGGATCGACTTCTCCGACTGAGGCGGCGGGCCGGGGTCACTCGGACTCGATGGCGACCTCGTGGACGGAGACGTGGAGGTGGCTCACCACGGGGACCGAGTCGCCCTCGAACGGCTGTTGGGTCTCCAGCGACTCGTCGTAGTGGATCGCAATCTCGGCGTCGTCGAACTCGAAGAGCTCGAAGGTGAACGACCCCTTGATCGTCATGTTGCCGGCGAGCTCGGTCGTGCTCTGGGGCGCGTAGAACACCCCGCCGAACCGAACGGGATCGGTGTCGTCGGCCGTCACGTCGATCCGGTCCCCGCTGGAGTACACCCACAGGTTCCCCGCCACGTCCTCGTCGGCGGCGACCACGGCGCTGTCTTCGAGGTCGATCCCGGCGGTGTTTTGTACCTCCAACCGCGTGTCGGCGGCGCTCGTTACCGACGCGGTGTTCCGAACGGCGAGCGTGTCGTCGACGTAGATCGTGGCCTGCCCGCCGCCCGTCGCCCTGACCGTCGCGTCACCGCTGACGGTCGTCGACTCCTCGACCAGCACCTCGACCTCGCCGCCGCCGGTGTCGAGGTCGACGCCGCCCGCGTCCGCGGAGACGCTCAGGCCGCCCGCGACGTGGAGCGTCGCGCCGTCGGTGACCGTGAGGGTCGCGCCGTCGGCGACCGATACGTCGCCGTCGACGTACGTGTCGTTCTCTATCACCTCCGTCTGGGTGCCGGAGAGGTCGATGTCGCCCCCGCGGTAGTCGCCGTTCGCGGCGAGGTCCCGGTCCCGAACGCCCTCGATCCGCTGGCTGATGGCGCCGTCGACCGACGCCACGTCGTCGAACGCCGTCTCCGTGCGCCGCTCTCCGGTGACGTTCAGCTTGTCCTCCTGCCCGGGCGGGATGTTGTAGGACTCGGCGATCAGGTCCCCGCGGATCGTGATCGACTGGGTGTTACCGCCCCCGCCCGCGGTAAGCCGGAACTGGTCGCGCGTCTGGATGACCGCCCCGTCGCTCGGCGACTGGTCGTCGTAGGAGCCGAGCCCCGAGTCGTAGCTGTCGGCGTACAGCTCGTCGATGCCCCCGGTGTCGAACGTCGATCGACCCGTCGCGGAGACCCCGGCGCTCAGCGTGGGATGGACCGTGGTGGTCCGGAGCCGGACCTCCACCCGTCGGTCGCTGACGTCGGTCACCGACGCGCTCGTCCGGGTCTCGAAGAAGCGTCCCCACGCGTCCGCGTAGTCGCTCTGGACCGTGATCGTGACGTTGCCGCCGAGGAGCGGGTTCGAGCCGTTCGGCGAGGGGAACACCCGCTCGGACCGGCCGCCCGTGTCGGTGATGCGGACCGCGTCGCCGATCGGCGCGGAGCCGTTCCCGATCGTCACGAGCGGGAGGGTGAGCGTCTCGGTCCCGCCGCTCCCGCGGTAGTGGAACTCCGGCGGCGAGACCATCTCGGAGCCGCCGCCGCGCGACCGCCAGACGCCGCCGCCCTGGTACGCGATCGTCTCGCCGTCGCGCTCGTAGGTCACCGCTCCGAGCGGGATGGTCCTGTTCGTGGCGTTCGGGTTCTCGCTCGTCGTCACCTCGATGCGCATCCACCCCGCGTCGCCGTCGACCCGGAAGTCGGCGCTCCGGCCCACGTCCAGGCGGACGCGCTGGGCGGGCGACTCGCCGTGCGCGACGAGGCTGGCCTTCGAGTCGACCTGCGTCATCGCGCCCTCGACGCGCTGGAGGTCCGCCGACGCCTGCGAGTCGTCGAGCGCGGCGCCGCCGAGCGCGACGGTGGTGCCGACGACGGCGACCGTCAGCCCCAACAGGAGGACCGTCCCGAGCACTTCGCTCTGGGCGCGCTGGGCGGTCGCTCCGCGCTCGCCTCCGTTCATGCGGGCCCGTAGGCCGCCCGCGCTGATAAACGTGGACTCCCGGCTATCAGTCCCGATAGCCGTGTATCCCGGCTCGCTCCGCTCCGAGGGCGTCGGCCGCGACTGCGTCGGACCGGGGATATATCTCGCCGGCGCCCCTTCCCGGACCCGTGACCGAGCGACTCTACCTCGCGGACGACGCGGTGACGACGTTCGAGGCGACCGTCGAGCGCGTCCTCTCGGACCCGCACCGGATCGTCCTCGACCGGACGCACTTCTACCCGACCGGGGGCGGCCAGCCGCACGACACCGGGACGATTCGCGCCGTCGACGGCGACGGGAGCGCTCGCTGGCGCGTCGTCGACGTCGAGATGCGAGACACGGTGTACCACGAGGTCGAACCGATCGGCGGCACGGGCGGCGCGGACGACGCGACCGAGTCGGCCTCGCTCCCGGAACCGGGGACGGCGGTCGCCTGCGAGGTCGACGCCGACCGGCGCGCGGCGCACTCGCGGTACCACACCGCACAGCACCTGCTGTCGGCGCTGCTGCTCGACGAGTTCGACGCGCCGACGACCGGCAACCAGCTGTACCGCGACCGGGCGCGCCTCGACGCCGAGTACGACCGGTTCACGGACGCCGACCTCGACCGGATCGAGGCTCGGCTCAACGAGCTCGTCGCCGACGGGCGAGCCGTGTCGAGCTACACGATGGACCGCGAGACCGCGGAGGCGACGCTAGACACCGACCGGACGCGGATCGATCTCCTCCCCGACTCGATCGAGGAGCTCCGGATCGTCGAGATAGCGGGCGCGGACGCGGACGACGAGCCGTACGACCGCACCGCCTGCGCGGGGACCCACGTCGCGAACACCGCCGACATCGGGGAGGTCGTCGTCACCGGCCGGGAGACGAAGGGCCCCGAGGAGGAGCGCGTCCGCTTCGCGCTCGCCGACCACGTGGACGCGGACTGACGGCGGCGCGGGTGCCCCGCGGGCGCGTCCGCCGCTCGCCCGCGATCCCGCCGTTTAAATACGATCCGCGGTAGGTTCGGGCATGAAGTTCTGCGACGAGTGCGGATCCATGATGAAGTCCGGCGAGGGCGAGGACCACTGGGTGTGCGACTCCTGCGGCCACGAGATCGGGCGCGACGAGGGCGACGACGAGTGGACGACCGAGTCGCAGGTGGAGTCGGAGATCGTCGACGTGAGCGACGCCGAGGACAAGGGGCTCCCGACGACGACGGCCCAGTGTCCCGAGTGCGACAACGACCAGGCGTACTGGTACATGCAGCAGATCCGCGCGGCCGACGAGTCCGAGACCCGCTTTTTCGTCTGTACCGAGTGCGAGCACAAGTGGCGCGAAGACGACCACTGAGCACCGACGCGCCCGCCCGCTCGCCTCTTCCTCGCCCGTCCGTTTTATTCCCGTCCGGAGAGAGGCGGGACCATGGAGCCGCCCGTCGTCCCCCGCGACCGCCTCGAGGGCTGGACGCTCGTCGCGGAGGCGACGGAACGCCCGTTCGAGGCCGGCCCCGTCTCGGTCACGGCGGGGACGGCGCGGTACGAGCGCGAGACCCCGCCCCCGCGGCCGTTCTTCTTCGCGAGCCGACTCCGCATCTCGCCCGACACCGGGCCGAACCCCGCCCTGACGCGGCTCGTCGAGTCCCGGGCCCGCGAGGGCTTCCGCGACCGCCTCGCCGACCGGCGCATCGGCGACCTCGCGCGCCGCGACGAGCGGCGCCTCGACGTCGACGACCCCGCGGCGTCGCCCGCCACGCTCACCGTGTTCCACGGGCGCTGCGCGGTCGACGGCGAGCGGGTCCCGGTGGAGGCGCTGCTGGCGGTGTGGGAGGCCGGCGAGTACCTGCTCGCCGGCGGCGCCTACCCGACCGGCGACGGGTTCGAGGCGACCCGTCAGGACGTGTTGCGGCTGGTCCGGGGCGTTCGGCCGCCGGCGGCGTCGGACGCGGTCGAGCGCTCGTGAGGCCCGGTCAGCAGGCGACCGCGCCGGCGCTCGACTCGATCGGCGACCCGTCGTCCTCGTAGTCCGCGTCGCCGACCGCACCGGCGAACATCGGGAGCCGCATCTCGTAGGTGTACAGCACGTCGAACGCCGCGAGCGGGTCGAAGCCGTTCGCGATCGCCTCCCGCCCGGTCAGCCTAACTCCCGCCGCGAGTGTCACGATCGGCTCGCCGTCGAGCCGCCCGGCGGTCTCGACGCCGAACTCGTTGCCCGCGGCGGGGTCGGTGAGCACGGAGAGGTGAACCACCGTCTCCATCGTCGCCCCGCTCCCGCCGTCGCCGATCGAGATGGGGTATCCCCGCCCGGTGAAACAGCGCGTGATCGGCGGCGCCGTACTCCGGTTCGCGTCGGCACCGGTGCCGACGGTCGCCGGACCGTCTGCGGGCGCGCCCCCGACCGACTGGACGGTCGCCCCCGGTGCGCGGTCGTCCGCCCCTGACGCCGCGGGCTGGCCCGCGACAGCGCCGACGCCGACGCCGACGCTCGCGGCGAGCAGCAGCAGCGAGAGGGCGAGGGCGCGGGTCCGTCGCGGGCGCGTCATCGCCCGCCCCTTCGGCCGCCCGGGTTAAAGCACCGCGGTCCGCGGTATCAGTCGAGAGAATCGCCGTCCAGGAGTCCCTCGACGAGCAGCTCCGCGGACGCCACGTTCGTCGCCAGCGGCACGTCCTTCACGTCGCAGACCCGCAGCAGCGCCGAGATGTCGGGCTCGTGCGCCTGCGCGGTCAGGGGATCGCGGAGGAAGACGACCCCGTCGATCCGGTCGTCCGCGATCATCCCCCCGATCTGGAGGTCGCCGCCGTACGGCCCCGAGGCCTGTCGGTTCACGGTGAGCCCGGTCGCCTCCGCGATGCGCTTGCCAGTCGTCCCGGTGGTGACCAGTTCGCACTCGTCGAGGACGCCGGTGTGTCGCTCGACGAACGCGACCATCTCGTCTTTCAGCTCGTCGTGTGCGATGAGCGCGATGCGCATACGTGGCGCTCGCTCCGGCGTCGCTTAAGCGCTCGCCTCGCCGCGGCGGTCACTCCACCGCCGCGGGGCCGTCGCCCGGACCGTCGCCGTCCCTCGGGCTGTCCCCGTCGCCAGCGCCATCCCCGTCGCCGCCGTCGGTTCCCCCGGACGCGAACGGCGCCCCGAACCGGCCGAGCGCGACGCGGGCCAGCGTCCCGGGGCTGTGCCGGCGGATCACCAGCAGGGCGTTCGTCGCGAACACCGCGACCCCGAGCGTCGCGAGCGAAAGCCCGACGAGCGCGGGGCGCGTGGCCGCGCCGGCGAGTGCCGTCCCCGAGGCGCCGGCGGCGACGTCGGCGCCGACGACGAGCGCGGTACCGGTGGACAGGAGTGCGCCGTCGGCGGCCGCGAGCCGGTCGTCGTAGAGGTCGTCGACCATCGGCACCGCCTCGAAGCCGAGCCGGTCGCTGTACCGCTCGACCCACACGACGAAGGGAACGACGTGGTACAGCGTGCCGAGGACGACGAACGCGACCGCGCCGAGAAGCAGCAGCGGCGCGCTGCCAGGTCCGCCGAGGACGGTCTCGGCGGCGAGCGGCGACCGGAGCCACGCCGGCGCGGCCGTCGCGGCCCACCCGACGAGCGCGAGCGCGACGACGGCGTACCGCGTGTGCATCGGGGTCCGCTCGACGCGCATCTCTAAGAGCCGGCGGGCGAGGACGGCGGCGAACGCCAGCGCGGCGAGCAGCACGAAGGCGGCGCCGACGCGGGCGAGCGCGGCCGCGCCGAGCAGTCGCCCGCCCGCGAGCGCGGCGACGCCGACCGGGTGGCCGACCTCCTCGACCGCGCGGAGCCGGTGGTCGACCCCGCGGAGCTCCGTCTGCGTGAACATCGTGGCGAGCTGGTAGAGGGCGCCGTAGACGGTCGTGAGCACCGCGCCGAAGACGGCGAGAGTGATGTGCGCGCCGCGGACCCCGGCGTGTGAGACCCCGAGCCCGGTGAGAAGGCCGGAACCGAGGTCGGCAGCCAGCAGGACGCCGAGCCCGGTCAGGGCGACGAAACAGGCGAGCGCGACGGCGAAGTGGCGCTCGGTCACGTCGAGGTCGTCGACGGTCGCGAGCGTCCGCCCGACGTTGTAGACGAACGCCCAGAAGCCGGCGAGCATGACGGCCCCGAATCCGGCCAGCCACGAGAGCCGCCCCAGCGCGAGCGCGGTCGCGAAGCCGACGAGTCCGACGGCGACCAAGCCGAGCTGGGCGCTCGCCAGCCGCCGGGAGTGGAGCGTCGTCCCGGACCACACCGGGACGAACTGCGTCATCGCGCCCATGATCGTCACGCACACCCACCCGACTAACAGTAGGTGGACGTGGACGAGGCCGCCGAGCCCCGGGACCGCGTTGACGAGCAGACCGATCCCGACGAGCAGGGCGGCGCCGAGGAAGGCTAGCCCGACCAGGAAGTGCCGAAGCGGCACCGTCATCGGCGGGCCCCGCTCCGCGTCGATACCGCCCGGAACTGCTCCCATACACGGATCACGGATTCCCGCCGCCCTCCGCCTGTTCCCGAAGATGTTCGCGCGCTCGTCGCCTCGCGGGAACCCGATTCCCGAGCGCCGGGTGGCGAGCGGACCGAGAGCGTCGGGCCGTCGAACGGGGCGGTCTTAAGTCCGTCCGGTAACGAAGGGGCTCCATGCCACGCGACCGAGCCACGTCGCCGCTCGGCGTCCGGACGCTCCGCGACGCCGCGGAGGTGTCGTAGATGGGCGGCGGAACTGCGGACGGCCGGGCGACGGGCGCGCGAGCCGTCGGCGTCGACGTCGGCGGGACGTTCACCGACGTCGCGCTCGCGCTCGACGACCGACTCGTCACCGCGAAGGTGCCGAGCACCGACGACCAGAGCGAGGGCGTCGCGGCCGGCATCGAGAAGGCCTGCGAGGCGGCCGGGATCGACCCCGAGAGCGTGACCGAGTTCTCCCACGCGATGACCGTCTCCGTCAACGCGCTCCTGGAGGGCGACGGCGCGCGGACCGCGCTCGTGACGACCGAGGGCTTCCGCGACGTGCTGGAGATCGGGCGACAGACCCGGCCGTCGCTGTACGACCTCGACGCCGAGAAGCCGACGCCGCTCGTTCCCCGGCGCCGCCGGTTCGAGGTCCCCGAGCGCGCGACCGTCGACGGGATCGAGCGACCGGTCGACGACGCGGCAATCGAGTCGCTCGTCGCCGACCTCCGCGACGCCGACGTCGAGTCCGTCGCGGTGTGCCTGCTCCACGCCTACGCCCACCCAGAGAACGAGGACCGCCTCGCCGAGGCGCTGCGCGACGCGCTCGACACGCCCGTCTCGGCCTCCAACGAGGTGCTGCCGGAGTTCCGCGAGTACGAGCGCACCTCCACCACGGTCGTCGACGCCTACGTCCGCCCGGCGATCGACGGCTACGTCGGCCGCCTCACCGAACGGGCGCGGGACCTCGGGCTGCCCCAGCCGCGGATCATGCAGGCCAACGGCGGCGTCACCGACGCCGAGACGGTCAGGCGGAACGCCGTGACGACCGTGCTCTCCGGGCCCGCCGCCGGGGTCGTGGGCGCGAGCGCGACGGCCGCGACCGACGCCGAGCGCGACGGGCTGATCACCTTCGACATGGGCGGCACTTCCAGCGACGTGAGCCTCGTCCGGGACGGCGAGGTCGAGCGGACGACGGAGTCGACGATCGCCGACCGGCCGATCGGCACCCCGATGGTCGACGTCGAGACAGTGGGCGCCGGCGGCGGGTCGATCGCGTGGGTCGACGCCGGGGGCGCGCTCCGCATCGGCCCGCGCTCCGCGGGCGCGGACCCCGGCCCGGCCTGCTACGGGAAGGGGGGCACGGAGCCGACCGTCACCGACGCGGACCTCGTGTTGGGGTACGTCGGCGCGGACACCGACCTGGGCGGCGACCTGTCGCTCGACGCGGCGGCCGCCCGCGAGGCGCTCGCCGACCTCGCCGACGAGGCGGGGATGGACGGCCCGGTCGCGGCCGCGCTCGGCGTCCACCGCGTCGCGAACGCCGACATGACCCGCGCGATCCGCTCCGTCACGGTCGAACGCGGCCACGACCCGCGCGGGTTCGGCCTCGTCGCGTTCGGCGGCGCCGGCCCGATGCACGCGGTCGCGATCGCCGACGCCCTCGACGTCGAGCGCGTCGTCGTGCCGCGCGCCTCCGGCGTCCTGTCGGCGTACGGCCTGCTCGCGGCCGACGAGACCCGCGACGCGGTGCGGACCCGGCAGGCCCCCCTCGCCGAGGTCGACCCCGACGCGGTCGAGGCCGTCTACGGGGAGCTGACCGAGGGGCTGTCGGACGAGGTCAGCGACCCGGCGGCCGCGCGCGTCGAGTACGCGGCGGACTGCCGCTACGCCGGACAGAGCTTCGAACTGACCGTCGACGTCGACCGACCGTTCGACCCCGCGGCGGTCGGCGAGCGGTTCGCGGCGGCCCACGAGTCGGCGTACGGCTACCGCGCCGACGAGCCGGTCGAACTGGTGAACTGCCGCGCGACGGCGACCGTCCCGCGGACGGCCCCGGCGGTCGGCGTCGACGCGCCCGAGGACCCCGGCCCGCGGACGACGCGGGAGGCGGTGTTCCCCGACGGCGCCCGGGAGACGCCGGTCTACGACCGCGAGCGGTTCCCGCTCGGCGAGGCCGTCGAAGGGCCGGTCGTCGTCGAGGGGCCGGAGAGCACGGTCGTCGTCCCGCCGGGGTGGGGCGTGCGGCTCCGCGGCGACGGCGCGCTGGTCGCGGAGGTGAGCGAGGCGTGACGGGCGCCGACCTCGACCCGGTCACGCTGGAGATCCTCCGGAACCAGCTTGAGAGCGTCGCGGCCGAGATGGGCCACGTGCTGATCCGCGGGGCGTACTCGCCGAACATCAAGGAGCGCCAGGACTGCTCGACGGCGCTGTTCGACGCCGACGGCCGGATGGTCGCGCAGGCCGAGCACATCCCGGTCCACCTCGGGGCGATGCCGGACGCCGTCGACGCCGTCCTCGGGAAGGACCCGAAGCCGGGCGACGTGTTCGTCGTCAACGACCCGTTCGCGGGCGGGACCCACCTCCCGGACGTGACGCTCGTCTCGACGGTCGCGCCCCGCGGCGAGGTCGTCGGCTACGCGGTGTCGCGCGCGCACCACGCCGACGTGGGCGGGAGCGCGCCGGGCAGCATGCCGCCCGGCGCGCGGGAGATATACGAGGAGGGGCTCCGGCTCCCGGCGGTCCGGCTCGTCGACGGCGGCGAGCCGAACGAGGCCGTCCGCGACCTGATCCTCGCCAACGTCCGCACGCCGGACGAGCGGGCGGCGGACCTCCGGGCGCAGCGCGCCGCGAACGCGCGCGCCGAGGAGCGGGTCGGCGAGCTGCTCGACGAGCACGGCGACGCGCTCCTCGACGCGTTCGACGCCGTCATCGACTACTCGCGCGACCGGATCGAGGCCGAGATCCGGAACCTCCCGGACGGGACCTATCGCGCCCGTGACGCGCTCGAAGGCGACGGCGTGACCGACGGGAACATCCCAGTCGAGGCGACCGTCACCGTCGACGGCGCGTCGCTCGACGTAGACTTCGCCGGCACCGCCGACCAGGTCGACGGCAACCTGAACGCCCCGTTCTCGGTCGCGAAGAGCGCGGTGTACTTCGTGGTCCGCGCGGTCACCGACCCGGAGATCCCGCCGAACCACGGCTGTTACGAGCCGGTGTCGATATCGGCGCCCGAGGGGTCGCTGCTCGACCCGCGCCCGCCGGCCGCGGTCGTCGGCGGCAACGTCGAGACGAGCCAGCGCGTCACCGACGTGACGCTGGCGGCGCTCGCCGAGGCGGTCCCTGAGGTCGTCCCGGCCGGCGGCCAGGGGACGATGAACAACCTGATCATCGGCGACCGCGCCGGCGAGTTCACCTACTACGAGACCATCGCCGGCGGCTTCGGCGCCCGGCCGGGCAAGGACGGGATGGACGGCGTCCAGGTCGGGATGACGAACACGCTCAACACCCCCGTCGAGGCGCTGGAGGCGGCGTATCCGCTCCGGGTCGAGCGCTACGCCCTCCGCCCGTCGAGCGGCGGCGACGGCCGGCACCGGGGCGGCCTCGGCGTCGTGCGGAGCCTCACCGTCGAAGCGGACGCGACCGTCTCGCTGCTGACGGAGCGACGCCGGACCGCGCCGCGCGGGCTCGACGGCGGCGACGACGGCGCGCTCGGCGAGAACCTGATCGACGGGGAGCCGGTCGCGGCGAAGGCGTCCGTCGACGTCCCGGCCGGCACGACGGTCTCGGTCCGCACGCCGGGCGGCGGCGGGCACGGCGACCCCGCCGAGCGCGACCCCGAGGCGCGGGAGCGAGACCGGCGCGACGGAAAGGTCGACGCGAGCGACAACGGGACCGCAGACGACCGGCGGGAGTGAGCGGCCGCCGTCCGCCGCGTTATCGACCCCGAAATCCGCGAGTCCTGTATTACCGATAGCGAAGGATTAACTGTGGGTATTCCAAGCGGTATGTAATGGGTGAAGGGGACCTGAGCCGGGACCTCGGGCTCTATTCGGCGGTGACGCTGAGCATGGGCGCCATGATCGGCGGCGGCATCTTCGTCCTCCCGGCGGTCGGCTACGAGAAGGCCGGCCCGGCGGTCATCCTCGCGTACCTGATCGCCGGTCTGATCGTCCTCCCGAACGCGCTCTCGAAGGCCGAGATGGCGACGGCGATGCCCGAGGACGGCGGGACCTACATCTACATCGACCGCGCGATGGGTCCGCTGTTCGGAACGATCGCGGGCGTCGGCGTCTGGTTCTCGCTCGTGTTCAAGAGCGCGTTCGCGCTCGTCGGCCTCGGCGCCTACCTGCTGTTGCTCGTGAACATCCCTGTCGGCCTCGTGAAGGCGGTCGCGCTCGTCCTCGGGGTCGTCGTCATCCTGCTCAACGTCGTCGGCACGGAGAAGAGCGGGCAGGTGCAGAGCGTCCTCGTCACCTTCGTCGTGCTCGTGCTCGGCGCCTACGTCGTCGGCGGGATCCGGCCGGCGGAGTCGGCGCAGTACGTCCCGTTCACGACCCACGGCGTCGGCGGGATCGCGACCGCCGCCGCCTTCGTGTTCGTCTCGTACGCGGGGATCGGCGAGGTCGCGTCCGTCGCCGAGGAGATCGCCGACCCGGACCGGAACATCCCGCTCGCGATGCTCGTCTCCATCGGGGTGATGATGGCCATCTACACGGCGGTCGTGGCCGTCGTCGTCGGCGTCGTGCCGGGCGAGACCCTCGTCACCGGCGGTCCGGGCGGCGGGACCTCCCTCACGCCGATGGCCGACAGCGCGGCGCGGGTGTTCGGCGGCGCCGGCGTCACCGTCGTCGCGGTCACCGCGGTCCTCGCGCTCACCAGCATGGCGAACGCGGGCGTCTTGGGGACCTCTCGGTTCCTGCTCGCGATGAGCCGCGACTCGCTCATCCCCGCCCGCGTCGGCCGGATCAACCCCCGGTTCCTCACGCCGGTGAACGCCGTCCTCGTCACCGGCGCGCTGCTGCTCGCGCTCATCGCGTTCGTCCCGGTGGTCGACCTGGCGAAGCTGGCGAGCGCCTTCCTCATCCTCGTCTTCTCGCTGGAGAACCTCTCCGTGATCGTCTTCCGGGAGGCCGACGTGGACTTCTACGACCCGGACTTCCGGTCTCCCGGGTACCCGGTGCTACAGGCACTCGGCGTGATCGGCGGCGCCGTGCTGATCGTTCAGATGGGGCGCCTCTCGATCCTCGGCGCGGTCGGGATCACCCTCGGAAGCCTCGCGTGGTACCTGGCGTACGCGCGCTCGCGGACCGCTCGCACCGGCGCGCTGGCGACGTTCCTTGACAGTGACGCCGACGCCACGGAGCCACCTGACGAGGCCGCCGCCACGGAGCAGCGAGACGACTGAGCCGCGGCGACCGAGACCGGGACGAGGCCGTCCCGGAGTGGTCCGGTCGCCCCCCGCCGCGCGGAAAACCTATTACGCGGGTCTCGCTGATCGGCCCATGGAGTCGCTCGCGGCGCTGCTCCTCGTGGTCGTCGGGGTCCCGCACGCGATCTGGCCGTTCGAAGCCGCGAAGCTCCGCGAACGGATCGACGCCATCGGCAGCCGACGGTCCGGGTCCGAGAGCGAACCGAAGGAGTGGGCGGTGAGGCTCAACCGCGTCCTCGGAGCGGGGCTATCGCTCGTCGGCGTCGCGCTGCTGATCGTGGCCTGAAAACGGGCGCCCCGCGCCACCGCGCTTACTTGAACCGGAACGTCTCCAGGTTCTTCGGCGCGAACGTCCGCATGTTGTAGTCGTGGTACAGCGACGACGAGAGGTCCTGGACCGAGCTCTCGTCGCCGTGGACGCACAGCACCTTCTCCGGGCGCGGGTTCATCGTCTTCACGAAGTTCTCTAACCCCTGCCGGTCGGCGTGGCCGGAGAAGCCGTCGACGACCTCGGTGTCCATCTCCAGGGTGAGCGTGTCGCCGCGGCTCCCGCCGCCCCAGCCGTCGACCGGGATCTCGTCCCAGCCATTCTGGATCCGGCGGCCGAGCGTCCCCTGCGCCTGGTAGCCGACGAAGACGAGGTTCGAGTCCGGGTCGGGGCCGATGTGGCGGAGCCACGACATGATCGGCCCGCCCTCGATCATCCCCGACGTGGAGATGATGATACACTCGTCGCCGTCGGCGACGTCCTGCCGCTCCTCCTCGCCGCCGTCGATGTGGTTGAACTGGTCGGCGAGGAACGGGTTCTCGTCCTCATGGAAGATGCGGTCGCGGAGGTCGTCGCGGAGGTACTCGGGGTAGGTGGTGTGGATCGCCGTCGCCTCCCAGATCATCCCGTCGAGGTGGACGGGCATCTCGGGGATCTCGCCCTCGCGCATCGCCTCCTCCAAGACGAGCATGATCTCCTGCGAGCGCCCGACGGCGAAGGCGGGGATGACGACCTTCCCGCCCTGCTCGTACGTCTCGTTGATGACGCGCTTGAGCGCCTCCTCGGAGTCCTCCTGGTCGGTCTGGTAGTCGTTGCGGCCGCCGTAGGTGGACTCTAAGACGAGCGTCTCCACGCGCGGGAAGTCGTTGACCGCACCGTTGAACAGCCGCGTGTCCTCGTAGTGGATGTCGCCGGAGAAGGCGACGTTGTAGAGGCCGTCGCCGATGTGGAAGTGGGTGACGGCGCTGCCGAGGATGTGGCCCGCGTTGTGGAACGTGAGCTTCACGTCAGGCGCCACGTCGGTCACGTCGCCGTACTCCAGCGGGATGGTGTGTTTGATCGCGTCGCGGACCTGCGCCGACTCGTACGGCGGCGTCCGGCCGTCCTTCGCCGCCACGTCGAGGTAGTCGAGCGTGAGCAGGCCCATCAGGTCGCGCGTCGGCTCCGTCGTGTAGATGGGGCCGTCGTAGCCGTACTTGAAGAGGAGCGGGACCAGCGCCGAGTGGTCGAGGTGGGCGTGGGTCAACACGACCGCGTCGAGGGTCGCCGCGCCCGCGCCGAGCGCCTCGGGGACCTGGAGGTACGGCACCTCCCCCTCGGCGCCGGGCTTGTCGCCGCAGTCGATGAGGATCCGGGTCTCGGGCGTCGAGAGGATGAAGGCGGCGCGGCCGACCTCGCGACAGCAGCCGAGCGTCGTGATCCGGACCCACTCGTCGTCGGACATCTCCTCGCGGTGGATCTGCCGGCCGACGCGTTCGAGGATGTCGCGGCGCTCCTCGCGCTCGTTCTTCAGGAAGCCGCGGACGTTCGAGACGGTGGAGGACTCGATCGGCGGCGTCCGAACGACCTCGGGGGTCCAGCCGACCTCCTGGGTGATCTCGCGGAGGGTCGAGCCACGGCGGCCGATCACCATACCGGGCTTCTCGGCCTCGATGACGACCTCGCCGGTGTCCTCGTGGAAGTCGAGGTCCGTGACGCCGGCCTCCTCGGGGATCACCTCGCGGACCTGGTCTTCGGCCCGCGCCGGCGGCGAGAGGGCGCTCGGGTCCGGTCGGACCGTGATCCGCTTGCGGAGCTTCGAGGCGAGCCGCCGGATGAGGTCGCCGTCGCCGGCGAACCGCTTCGGGTCGCGCGTGTACACGACCAGCTCCGGCCCCTCGTATTTCACGTCGGTGACCGTGATGTCGTTCGGAATCTCCTGTTCGATCTCTGATTTCAACGTATCGAGCTGCTTGTCGACTTGACTCATATCTCACTGCGGGTCGTCGGGGCCGCCGTCGTCGTCGAATCGCGTCGCGCGGCGACTCGGCGCCGATCGATCGACCGTGACGGGGTAGGCATAGTGGAAGTACTGTCCGTACTGGTTCCGTACGCGGGAACAGCCAGCGAAAACCCGCTTGGATCACGGTACTGCCCCGCCGTTATAAAAGCCTTCGCAAAGGGCAAGCCCCGGCCGGCCCAAGCCGGGCCATGCGCGTCACGCCGCAGACGGTCCGCGACGAACACGCCTGGGTCCGCGACCGCGCCGACGTGGTCGTCCCGATACTCAACGACACCCGCGACCGCCTCGGTCGCCTCTTCGAGACGGAGGTGGACGCGGTCGCGCCGGACGCGTACCGCCGCGAGGTCGACGCCGTCTTCGCCGACGGCGAGGTCGCGGTCAA
The DNA here is from genome assembly GCF_005435055.1 of Halorubrum sp. SS7. Lineage (NCBI taxonomy): Archaea > Methanobacteriati > Methanobacteriota > Halobacteria > Halobacteriales > Haloferacaceae > Halorubrum > Halorubrum sp. SS7. The sequence goes on from NZ_SGXV01000003.1 coordinate 282,996, forward strand.
CGTCGCGGGCTGCGTCGCGCTCTTACGCGACCTCGACGTCGAGGGCGACTACCCGGGCTTCGTCGTCGACGAGGTGCTGGGCCGCGAGCTGGCGGCGACGATCGCCGGCGGGCGCCCGCTCTCGCTGCTCGCGCAGGCCACGTTCCACGTCGCCGACGTTCACGTGGACCGAGACGCGACGGCCGAGACGGACCGGGCCGGCGCCGGTACCGCGGGCACTGACGACCTCGACGCAGCGCTCGCGGCGGGGTTCCAGACGCGGCTGCCGGGCTGGGACTGGCGGGAGGGAGCGAGCCCGTTCGCGGTCGACGCGGGGGGTAGCGAGTGACGGACGCGCGGCCGTCTACGACGTGACGTTCCTGACGAGGGCGTACACCCGGTCGAGCAGCGCGTCGGGGACGAACCGCGCGAGCACGCCGACGCGGGCGACCGTCCCGGGTTGGACCCGGGCGGGGGGCTGGGTCGCGCTCGCGGCGTCGTAGATGGCGTTCGCGACGAGCTCCGGCTCCACGGCGCCGGGGCCGTCGCCGCCCATCAGCTTCGCGTCCTCGAACATCGCGTAGAACGCCTCGTAGGCGTCGGTGCGCTCGATCCCCTCGCGCTCCTCGGGGTCGGCCTCCCGCTCCGCGCGCTCGGAGAAGTTCGTCTTCACGGGGCCGGGCTCGACGACGACCACGTCGATGCCGAGGTCGGCCACCTCGTTGCGGAGCGCGTCCGACATCGCCTCCAGAGCGAACTTCGAGCCGCTGTACACGCCGCCGCCGGGGATCGGCACCCGGCCGGCGACCGACGAGACGTTGACGATGGTCCCGTCGCGCTCGCGGCGCATCGCGGGGAGGACCGCGCGGATCAGCCGATGCGGCCCGTACACGTTCACGTCGAACTGGTCGTGGACGCGGTCCGTGGTGACGTCTTCGACCGGGCCGAACTGGCCGTAGCCGGCGTTGTTGATCAGGGCGTCGATCGCGCCCTCCTCGTCTAAGATCCGCTCGACGACGCGGTCGATGTCGTCCTGATCGGTGACGTCGAGCGTGGCGAGCTCACAGCCCGCCTCGCCGAGCGCCTCGACGTCCGCCGGGTTCCGCGCGGTGGCGTACACGGTCCATCCCTCGTCGAGGAACGCGTGCGCCGCGGCGCGGCCGATGCCCGAGGAACAGCCGGTGATGAGTACCGTCTTCTGCACGCGTCTCCGGTCAGTCTCCGACGGCATAACTCTCCCGACCGATGGCGGTCGAGCCGGGGACGCGCCGGCCCTCGCGCCCGCGGCGCCGACGACTTACTCCTCGTCGCTCTTGGCGTCGTCCGCCGCGTCCTCGTCGGTCGCGAGGAGGTCCCGCTCGTCGAGGATCCCCTCGACCTCGTCGGCGGGCAGCTCGGCGTACTCGGGGTCGTCGACGGTGATCGTCGCGACGCCGACGCCGTCGGGGGAGAGCTCGCCGTCGTTCGACTGCGCGAGGGTGTCGAGCGCGAGCCCGACCGCCTCGTCCGTCGAGATGCCCTCCTCGTACTCCGCTTCGAGGTAGTCGCGGAGGTCGTTGCGGTCCGAGCCGATCGACAGCGCCTGCCACTCGTAGGGGGTGCCCGAGGGGTCGGTCTCGAAGAGGCGCGGCTCGCCGTCCTCGATGCCGCCGACGATGAGCGCGACGCCGAACGGGCGCGCGCCGCCGACCTGCGTGTACTGCTGGATGTGGTCGGTGATGTTCTTCGTCAGCGTCTCGATGCCGACGGGCTCGCCGTAGCGGAGCTGGTTGATCTGCGCCTGCCGCCGCGCGAAGTCGATGAGCTGGCGCGCGTCGGCGACGTGACCGGCGCTCGCGACGCCGACGTGGTCGTCGGCCTTGTGGAGCTTCTCGATGCTTTCCGGTTCCATGAGCGGGGAGCGGGCGCGCTTGTCGGCCGCGAGGACGACGCCGTCCTCGGCGCGGACGCCGACGCTCGCCGTCCCTCGCTTCACCGCCTCCCGGGCGTACTCGACCTGGTAGAGTCGGCCGTCCGGAGAGAAGATTGTGATGCCGCGGTCGTACGCCTGCTGTTGGGATTGGCCCTGCATGATATCACTCGGTGTCGAACGTCGTCGCGCCGACGCGACCCGACTCGGTCCGCACGTCGCACGCGTCTCCGCGCACGGTCGCGGTCCGCTCGGCGCCCTCGAACGCGACGTCTCGCTGTGTCGAACTGGCGGTCGCGCGACCCATATATCTTTCTTCACAGGCACGCACCGTCCCCGAAATCCCCCTGACGAGGATCCCGACCGGCTCGCCGTCGACCTCGCTCACGCAGGCTATCGCGGCGCGAGCGTCGTCGACGTGGCCGTGCCTGACGCGGACGACGGCCTCGCCGCTCCCGTCCGCGTGGTCGAACGACAGCAGCGTGAGGTCGGCGTCGGCGCTGCCGGCGTCGCCGAGGAGGTTGCCGGCGCTGTACCACAGCGCGCGCTGGAACGCCCGCCGACCGACCTCGGCGCCCGCCCACGACTCGATGCCGACCGCGACGTAGCGCCACCGCGGCCGCAGGTGTTTCGGGAGGTGTTTCACGGCGGGCCCCTCACGCCGGGAGCTCCCGGATCCGCTCGGCGACGATCACCGCCACCTGGTCGTGGACGCGCTCGACCGCGGTCACCGCGAACCCCTCGGCCGTGAACGCCTCGACGAGCGTGCCGACGGTCGCGGGGTCGTCGACCTCGGGGCTGTAGAACGGCTCGTCGGGGTCGGGCGCCTCGAAGAACGCCACGTCGCCGAGGACGATCCGGCGCGCGCCCGTCTCCGCCATCACCCGGATCGCCTCGCGCTTCTCGTCGTCCGCGAGGTGGTGGAGCGCGAAGTTCGAGGTGACGACGTCGACTCCCCGCTCCGGGTCGACCTCGGGATCGCGGAACTCGCCGTACGCGAACTCGACGTTGTCGAGCCCGCGCTCGTCGGCCTTCCGGCGCCCCTCGTCCATCATCCCCTCGCTGATGTCGCGGGCGAGGACGCGCTCGGCGTCCTCGGCGACCGCGAGCGCGATGGCGCCGGTGCCGGCGCCCAGGTCGAGGACCACGTCGTCCGGCTCGGGCGCCGCGCGGTCGATCACGAGGCTCGCGCAGGCGTGGTACTCCTCGCTCTTCGAGTCGTCGTACTCCGCGGCCTTCTCGGAGAACCGCTCCGCGTGTTCAGCGACCGTCTTCTTCATACCTGCCACGTCGGACCCCCGGCTCTATGAAGCCCTCGGAGCGGCGCTCGCGGTTGCGGTCGACGAGGTCGCCCCACGCCCGGAGCCCCTCGCGGACGGCCTCGGCGTCGAACCCGATCGCCTCGCCGACCGCGACGAGTTCGCGCGGCGCGCGGAGTTCGAGGTGCGACCGGGCGTTCGCGCTCACGACGTACGGCGCGTCGTAGTGGCCGACGATCTCGCGGAGCTTCCGGAGGTCCGCGAGCGCTCGGACCCGCTTCCCGCCGGTCTCGCGGAGCGCCGGCCCGAAGTCGAACTCGACGTGGACGCCGTTGTCGCGCGCCGCCTTCGCGAGGACGTGGTTGAAGTCGCCGCCGGCCGCCATGGGGCGGACGAGCACGTCGACGCGCGGCTGCTCGACCGCGAACCGGTTCAGGGCGTCGTCGCCGCCGACGACGCAGACCACCGTGCGGTCCGAGCGGTAGTTCCCGACCGCTCCGGAGGCGCTCGTGGGGTCGTCGGCGTCGACCTCGGCCGCGTCGACCACGTCGATCCCGTACTTCTCGCCGATGGCGGTCGGGTCGCGGACCGGGCTCTCGGCGCGGCCCGTCCCGACCGACTCCCTCGCGTCGCCGGCCGCGGCGGAGCCGTCGTCGGCCGGGTCCAGCGCGTCGCGCGACCGGACGACGATCCCGTCGTAGCCGTGTCGCGCGGCGGTCGCCGCCTGGCGGGCGGCGGTCGCCTCCCCGTCGGGGGCGGCGTGAACGGCCTCGTACATGCGCCCTCATTTCGCGGCCGCGCGTATCCGCGTTGCGCTTCGGCGCCGCGCCCCGTCGGCCGGTCACCCCTCTCCGGCGGACTCCTCCTCCTTCTTCCACTCGCGCCTGGGATCTTCCCCGGTGAACCACGTCGCGACGCCGTCGGGGTCGTCCTCGCGGAACGCCCGTCGCCGCCCCCACTCGACGACCGCCTTTGCGAGCGTGATCGGAAGGAGGTACGGGAGGAGGACGGCCCCGACGCAGAACGCGTCGCCGACGCGGTCGAGCAGTCCGGGTGCGAGGGCGGCCTCGACGACGAAGATGCCGAACGTGACCGGGACGACGGTCAGCATGCCGATGACGAAGTAGAAGAAGACGACGCGCTGGGCGGCCTCGACGACCATGTACGGCGACTGCTCCTCGTAGGCGCGCTCGGCGAAGAACTCCCGGCGGACCTCCGCGACCTGCGCGCCGCAGACGCCGAGCGTCGCGAGCGCGACCGTGGGCGTGAAATACGAGAGCGCGTCCCAGCCGACCGGCACGAGCGGGAACAGGAGGAAGGCGAACACCCCGAGCGAGCGGCGGACGACGCGGAAGTTCCGCCGGTAGATCGGCGGGAGCCACGAGACGAGGCGGGTCGGCTCCGGCTCGCGCTCCCACACCTCGTCGCGCTCGGCGTCCTCGTCGTACCCGGTGATGTAGAACGAGCGGTCCTCCAAGACGATCGGTCGCTCCGCGAACATCGCGGCGGCGGCGTGCGCGAGGACGAGGACGGCCACCTCGATCCAGTACACCGCGAGCAGTTCGCCGACGCGCCAGCCGAAGGCGACCACGCCGGCGAGCGGGAGCAGGTTCGTCGCGACGACGAGCGCGAGGGCCGAACGGCTCCCCGCCGGAGGGCGAGTGCGGGGGTTCATTCGGATCGATCAACGGACGAGCGGTAGGTAAACGCTCCGGCGACCCCGCCAGCGTCTCGTTCTTCCCCCGCCCGACCCGGCCGCTTTTGTCCGCCCGCCGGGACACTCGCGTATGGCCGCCGACTTAGAGGAGAAGACCGACCGCTACGAGCGGATGCTCGCGGACGCGCTGGCGGTCGCGGAGCCCCGGCCCCCGGCCGACACGCCGCTCGGCGAGGCCGCCGCCGACGTGACCGAGATGGCCGAGTCGTACCTCGACGACGGGCGCCACTTCCGCGCCGACGGCGACCCGGTGAACGCGCTCGCGTCGTACTCGTACGGCTACGGCTGGCTCGACGCCGGGGTGCGGCTCGGGCTGTTCGCGGTGCCCGACGACACCGAGCTGTTCACGACGTGAGGCCGCGACCCGGCGCCCGGAGCGCCCGCGAGGGACGCGCTTAAGCGGCGACGGCCGCCACTGGTGGCATGGACGAACTCGCGGACCTGACCGAGCGGCTCGTCTCGATCCCGTCGCACGAGGACGAGACCGCCGCCGGCGACGCCGTCGAGGAGTGGCTGCGCGCGGAGACGGACGCAACCGTCGAGCGCGACGACGCCGGTAACGTCCTCGCGTCCACGGGCGCGACCGACGATCCGGACGCCGACTCGCTCGCGCTGGTCGGCCACCACGACGTGGTCCCGCCCGCCCCCGAGCAGACGACCGGCGACGGACTCGACGGCGACTACGTCGTCGAGCGCCGGGACGGCCGGATCTACGGCCGCGGGACCGCCGACATGAAGGGGTCGGTCGCGGCCGCAATGTGCGCCTTCCGGGACGCGACGCCGCCCGCGGGCCGGGAGCTGATACTCGCCTCCTTCGTCGGGGAGGAGGTCGGCGGCGAGGGCGCGAGACACGCCATCGACGCCGGGTTCGCGCCGGACCGGGCGGTCGTCGCGGAGGGGTCGACGAACTACTCGAAGCCCGGCGTCACGGACGTGGTCGTCGCGCACCGCGGGCGCCGCGGCTCGCGGCTCGTCGCGCACGGCGAGGCCGCGCACGCCTCGGAGCCGGAGGCGGGGGAGAACGCCATCTACCGCGCCTGCGACGCGATCGACGCGGTCCGCGACCTCGACGCCCCGCGGACGACGGTCCTCGGCAACGACGTGTCGGGGTCGCTCGCGGTCACGATAGTCGACGGCGGCGAGACGTGGAACGTGATCCCGGAGCGCTGCGAGGCGACGGTCGACGAGCGGACCGTGCCGGGCGGCCGCGCCGACCTCGCCGGCGTGGCGGACGCGACCCCGGGGGTCGAGCTCGTCGTCGACCAGGACCTCCCGCCGATGGCCTGCGGCGACGCCGCCTTCGCGGACGCCGCGCTCGACGTCGCCCGCGCGGTCCACGACGACCTCGGCCTCGACGCGCCCGAACACGTCACCAAGCCGCACGCGACCGACGCGGGGTGGCTCGCGGAGGCCGGCACCGAGTGCTTAGTCTGCGGCGCCTCCGAGCCCGGCGAGGCTCACACCGACACCGAGAGCGCGAGCCTCGACGCGCTGGACCGCTGTTACCGGATCTACGCCGGGATCGCCGAGCGGGAACTGTAGCCGTCGCGACGCCGGCCTCGGTCCGGCTCCCGCGGGCCCCGCGCGGCCCCGTATGGAAGGGGTTTTATGCGCTCCGCGGAAAGTGTGCGCCACTATGGGAGACAAGTCGAAGGCTCAAAAGAAGCGTCTGGCGAAGGCGGAGCGCCAGAACACCCGCGTCCCCGCGTGGGTCATGATGAAGACTGACATGAACGTGACGCGAAACCCCAAGCGGCGCAACTGGCGCCGGAACGACCTGGACGAGTAAATGTCGACGAACGACTTCGAGGAGCGCGTCGTCACCGTCCCGCTCCGCGACGCCAAGGACAAGCCCGTCCAGCAGCGCGCCGACTACGCCATGAAGATCACGCGGCAGCACCTCGCGAAGCACTTCTCCGTCGACGAGGGCGACGTGATCATCGACGGCTCCGTCAACGAGGCCGTCTGGGCGAACGGGCGACAGAACCCGCCCAGCTCGGTGCGGGTCCGCGCGGCTCGGTTCGTCGAGGACGGCGAGCCGGTCGTCGAGGCGGAACACGCGGAGTAACGTGTTACGGGCGACCTTCACCGGCTCGTCGTACGTGGGCGTGTTCGCCCGCGCCGTCGACGACCTCCTGCTGGTCCGGCCGGACGTCGACGAGGGGCTCGCCGAGGACCTCGCGGCAGAGCTCGGCGCCGAGCCGCTGCCGACGACGGTCGGCGGGTCGAACACGGTCGGCGCGCTCGCGACGGGCAACGAGAACGGCGTCCTCGTCTCTGCGCGGGCGACCGAGCGCGAGAAGGACCGGATCGCCGACGCCGCCGGCGTTCCGGTCCGGGAGCTCCCGGGCGAGATCAACGCCGCCGGGAACGTCGTCCTCGCGAACGACGCCGGCGCGTACGTCCACCCGGACCTCTCGCGCGAGGCGGTCCGGACGGTCGCCGACGCCCTCGACGTCCCGGTGACGCGGGGCGACCTCGGCGACGTGCGAACTGTCGGGACCGCGGCGGTCGCCAACAACACGGGCGTGCTCTGTCACCCCCAGTCGACCGAGTCGGAGCTTCAGGCGGTCGAGGAGGCGCTCGACGTGCGCGCCGACCTCGGCACCGTCAACTACGGCGCGCCGCTCGTCGGCTCCGGCCTCGTCGCCACCGACGAGGGGTACGTCGTCGGCGAGGACACCACCGGCCCCGAGCTGGGCCGCATCGAGGAGACGCTCGCCTTCATCGACTGAGCCGACCCGCGCTCCGTTCTCCTCCGTTCCGGTCGCACTCCCACATTTAAGAGCCGCAGCCGTGTTGCGGTCGGTATGCCCGCTATCGAGTGCCGCGGCCTCTCCAAGTACTACGGCGACGTCCGGGGGATCGAAGACGTGTCCTTCGCCGTCGAGGACGGCGAGGTGTTCGGTTTCCTCGGCCCGAACGGGGCGGGGAAGACGACCGCGATCCGCACCATGCTGGGGTTCCTCTCGCCGACGAGCGGCGGCGCCACGCTGCTCGGTCACGACGCGACCGACCCGGTCGAGTCGCGCCGCGCCCGCGAGCGCATCGGGTTCCTCCCGGGCGACCCGGGACTCGACCGCGACCGCACCGCGGCGGCGTTCCTCGATCACCAGGCGGCGCTTCGCGGGGAGTCGAGCCGCGAAGACCTCGTCGAGCGGTTCGGCCTCGACGAGTCGCGCCGGATCGGGGACCTCTCTCGGGGGAACCGGCAGAAGGTGGCGCTGGTGGCCGCGTTCATGCACGACCCGGACCTGCTGCTGCTCGACGAGCCGACCTCCGGGCTCGACCCGCTCCTCCAGGAGGAGTTCGCCGCCCTCGTCCGCGAGCGCGTCGACGACGGGGCGAGCGTCCTCCTCTCCTCGCACGTCCTCGGCGAGGTGGCCGCGCTCTGCGACCGCGTCGGCGTCCTCCGGCAGGGTCACCTCGTGGCGGTTGAGTCCGTCTCGGACCTCCGCTCACGGGGCGGGAAACAGGTCCGCGTCCGCGTCGCGGAAGACGTCGACCGGAGCGACTTCGAGGTCCGCGGGATCATGAACCTCCGCGTCGGCGAGGCGGTGTCGTTCACCTGGACCGGCGAGTACGACGCGCTGATCGACCTGCTCTCGCGGTACACCGTCCGGGACCTCGACGTGGTCGACGCGCCGCTCGAAGAGGCGTTCATGACCTTCTACGACGGCGACGCGCCGGGACCGACCGGGAGCGGCGGAACGGGCGAAGCGCCGGGCGACGGCGCGCCGACCGGCGTCGCCGCGGAGTCGGGGGGTGACGCCCGATGAGCGGTCGCCCCGCGCCGTGGCTCGCCATCGCGCGGTACGACGCCGCCGGCCGCGCCCGCGGATCGCTCGTGGTGGCCGGCCTCCTCTCCGCGTTCATGCTCCTCTTCTTGGCCTTCTTCCCGTCGCTGACCACCGCCGGCATCGACCTCGACGCGTACGTCGAGGCGTTCCCGCCGGCGTTCCAGGAGGCGTTCGGGATCATCGCCATCTCCTCCATCGAGGGGTTCCTCGCCGTGGAGTTCTACCAGTTCGCGTGGCTGCTCCTCGTCGGCCTCTACCTGGCGTACCTCGCCGGCGGGACCATCGCCGACGACGTCGCCTCCGGCCGGATGGACCTCACGCTCTCCGCGCCGGTCGCGCGCCGCGACGTGGTGATCGGGCGGTTCCTCGGACTGGTCCCGCTCGTCGCGCTCCTGAACCTCGTGATCCCGGTAGTCGCGTACGTCGGCGTCCTCGCCGTCGGGGAGACGATCGCGGTCGAGCGGCTCGTCGCGGTCCACGCGCTCGCGGTCCCGTACCACCTGACCTGCGTCGCGCTCGGCATCGCCGTGTCGACGCTCGCCTCGCGGCCGGGGATCGCCCAACGGGTCGCGCTCGGCGCATTGTTCGCGCTGTTCATGTTCGAGTCGGTCGTCGCGAGCACCGACTACGCGGAGGTCGGCGACCTCAGCCCGACCGCCCACTACGACCCCTCCGCGGTCCTCGTGTTGGGCGAGTACGACCTGACGGGCGCCGCGGTCCTGCTCGCGGCGACGACCGCCCTCGTCGCGCTCGCCGCCGTTCGGTTCCGACTCGCGGATCTGACGGGGTGAGACCCGGCTTTCGCGGCCGCTCCGGCCCGTCAGCGCCGTCGTGGTCGCCTGTCCCCTTTTAGGAAGATACTTCCCTGTCCCTGCCGGATCGAGGAACATGAGTACCTACACGGTGAGTGGACGGTTCCAGAGCCGAGACGGCGACCAGCCGTTCACGAAGGACGTCGAAGCGGAGAACGAGGACCTCGCCCGCGAGCGCATCTACACCACGGTCGGGAGCCAGCACAACCGCAAGCGCACCCAGATCGAGATCGAGGAGGTGTCCGAGGCATGATGGGCGGCGGACAACAGCAGCTTCAGCAGCTCTCGCAGGAGATCCAGGCGCTCGACGAGGAGATCGAGGCGCTCGAGGCCGAGATCGCCGACTACCGCGAGGAGAAGGCGGACATCGACGACGCGATCGAGGCCATCGAGACGCTCGACACGGGCTCGACGGTCCAGGTCCCGCTCGGCGGCGGCGCCTACCTCCGCGCCGAGGTCCAGGATATCGACGAGGTCATCGTCTCGCTCGGCGGTAACTACTCCGCGGAGCAGGAGCAGGACGACGCCATCGACGTCCTCCGGAGCAAGCAGGAGGCGCTCGACGACCGCATCGAAGAGACCGAAGACGAGGTCGCTGAGCTGGAGTCCGAGAGCGACGAGCTCGAACAGCAGGCCCAGCAGATGCAACAGCAGATGCAGCAACAGCAGATGCAGCAGATGCAGCAGGCGCAGGAAGACGACGGGGAGTAAGACGGGGATCCGACCGTGTTCGACGGACTGAAAGACAAGCTCTCCGGCTTCCGCGAGGACGTCGAGGAGTCGACCGAGGCCGAGGAAGCGCCCGACGACGACGAGGCGGCGACCGCCGAGAGCGACGCCGACGCGGACGAGGCCCGAGCGGCGGCCGTCGGTGACGCGTCCGAAGCGGACGCGAGCGAGACGGACGACGCCGACGCCTCGGACGACGAGCCGAGCACCTTCCAGCGCGCGAAGGCGTTCGCGACGGGCCGGATCATCATCGAGGAGGAGGACTTAGAGGAGCCGCTGTGGAACCTCGAGATGGCCTTACTCGAGAGCGACGTGGAGATGAGCGTCGCCGAACAGATCCTCGACAGCGTCCGCGAGAGCATGCTCGGGGAGTCGCGCAAGCAGGTCGAGACGACCGGCGAGCTCGTCGAGGAGGCGCTCCACGACGCCCTGCTCGACGTGATCGCCGTCGGCCAGTTCGACTTCGAGCAGCGCATCGCCGAGGCCGACAAGCCGGTCACCATCGTCTTCACCGGCGTCAACGGCGTGGGCAAGACGACGAGCATCGCGAAGCTCTCCGAGTGGCTCGCCGACCGCGGCTACTCCTCGGTCCTCGCGAACGGCGACACCTACCGCGCGGGAGCGAACGAGCAGATCCGCGAACACGCCGACCGGCTCGACCGCGACCTGATCAGCCACGACCAGGGCGGCGACCCGGCGGCCGTCATCTACGACGGCGTCGAGTACGCCGAGGCGAACGGCGTCGACGTCGTGCTCGGCGACACGGCGGGCCGGCTCCACACGAGCGACGACCTGATGGCCCAACTGGAGAAGATCGACCGCGTCGTCGACCCGGACATGACGCTGTTCGTCGACGAGGCGGTCGCGGGCCAGGACGCGGTGAACCGCGCGAAGGAGTTCGACGACGCCGCGGCGATCGACGGCGCCATCCTGACGAAGGCCGACGCCGACTCCTCGGGCGGCGCCGCCATCTCGGTCGCGTACGTCACCGGCAAGCCCATCCTCTTCTTAGGTACCGGACAGGGGTACGACGACATCACGCTGTTCGATCCCGAGGACCTCGTCGAGAGCCTGCTCGACGAGGAGTAACGGGCAGCCGACCCGATCCCGCCGGTTCCTTCCGGCTCGTTACGTCTCACGAGCCGCGGCTCAGGGGACGCGCCCGTCGCTCCGCCGGGTCGACGAAGCCCGATCTCGCGACTCGATCAGTCGTCGCCCGGCTTCGGCTCCGGCTCTGACGCCGGCCCGTCGACCGGATCGGGCGCTTCGCCGGCCGCCCGCCGTTCGACGCGAGTCACGATCCGCGCCCCGACGGACGCCGAACCCACGCCGAGGACGACGCCGGCGACGACGTCGGTCCCCCAGTGGATCCCGAGGTACATCGTCGAGTAGACGACGGTCGCGGCGAGGGCGCCGGCGATCCAGGCCCAACGCGGGAACCGTCGACGAGAGCGCCACGCGACGGCGGCCACCGCCACGGAGAGCGAGGCGTGGAGCGAGGGGAAGACGTTCGTGTTCGACGCGACCGCGGCCGTGAGCTCCTGCGTCTCGGGGTAGAACTGATACAGCAGCCCGTCGACCGAGTCGAGGTACTTTCGCGGCCCGTAGCCGACGAACAGCGTGTAACAGAGCGTCCCGACCGCGTAGTTCAGCATGTAGGCGACGAGCAGTTCCTTCAGGTGTCGCTGTCCGCCGTCCCCGGCGAGGAAGTACACCACCGGTCCGGCGACGAGCAGGACCGCGAACCCGAGCATGTACGCCGCCGAGAAGAGCTCGAGCGTCGCGTCCGGCGTCGCGCGCTGGAGCGCGGCCACGAACTCTCCCTCGATAGCGTACAGCTCGTCCGTAATGCGCCAGTCGAGCGCGCGGGAGATCCGGATCCGGTATCCCTGGGTAAGCTGTTTGACCGCCAGTAACCCCAGCGCCGCCGCGAGGTACGGCGCGATGTCGCGAGCGCGGCGGCCGAGGTCGTTCGTCGCGTGGGACACCTGTCGAGGCCCGACACAGAGGAGGGCTGTGACCGCCGACCCGACGGCAACCGAGAGGCCGGTGAGGGCGGTCACTCTGAGGAGCGCCATAGTCGTTTCCCCACCGCCTTCACGATACATGAGTGACACGATATCCGAGCAGGCCGGTACGGCAGGAAAAGGGAACGGCCGCCAGCGCCGCTACCCCTCCCGCTCCGTTGGTGATCACCCGCCGCGACAGTGGTGATTTGTCCATTGGACCTGAGCGAGATCGACCGGGGTATTTCGGTATAGCGACATACGATTTACTCACTCGCTCTCGAACAAAATGTGTCGCTTCTTACCCGACTGAATTCGAGTCGGTCACGGGAGCAGTTGGTAGACGTTCGCCTCGTAGACCTCGCGCACCTGATCGCCCCAGTTGTGAGTGTAGGTATCGATCACGTCGTCGGCGACGTCGCCGCGCAGGTACTTCACCACGCCGCGGTCCCCGGTCCTGTCGCGGAGGTGCGTCGTGAAGAAGTGTCTGAAGTAGTGGGGCGTGACGTTCTCGTCGGCGCCGCCGCCGGTCCGATACCACCCTTCCTCGCGGGCGTACTGCTCGACGACGTGTCTGACCGCCTGCGGTCGCAGCCGCTCGCCCCAGCCCTCCGCGGTGCCGACGAACAGCGGCTCCGCGGGCGACGGCGAGTCCGGTCGAACCGCGAGCCACGCCTTCAGCGCCCGTCGGAGCTCGTCGTCGACGGGGATCACTGTCCCGCGCTTCCGCTTGTTCGCGGCCGTGCGCACCTCACCGTTCAGCTCCTCGCCGACGGTCGCCTCCGCGGTCACGTAGATGGAGTCGGGGCGCCCCGACAGCGCCGGTCGGTCTCCGAGCGCGTAGGCGGCCTCCAAGTCCGGATCCGTGACCGAGAGGTCACGTAAGTCGAGGTTACAGAGCTCGCCGACCCGCATCCCGGTCTTCAAAAGCGTCACCACGAGCGCCCGATGGAGCGGGTGGCGGATCCCGGCGAGGAACGACCGCATGGCCGGGATAGAGACGTCGCGCCGAGCAGGGTCCTTGTCGACGGTCTCGTCCATCTCCTCCATCACCAGCGTCATCGGATTGCCGTCGAAGGCGCCCACCTCCGTCATGTACCCGTAAAACCGGTGGAGGTAGGCGGCGTACGTCGCGACCGTGCTGTCGGCCACGTCGCCGCGCAGCGAGTGGACGAACGCCATACAGTCGCGGTGGGTCGCCGACGCCGGTTCGGTCCCGTCGAGGAACGCCTCGAACCGGCGGAGGACGCGCTCGTACGCCGCCCTGGTCCGGTCCGTCTTGCCGTGGTAAGTGAGGTCCTCGAGGAAGTATCCGACCGGGTCGTCGGGTTCGGGGGCCCCGCGCGCGCTACTCATCGGTCAACACGTACCCCCCGTCACGCCCGCTGTATCGAACCCGGTTTCGATCTTGGAGATCGTCGAGCGTCGCCTCCAGTTCGTCCTCCACGTCACCGACCACGGCCTGGACCAGTTCGTCCCACGATCGGGGCCCGGATTCGAGAGCCGCGCGGACGCGCCTTTCGAGGTCGTGACCCCCGGGGTCGGAGCCCTCGGAAGCGGGTTCCTCGTCGGTCGCCGACTCGCTCGGCGCGAAGCCCCTGCGTCCGGCCTGTACCATCGTCCTGACGAACTCGCTCAGCGACATGTCGAGCTCGTCGGCGTGATCGCGCCAGATCTCTTTTTGCTCCGTCGGCACGTACGTCTTCACCGACTGTCGATCGCCCCCCATCTGTGGAACGAGCGTTCTCGCGCTCTCAACTTCAATCTATCCCAGATTTCCGGATAAGTGACTTTATCTCGGTATGTGGTCCTCTGTTCTCGCCGCTATTGAGTAAATATCTTGTTTTGTAGTACTGCTATCTGAGGTGTGTGGTACTACTTCCCCGGATATACAATTTCCATGATCACTTCCATGCGGGGGGCACTAGGACACGCCAGCCCAGGGAGTCGGCTACCCGATTCTGTCGGACCGTTCAAGAACACGACACGAACTGGTCGGACTTCGTCGACAAGGGGTTACCGCCGAGACGTATCGACTGGAGTTCCTGCCACTGCCGGTGCGAAAACACGGACCGAGACCAGCGCGACGTGGCCGGACCCCGTTCAGACGCGACGAGTATATTTCATGCCGCTATACCATACCCGGACTCAGACCCGTATCTCCGAGTCGGTCGGTTCGCGTTCGAACGCCCCGAGCACGCGAGAGACCGATTCGTCCGTCTCGGCGGCGTTACGCATCAGGACCGTCTCGCTCGGGAAGAGGTGCTCGCCGACGGAGAGGCCGTGTTCGCGGGCCGTCGAGCCGGTGACGGTGAGGTAGACGCCGAGGCCCACCCGAGCGATGGCCGCCTCCTCCTCCTCGTCGGCGTCGGGATAGACGAACTCCACGCCGTCGAGCGCGTCGGTGCCCAACACCGCGGTGACCAGGCGCTCGTACCGCGGCGAGATACACAGCAGGCCCTCGTAGTCGGCGAGGTACGCGCGGTCGAACGTCGTGTTCGGCGCGCGTCGGTCCTCGCGTCCCATCAGCGTGTGATACACGGTGTCTCCGAGGCCGGACACGACGCGCACGTCGGTGTCGACCGGGTCGATGCGGTCGTTGATGTCCGCGATGTCGCCGAGGCCGCCCTCTCGGATGCCGACCACCTCCTCCAAGACGAGGTCCGCGGAGTCGAATCCGAGCGCGAACTCGTGGGTCCGGAGCGCGCGGAACGGCTCCTCGCGGCCGACGAGTTTGACCGTCACGTCGCCCAGGTCGACCGTCGCGGCGTCGAACACGATCCGACGCGGCTTCCCGTTTCGGTCGTCGCGAAGCAGCGTGAACTCGGGTTCGGCGGCGGTCGCCGGGTCCGAGTACTCGGCGAGCCGCTCGTACGGGCCCGCGTCGGCGTCGACGGAGCCCTTCGTGACCGCCTTCTCGTACCGGAGCGTGTTGCTCACGCCGTCCGCGAGCCGGTCGAGGCGGTCGCCGTCCGCGACGGCCGCGATCCGCTCTAACACCGCTTCGAGCGGGCGTCCCTTGCGCGGGACCGCGACCGGAACCGGATCTGTCATTGAGCGATCTGCGGCCGGGCGCGTAAAACGGGTTGCGTTTTTGAACCGGGACCACGGCTCGCTGCCGTGCCCTTCGAAAAAGACGGCGCAGCGTCGGCAGCGGCCGACTTACGGGCCGAAGGCCTCGTTGAGCCTGGTCCGGAACTCGTCGAGCTCGTCCAGGTGGTCGTTGATCTCCTCGATCTCGGCCGCCACGTCGTCGAGGTCCTCGCCGAGGCGGTCCTCGATGTCGGTGAGCCGCGAGTCGACCTCCGCGAGGTCGTCCCACAGGTCGTCGAACTCCTCGTCGAAGCGGTCGAGCCCGGACTCGACCTCGTCCACGCGCTCCGTCGCGTCGGCGGCGAGGTCCTCCGCGCTCTCGGCCGTCTCCTCGGCGTTCTCGGCGCGCTCGGCCGCCCTGTCGACCTCCTCGTAGAGGGTTTCCACGTCGTCTCCCAGGTCGTCGACCGACTCCGCGACGGCGTCGGCCTCTCCCTCGACCCGGTCCACGTCGGCGGCGAGGTCGTCGACGTCGCTCTCGACGGCCGAGACGGCGCCCCGGACCGATTCGACGCTGTCGTCGACGGCCGCGACGTCGTCCTCGACCGCCCGAACGTCGCTCTCGACCGTCTCGACATCGTCCGCCACCGCGTCCACGCGGTCCTCCACCTCGTCGACCGCGTCCGTGGCGGCGTCGACTTCGGCGTCGACGCGCGAGACGTCGGAGGCGAGCGTTTCGCGCTCGTCGTCGGCATCGTCCAGGCGGTCGTCGAGGGCGTCGACCTCCGCCTCGACGGCGTCGACGCGGTCGTCGATCCCGTCGAGGATCTCCCGCGCCGTGCCCTCGCCGTCGATGAACTCCGCGAGCGCGTCGGCGTACGCCTCGATGTCGGCCACGCTCGACTGGAGGCGGGCGATCCGCACGTCGACGCTGCGCGGCACGTCGGCCTCGAACGCCTCCTCGATGGTCGCGATGTCCTCCTCGTCTGCCGCGCCGGTGCGGATCTCGGCCGCGAGCGCCGCCGCGAGGCCGCCCTCGCCCGGCAGCCTCGCCGCCTCGTCGTCGTCCTCGACCGGTCCCTCCTCGTCCGTCTCGTCCTCGTGAGGCTCCTCAGCGTCCGTGTCGTCCGCCTCGGGCGCTTCCTCGGGCACGTCGTCGGCCGCCGGCTCGGCTTCCTCGTCCGGGGCAGACTCGCTCTCTGCCACCGCTGCGCCGACGGGCTCTCCCTCGTGCGCCGTCACGGCGGCCGTCCCCGCTTCGATGGTCCGCGGTTCGGGGGCCGCGGACTCCGGCTCGTCGTCGGCTTCGTCGGCCGCGTCGGCTTCCGGCTCGGCGTCGGCCTCCGGTTCGGCGTCTGCCTCCGGCGGCTCGGTCGGCTCCGCGTCGTCCTCCTCGGCCTCGGATGCGGGCTCGTCTGCGGGTTCCTCGGCCGGGTCGTCCGGGAGCAGCTCGTCGTCCTCCGCCATTCCCGGGAGCGTCGCGCGGTCGCCGGAGAGCACCTCGCGGACCGCGTCCGTGTCGCCGGCGCCGAGAACGTCCTCTATCTCCTCGCCGACGGGGACGTGTTCGATCACCGGCGTGCCGAGGAACCCGTCGAGGTCGGGGTCCTCGTCGCGGATCCCGAACACCGTCTCGACGGTCTCGTCCGGGTCTATCACCCGTTCGAACTCCACGCGGTGGTCCTTGTACGCCGTCCAGTTCTCGCTTTCGTACTCCGGGTGGAACCCGACCCGGTCCATCGGGAACGACTCCGGGATCCGGTCGACGATGCGCACCCGTACGGGGTCCTCGCGGTGCGAAGAGAGGGTGTACATCACCGCAGGCACGGGGAACGCGTCGTCAGTGAAGGATTTCTCGACGCGGATGCCGTCCTCGTCGACGGTCGTGGCCGCCTCCGCCGTCCGTTCGCTCATACCCGCACGTCCCGGAGCAAGGGCTTAAATTCCACGGGCCGCGTTTCGTGGTTGATAACCGAAACGTCGAGAAAACGGCCGCTCGACTCCCGTTTACAGGTCGATCCGGTCGCCGATCTCGACTATCTCCAGCCGGTCCGGCGACTCGTAGCTCCGCACGTGGTCGTGGAGCGCGGTCGGGTCGGCGGTCAGCCCCTTCCACATATCCCAGTGGGTCGGCACCAGGCGGTCGAGGCCGAGATCGTTCGCCGCCGTCGCGACCTCGTTCTCGTCGCTGTACCACTTCGTCCGAACCGGCTCCCCCGTCTCCTTGTCGGGTATCGTGCCCTCGGAACCGAACGCCAGGATTCCGAGGTCGATGTCGAACCGCTCCGCGAGCCCCGTGAACGACGGCGAGGGCTTGCTGTCGCCGGCGTGGAACACCGTCCCCGCGTCGTGTTCGATCACGTAGCCGACCGGGTGCGTGGCGTCCGCGTCGTGCGTTTCGACGACGTGAACGGTGAACTCGCCGACGCGCAGTTCGTCGCCCTCGGTGACCTCGGTGAACGCCGCCTCGCTCACGTCGTACTCCTCGGTCCACCGCTCCTCCTCGCGCGCGACCGCGAGCGAGTCGTCGGGCGCCACGAGGTCCGCGTCGGTGTTCTCCAGGATCGGCGCCTGCGAGGGCCCGTGAACGTGGTCCGTGTGCTCGTGGGTCGCAAGCACCGCGTCAGCGACCTCGACGTCGGCGGGGTCGAACGGGACCGGAATCATCCGAATCGTCCGCGGCGGGTCGCCCGTGCCGACGTAGGGGTCGATCCAGAGGACCGTCCCCTCGCTCCCCTTGATCGCGAAGCCGTTACAGCCCAGGTACCACAGCGCCACCGTGTCGGGGTCGGCGTCCGCGACCGCGCGCGGCAGCCAGTCGCCCCAGTCGGAGTCGACCATGGACGGCGATGCGGAAGCGGCGGGGGTAATTATTCCGGAGTTCGCCGGATCGCGGACAGTTGTGTCGGAACAGCGACGACGGATTTCTGTCGCGGACGCCACAAATAAATCGCATACCGCTATACAAAATTGCCGCGCACCGCGCGAGCGAGTTCGATCCGCGAAACCCGGGAAAATAGAAGCGAGACGCGGTCTACCGGGGGTGAGTCGAAACGAGAAGGCGAGTCAGCGCGACTCGCGAGTCACTCCGTCGACAGGCGACCGGGGGTCCACTCGGCGCCGTCGAGTTCGCGGTGCGTGAACGGGACCGCGTCCTCGCCGCTGTAGCTCGCGACGAGATGGCCGTCGCCTTCGAGGTAGTACTTGTACGTCGTGAGCCCCTCAAGCCCGACCGGACCCCGGGCGTGGATCTTCCCCGTGGAGATGCCGACCTCCGCGCCGAGGCCGTAGCGGTAGCCGTCCGCGAAGCGGGTCGAGGCGTTGTGGAAGACGCTCGCGGCGTCGACGCCGGTCATGAACGTCTCGGCCGTCTCGGCGTCCTCGGTCAGGATCGACTCCGTGTGTTTCGAGCCGTGGTCGTTGACGTGGTCGATCGCGTCGTAGGCGTCGTCGACGACCTTGATCGACAGTTCGAGGTCGCCGTACTCGGTGTCCCAGTCGTCGGCGGCCGCGGGGTCGACGTCGACGACCTCGCGCGTGCGCTCGTCGCCGCGCAGTTCCACGCCGGCGTCCTCGTAGCGCGCGACGAGGTCCGGGAGGAACGCGTCGGCGACTGCCTCGTGGACGAGCAGCGTCTCGACCGCGTTACAGACGGCGGGGTACTGGACCTTCGCGTCGAAGGCAACGTCCTCCGCCATCTCCAGGTCGGCGTCGGCGTCGACGTACACGTGACAGATACCCTCGGTGTGACCGAGCACGGGGATCTGCGTGTTCTCCTGGATGTACGAGACGAACTCCGAGGAGCCGCGCGGCATCACGAGGTCGACCCGGTCGTCGAGTTCGAGGAGGCGGTCGACCTCCTCGTGGGCCTCGACGTGGGCCGCCCACCCGTCGGGGAGGTCGGGGGTGGCCTCGATGATCGTCTCGTGGAGGACGCGGTTCGACTCGCTGGCCTCGCTGCCGCCCTTGAGGACGACCGCGTTCCCGGACTTTAACGCGAGCGCGGCGATCTGAACCAGGGCGTCGGGCCGCGACTCGAACACCGTCGCGACGACTCCGATCGGCACCGCGACACGGTACAGTTCGAGGTCCTCGTCGAGCTCGCGCGCCGCGAGCGTCTCGCCGAGCGGGTCGTCCTGTTCGGCGACCGACTCGACCATCGACGCGATCTCCTCGACCTTCGTCGCGTCGAGCTTCAGGCGGTCGACCAGCGCCTGCGTGTACTCGCCGTCCGCGAGCATCGCCTCGGCCGCCTCCACGTCGACCGCGTTCGCCTCCAGTATCTCCGATTCGCGCTCGCGGATCGCGTCGGCTATCGACCGGAGCGCCTCGTCGCGGGTCGCCTCGTCGGCGTTCGCGAGCCGCAGCGCGGCGCGCTCGGCCCGCCGGGCCAGTTCGTCGGTGTCCGCTTCCACGTCTGTGGTGTGGCTCTCACTCATCGTCGTCACCCGTCTCCGGCACGAATAGCGTGCCCGTCGGCTTACCCGCTGCGATCCGCGCTAACACGTCGCGCTCGGCCGACCCGGCGATGATCGCGGGGATCCCGTGGCGGCTCACGTCGTGGGCGCCCTCCACCTTCGTGCGGATGCCGCCGAAGTCGGTCTCCGTGCCGTCGCCGACGATCTCCCGCAGCCGCTCGTAGCCGTCGTCGACGGCCTCGATCAGCTCCGCGTCGCCGTCGCGCTTCGGGTTCCCGGTGTAGACGCCGTCCACGTCGGTGAGCGTCACGAGGAGGTCGGCGTCGAGCCCGATCGCGATCGACGCCGACAGCATGTCGTTGTCGCCGATCCGGAGCTCGTCGGTCGCGACCGCGTCGTTCTCGTTGACGACGGGGACGACGCCCCACGACAGCAGCGTCTCGACGGTGTTCGTGAAGTTGTCGAACCGCTCCGGCGCGTCGAGGTCGGTCCCGGTCACGAGGATCTGCGCCACGTCCTGGTCGAACCGCTCGAAGCTCTGCGTGTAGTGACGCATCAGCAGGCCCTGGCCCACGGTCGAGAGCGCCTGGCTCTCCGCGATGGACTCGACGCCGTCCCGCGACTCGGGCCCCGTGTCGAGCCGCCCCGTCCCGGCGCCGACCGCCCCGGAGGAGACCAGCACGACCTCGGTGCCGCGCTCGCGGAGGTCCATCACGTCCGCGACCAGCTTGTCCAGCTTCACCCGGTCCAGCCGCGAGTCGTCGTCGGTCAGGGAGTTCGTTCCGGCCTTGACGATCACGCGGTCGGCCGCGGCGGCCTCCCGTCGCGCGGCCGCGACGCGGTCGGCGTCGGTCGCGCCGACCCGCTCCACGCTCGCGTCCTCAGCCATCGTCGAACGCCTCGGCGAGCTCCCGGGACCGGCGCTCGGCGGCCGCGACCGCGTCCTCGACCGCCGCGTCGGCCTCGCTGTCCCACAGCACGTCCATCCCCTCTATCGTCGTGCCGTTCGGCGAGCAGACCGCGTCGATGAGCTCGTCGACGCTGCGGTCGTCGCGCAGCACCGTCTCGGCCGCGCCCTTGAAGGTCTGAGCGGCCAGCGTCTCCGCCTGTTCGGGGTCGAGCCCGCTGTCGATCCCGCCCTGCTTCATCGCGTCGATCAGGTAGAACGCGAACGCGGGACCGCTGCCGTTGACCGCCGTCGAGACGTGCATCAGCGACTCGTCGACCTCGACGAACTCGCCGACCGCGTCGAGCATCGCGCGGACCTCGTCGGTGAGCCCCTCGTGCGTCGCGGCCGCGGCCATGTTCCCCGTCTCCGCCGCGAGGTTGGGCATGATCCGGACGACGGAGGCGTCGGTGCGCGCCGCGACGAACTCGCGGGGGAGCCCCGCCGCCAGCGTCACCAGCTGCTGGTCCCCGCGGAGGTCGAGGTCGTCGAGGACCGCGGGCGCCACGTCCGGCTTCACCGCGAGGACGACGATGTCGGCGTCGCGCGCCGCCGCCACGTCCTCGGTCGTCCCGTCGACGGCGTCCTCGATCGCGGCGAGCGCCTCGGGATCGAGGTCGATCGCCGTCAGGTGGTACCCATCAACGCGGGCGAGCCCCCTGAGCAGGGCACCCCCCATGTTCCCGCAGCCGATAACGCTCACTCGAGTCATTTGGCCCTACGGAATCGTCGGGCGGACATACCAACTGCGGTTTTCGCAATTTTCCGGGAACGGTCGATTCCGTTCCCTTCGCGGCCGCTTACACCAGATCCGCGTACAGCGATCGGTAGCGGTCGGCGATCGCGTCGAGCGAGAAGGCCTCGCTTCGCTCGGCGGCCCGCGCGCCGAGTTCCGCCCGGCGGTCGGCGTCGCGGAGCGCGTCGATGGCCTCGACGAACCCCTCGACGTTGTCCCCGCGAGCGTCGGCCGCGGCGTGCGCCCCGTCGTCCGCGTCGCCGACCTTCAGGCACTCCTCGCCGTCGTCCAGCCACGAGAACGTCTCGATGTCGCGCACGACGAGCGGCTTGCCGGCGGACATCGCCTCCAGCAGCGCGATCCCCTCGTTCTCCTCGTGGGTCGGGAAACAGAACACGTCGCCCGCGGCGTACGCGCCGCGGATGTCGTCGACGAACCCCGTGAACGTACAGTTCCTGGGCGCCTCGTCGACGAGCCGCTTCGTCTCGCGGCCCTTCAGCGACCGGTCGATGGGGCCGAACCAGACGAAGTCGACGTCCGGCATCCGGTGGGCCGTCTCGACGAACGTCTCTAACCCCTTCCGCTTGATCACGTGGCCGACCATGAACACCGTCGGCGGGTCCAGGTCGTAGCGGTCGCGGTACTCGGCCTCAAGCGACTCGAACCCGTCGAGCTTCCCGCGGTCGACGCCGTTGGAGACGACGGTCGTCGGCGCGTCGGTGTACTCCTCGATCACCGCTCGGTTGTACTCGGAGGGGCAGATCAGCCGGTCGGCGAGCCCGTACGCGCGCCGGAGGTACGGCCTCAGCGGCCGCGCGAGCGCGTTCGTGAACCGGAAGCTGTCGCCGAAGTCCTCCGCGGTGACGTGGGTGTGCGCGACGACGGGGACGCCCGCCTTCCGGGCGCGGCGCGCGTACCAGACCGAGCGCGGGCCCATCAGGTTGAGGTGGAGCACGTCGGCGTCGAGCGTCGGCTCCGTCGTGTAGTCGATGCCGACCCGGTCGAACATCTTGCGCTGGTGGTCGACCGAGGCCGCCACGCCGCCGGTGACGTGCTCCGCGAACTCGAAGTAGTGGCTGACCTTCATCGGCGGATCGACGGTCGCGGCCGCGCGGCGGTCGCGTCTCGGGCCCCACCCCCGTCGCTCACTCGACTTCCAGCCACGGGACCTCCATCAGCGCGGGGATGTACGTCTCGATGTGGTGCTCCCAGACGCCCTCCTCGCCGAACGCCTCGCCGTGGTCGGCGGTGACGACCACGTCGCCGTCGAGCTCGTCGACGAGCTCCGAGACGCTCTCTAAGGCGATCCGGAGGTTCTCCTCGTACATCGACAGCGCGGTCACGCGCGTGCCGTCCTTGACGAGGTCCTTCGGGTCGAGTTCGAGCCACAGGCCCGCCTTCTGGGCGAACTCGCTGTCGTCGAGCCGGCTCTCGATCTTCGGCCGGACGGAGTCGCTGAGCGAGGAGAGCAGCCCGCCGTCGTCCTCGCTCCCATCGTTTTCC
Source organism: Halorubrum sp. SS7 (assembly GCF_005435055.1). Taxonomy (NCBI): domain Archaea; kingdom Methanobacteriati; phylum Methanobacteriota; class Halobacteria; order Halobacteriales; family Haloferacaceae; genus Halorubrum; species Halorubrum sp. SS7. The sequence continues at coordinate 305,843 of NZ_SGXV01000003.1, forward strand.
TCCGCTTCCCCCTGCTCTCTGATCCCCTTCTGGATCTGCTTGAGCTTCTGCCCCTTCCCGCGCGAGAGGTAGGGCGCGTGCGGCTGCATGTAGTGGAGTACGGTGCGGTCGGCGCGCTCGACGGCGTCTTGGTTGCGGTGGAACGCGTCAGCGAGCCCCTCCGGCGGGACGGTGCCGAGGTCGTCGTCCCAGTCGGTCTTCCACACGTCGTGGATGTCGCTGATGTGCTCGGAGGCGGTCCACTCGTAGTCGCAGCTGGCGCCCCACTTCAGCTCGTTCAGCGGGATCCCCAGGTCGTTGATGAAGGGGTTCCCGGAGAAGTACGCGATGTCGTGGTCGTCGGTGAACGTGCGGTAGGCCCACTCGGGCGTCGACGAGCCGACGCTGCGCCGCTTCTCGAGCGTGCCGTCGAGGTACTCGTCGTACACGTCCGCGAACACGTCGTACCGGCACGCGTCGAGCACCAGACAGTAATCCCACTCCGACTCGAGGAACCGCTGATCTTCCATTAGGTGGGCCGTCGGCCCGGCGGTACGTATGTATTCTCATTCTCGCCCCCGGACCGGCGGTCCGCGAGCGTGGCCGGGGCTCAGAGACGCCACGCGCCGGCGGGCGCGAAGCAGACGTTTCAAGTTCGCTACCGCCCCACCCAGTCTATGGACGGCCCACAACGGCGCGCGCTCATCCTCGGTGCGGGCGGCGCCGTCCTCCTCCTCGCGGTGCTTTTCGTCGTCGTCGGCGTCGACCGCATCGTCGACGCGCTCGCGGCCGCCGACCCGGGCCTCGTCGCCGTGACGCTCGGCCTCGGGCTCTGCTGGCTCGCGGCCTGGAGCCTCATGCTCCGCGCCGTGCTGGGCGCCCTCGACGTCGAGATGTCCGTCCGGACCGCGTTCCTCGTGTACAGCGGCGCCGCCTTCGCGAACAACGTCACCCCGTTCGGCCAGGCGGGCGGCGAGCCGGTCGCCGCGGCGCTCATCTCGAAGGTGGGCGAGGCGCGGTACGAGACGGGGCTCGTCGGCATCGCGAGCGTCGACGTGCTCAACGTCGTCCCCTCCGTCTCGCTCGTGTTCCTCGGCGTCGGGTCGTACGCGGCCACCACGGCGGTCGGCGACCGCGTCGGGTTCGCCGTCGCGAGCGCGGTCGCGCTGATCGCCGCCATCGTCTCGGCCATCGCGTTCGTCTGGCGCTACCGCGTCGCGGTCGTCGACCGCGTCCCGGGCGCCGTCGGCCCGTTCCTCGGGCGCTTCGACCGCTTCGACGCCGAGACGATAGAGGCCGGCCTCGCCGACCGGCTCGGCAACTTCTTCGCCGACATCGAGCGCGTCGGCACCGACCGGCCGCGCCTCCTCGGGATCGTCGCGCTCTCGCTGCTCGGCTGGCTCTTCCAGGCCGCCGCGCTCACCGCCGCGTTCGCCGCGGTCGGCCACCCGATCTCGCCGGTGATCCCGGTCTTCGTCGTCCCGCTGTCGTACGTCGCGGGCGCGACACCGCTCCCCGGCGGGCTGGGCGGCATCGAGGCCGCGCTCGTCGGCCTGCTCGTCCCGACGACCGGCGTCGCCGCCTCCGCGATCACCGCCGCAGTCCTCGTCTTCCGCGGCGCCGTCTACTGGGTGCCGATGGTGATCGGGGGCGCCTCCGCGTCCGCGCTGGGCGTGAAGGCGTTCGAGTAGCGCACCGCGTCAGGACCGCTCACCTCGCCCCCGCAGCGACGCGCCGAGCGCGTACGCCGCGCTCCCGAGCGTATCGCCGCCGCTGACTTTCGCTCGCGGGGACGCGGAGACGGCCGTCCACGAGGCCGCGGATACGATCCGGCCGATCCCTCAGATACCATTATCTCCTGAAAGGGCGTATAAGTGGCATGAACGGGAGGAAAACAACGGAAAACGGCATCGATCGGCGCACCGTCCTGCGGCGCGGGGCGCTCGTCTCGGCCGCGCTCGGACTCGGCGTCGCGGCGGGCGGCGGCGGGGTGGCGGCGTCGAAGCGACCAGAGTTGGTCGAAGCGATCGCGGTCGAGAGCGGCCTCTCGCCGCGGGACGCGGCCCGCGGGCTCGACGCGATCACCGGCGCGGTCACCGCCGCGTTACGGCGGGGAGACAGCGCCCGGGTCGAGGACTTCGGGCGGTTCAGTATCTCGAAGCGCAGCGCTCGGACCGGGCGAAACCCGCGGTCGGACCGAGGCGGCGACGGCTCGCCGGTGACGTTCGACCCGTGTCCGGCGTTCGCGGCCGCGCTCGATCTCAACCCCGGCCGCGGCGACGTGGCGAGCGCCAAGTGTCGCGACGCCGACGTGCGGATCGACGCCGAGTCCGTCGCGAGCGACACCGGGCGCAGCTCCGACCAGGGGCTCGCGGCGCGCGAGGCGGCGCGGCTGCTGGACGCGCTCGTCACCGTGACGGCCGACGGCCTTCAGAGCGGGGGAACGGTCGTGGTGAGCGAGGCGTTCGGCTCGTTCAGCATCTCGAAGCGGAGCGCCAGGACGGGGCGGAACCCGCAGACCGGCAAGCGGACCGAGAGCGCGGCGAAGAACGAGGTCAAGTTCAAGGCCGGCGCCGAGCTCTCCGGGCAGGTGAACTGAGAGCGAGCGCCGCGCCGGCGCGGCGAGTCACGCCGACCCCCGCGAAGCCGCGCCGCTCAGAAGAACAGCCACAGCACGAGCAGCGCGTACAGGATCACCAGCGAGATGAGCGTGAGGCGGATGAGGATGTTGACGCTGAACACGAGCCCGTTGTAGTCGTTCTTCAGGAGCTTCACCGGCTCGGTCCGGTTGCTCTCGAACCCGACCGTCGCGGGCGCGACGTCGTCGACGGCGCGGTCGACCGCGCCCTCGATGGCGTCGATGTCGGACTCGCGCATGTTCGCCAGCTCGTGGATCGACGCGTGGGTGTCCGTCGAGAAGGGGATCACCGCGTCGAACTCCGCGCGGTACTCGTCGGCGGTCGCCCGCACGTCGGGGGTGAGCCCGTTGGTGTCGACGCCGATCCAGAGGACCTCCTGGCCGTCGACGCGCTCGACCATCGCCAGCGCGTCCTGGCCGGTCCGCGTCACGGAGAACCCGGCGGCGTAGTCCTCGACGAGGTCGGCGTCAGCGAGCCGGTCGCGGAAGTCGTCGAACGCGCGCTTCAGGCGGTCGGCCGTCGCGGAGCCGTACTGGATCTCCACGTCGGGGCCGTTCTGGATGTCGTGTCGGTGCTGGTCGATCAACAGCACCTCGTCGTGGTCGACGTCGCGCATGAACACGCCCGTGTCGTAGTCGTCGATCCCCTCGCCGTGGAGGACGATTACCTCCTTGTCCCCGATCCGGCGGCCGTGGAACCGCACGTCCGCGTAGCCGTCCCGCTCGCCGTACGACTCGGTCACGAGCCGCGAGACGCGCTCGGTCCGGTCCGGGTCCGCGACCGCGTCGAGGATCCGCTCCGCGTCCGCGGGGTTCGAGAGGTCCTCCTTGTGCGTACACGGGACGTGGAAGAAGAAGCCGGCCGCGTCCTCGGCCGCGGCGCCGCCGTCGGTCGCGGCCGGGGCCGCGGCGCGTTCCGTCCCGTCGACCCCGCGCCCCTCGTTCAGCGCCTCGATCAGGTTCCCGCTCAGCTGGCCGCCGCCGAACCCGCCGAGCGGACCGGGGTGGACCCACGGGGCCGCCACCGTGAGCCGGCTCCCGTTGTCGACGGCGAACGTCTCGACGGCCGGGCGGGCCTCGACCCCCAGGTCGAGCGACTCGCGGTCGTTCCGGAGGAGGCCGGAGGTGAGCGCGAACGCGGAGACGTCGGTGTTGCTCTTGATCAGGTAGTCGACGACGACGAGGACCAGCACGAGGAAGCCCGCCGCGATGAGCAGCGAGGCGAACGCGAACACGTGCCGGTACGTCGAGAAGCCGAGCTCGCTCCCGCCCAGCGCGTAGAAGGCGGCGATGAGCGCCGCCGGCTCGGCGAGCGAGACGAGCAGGATCCGGTCGGAGCGGTCGATCCCCGTCGAGACGACGAGCACCAGGATGTTGATCAGGTACAGCGTGATGAAGCTGAGCCAGATGATGCTCCAGGCGTTCCCGACGTTGTCCGCCCCGGAGAGAACCAGCGCGTAGACGAACAGGACGAACTGCGAGGTGAGCGCGAGGAAGTAGCTCCACGACCGCGGATAGCCGTCGAGCACGCGAGGGAACAGCTCGGCCGCGACCACGAACGGGATCAGGAAGATGAGGGCGGCGACGGGGACGATCCGAGACGGGTCCGGCGCGAACGGCGTGAAGAGCCAGATGCCCCCGAACGTGCCCACCCCGTAGACGGCGCTGAGCACGACGAGCGCGGCCGCCTGGATCCGGAGGGGCGGCACCGAGAAGACGAACCGCTGGAAGGCGTCGACGTTGTCCGCGCCCATCTACGCCGTCACCCCGTATATCGATTCGAGCTCGTCGACGGTCTGTTCCACGGAGAACCGCTCGACCGCGTCGCGGGTGTCCCGGTCGCCGTCGAGGCAGTCGCGGACCGCGCGTTCCATGTCGTCGAGGTCGCCGAATGCGAAGCGCGCCCCGTTCTCGGGGCCGATCGTCTCGTCGAACGGCGCCACGTCCGCGGCGGCGACCGGCGTGCCGCAGGCGTTCGCCTCCAGCGTCGAGAGCCCGAGCGTGTCGCAGGTCGACGCCGTGACGAACACGTCGAGGGCGGCGTAGAAGTCGGGGAGATCCTCGCGCGGCAGGAAGTCGTGGAACCGGACGTTCCCCGGCGCGTCGGCCTCCAGATCCGCGCGGACCGGCCCCTCGCCGACGAGTTCGAACCGCACCTCGGGCAGCCGGTCCGCGAGCCGGAGGATCTCGTCGACGTTCTTCTTGCGGGTCATCCGGCCGCTGTACCCGACGACCGGCGCGTCGACGGCCGTCGGCCCGCCGTCGGTCGCCGTCGCGGTCACGCGGGCGTTCTCTCGCGGCCGGAACCGGTCCATCTCGATCCCGACCGGGAGCCGGTACGGCTCCACGTCCCGTCGGATCCGCGAGGTGGAGGCCGTGACGCAGTCGAACGCGTTGAGGAAGCGGTTCTCGTAGGCGACGTACGCCCGCCCGACGAGCGAGGCGAGCCGCTCCGACTTGAGCCCCTGGACGAAGTAGTCCTCGACGGGGGTGTGGTGCGTGTACACGGAGGTCGCGCCGTACCGCTTCGCGTACCGGAGGCCCATCAGCCCGGTCGACGCCGGGCCGTGGCAGTGGACCACGTCGAGGTCGGGGAGCGACGACAGGCGGCGGAACGTGGGGAGGCGGTACTGACGGTAGAAGGGGTTCGGCAGCGACGGCACCGGAATCTCGTGGTCGTCCGGCTCGTGGCTGCTCTCCGGATACACCACGTAGACGTCGTGTCCCCGGGATTCGAGCCGGTCGCGCCACGACTGGATGGTGTAGGTGACGCCGTCGATACCGGGGAAGTAGCTGTCGGTGAAGAAGCCGATGTTCATGGTCGCGTCTGACGGTTGGGGGGTTGCCGGCGGCCGGAACCGCCGCGGAGGGGCCGACCGGCGGGGGACGCGCCGGTCGGGGCGGGGCTCGGCTCGTCGTCCGCGCCGACGGCTACTGCGAGTACCACGGTCATTCGCCGACTTCACTACCGGACCGCTTCAACATTTTCATTTCCCGAGCCGACTCGGCTGGGCGGGCGACGCGGGCGAACACCCCGGGCCCGCCCGCCGGACCCGCCCCGCCGGACCCCACTCGCTTAATCCCCGGGCGCCCGAACCGCCGACCATGATACCGACCGATCGCATGGCGGCCGTCGACGCCAACGCGGCGGCGCTCGGCGTGCCGCGCAAGCAGCTGATGGAGTCGTCCGGCAACGCGGTCGCCCGCGAGGTGCGGGCCGTCGCGGACCCGGGCGCGACCGTCGCGCTCGTCTGCGGCCGCGGGAACAACGGCGGCGACGCCCTCGTCGCGGCGCGGTTCCTGAAGGGGTACGCCGTCCGGGTCCACCTGCTCGGCCGCACCGAGACGATCCGGACCGACATCGCGCGGGAAAACTGGGCGGCGCTCGAGAACGCGGAGATTCCTCGGGAGACGGTAACCGACTCGCGCGATCTCGACCTCGGTGCGCCCGACGGCGACGACCCCGACGTGATCGTCGACGCGATGCTCGGGTCCGGGATATCCGGCGGGCTCCGCGAACCGGAGCGGACCGCGGCCGCCGCGATCAACGCGAGCGACGCGACGGTGATCGCGGTCGACGTGCCCTCCGGGATCGACGCCGACACGGGCGACCCGACGGGAGGACCGGACGCGGTCGCCGTCGACGCCGACCGCGTGGTGACGTTCCACGACGAGAAGCCCGGGCTGGCCGCGCTCGACGCCGCGGTCACGGTCGCCGACATCGGGATCCCGGCCGCCGCGGAGCGGTACACGGGCCCGGGGGACCTCCTCGGCCTCGACCGCGACCCCGACTCCCACAAGGGCGACAACGGCGAGGTGCTGGTGGTCGGCGGCGGCCCGTACACCGGCGCGCCGACGCTGTCCGCGCTCGCCGCCCTCCGCGCGGGCGCGGACCTCGTGCGGGTGGCGTGTCCGGAATCGGTCGCGGACGCGGTCCAGGGCTTCTCGCCGAACCTCATCGTCCGGCCGCTCCCCGGCGACCGGGTCGGCCCGGCGCACGCGGACCGGGTCGCGTCGCTCGCGGCCGAGAACGACGCCGTCGTCCTCGGTCCCGGACTGGGTGACGGCGACGGGACCCGCGAGTTCGTCCGCGAGTTCCTGACGGCCTACGACGGGCGGGCGGTCGTCGACGCCGACGCGCTCCGGGTCGTCCCCGAGGTCGACACGGACGCCGACCTGATCTGTACCCCGCATCAGGGCGAACTGGTCGACATGGGCGGCGAGACGGCGGCCGACTCCGACGAGCGAGCCGAACTGGTCCGGGAGTTCGCCGCCGACCTCGCCCACGTCCTGCTCGTGAAGGGCGCGGTCGACGTGATCGCCGACGCCGACGACCTGCGGCTGAACCGCACCGGCAACCCCGGGATGACCGTCGGCGGGACCGGCGACGTGCTTGCGGGGACGGTCGGCGCGCTCGCGGCCGTCGCGGACCCGTTCCGAGCGGCCGCGGTCGGCGCGTACGTCGTCGGGCGCGCCGGGGACGCAGCGGCCGACGCGAACGGCGCCGGCCTGGTGGCGACGGACTTACCCGACCGGCTGCCGGAGGCGATGCGTAATGAGTGACGACGGACCCGGCGACGGCGCGGCGGGCGACGGAGCGAGCGCGGACCCCGCCGGCGCGGACGCGCTGACCCACACCGACGACGCGGGCGACGTCCAGATGGTCGACGTGGGCGCGAAGCCCGACAGCAGGCGCCGCGCGGTCGCCTGCGGCGAGATCCGGCTGACCCCGGAGACGATCCACGCGGTCGAGGCCGACGCGGTCGAGAAGGGCGACGTGCTCGCGACCGCCCGTATCGGCGCGGTTCAGGCCGTGAAACACACCTGGGAGACGATCCCGATGTGCCACCAGATCCCGATCACGAACGTCGACACCGAGTTCGCGGTCGGCGACGACCGGATCGAACTCACCGTCGCGGTCGAGACCACCGGCAAGACGGGCTGCGAGATGGAGGCGCTGGAGGGCGTCACGACCGGCCTCAACACCGTCTGGGACATGGTGAAGGCCGCCGAGAAGGACGCCGACGGCGGGTATCCCGACACGCGGATTTCGGACGTCGAGGTCGTCGAAAAGCGGAAGGACCCGGTCGGGGAGTAGTCGCCGACTGCTGCGCGGTCGCGGGGGAGGTTCAGCGGTCGAGGAACGGCGGGATCACGACCTCGGCGCGCTTCTCGTCGCCGCGCACGACGACGCTCACTTCGGTGCCGGCGTCGGCGTACGACTCGTGGAGGTAGCCCAAGCCGATGGGCTCGTCGAGCGTCGGGCTCATCGTCCCGGAGGTGAGCTTCCCGACGCGGGTGAGGTCGCCGTCGGTGACGGCGTACCCGTTCCGGGGGACGCCGCGCTCGCGGAGGCGGACGCCGACGAACTTCTCGTCGACTCCCTCCTCCTGCTGGGCCTCCAAGGCGTCGCGCCCGACGAACTCCGTGTCGAGCTTGACGACGAAGCCGATCCGAGCCTCGTACGGCGTCCGGGGCTCGCTCTCCGGGTCGAAGTCCTGTCCGGACAGCAGGTAGCCCATCTCGGTGCGGAGCGTGTCGCGGGCGCCGAGCCCGCAGGGCTGGGCCTCCAGCGGCCCGTCGACGAACGCCGCCCAGACGGACTCGGCGGCGTCGGCCGGACACATCACTTCGAAGCCGTCCTCGCCGGTGTAGCCGGTGCGCGCGACCCAGCACTCCGTGCCGGCCACCGCCGCGACCGCCGCCTCGAACTTCGAGAGGCCGACGACCCGGTCCCGCGGCGTCGCCTCGTCGAGCGCGTCGGCCGCGTCGGGGCCCTGAACTGCGAGCATCGCCCAGTCGTCGGTGGCGTTCGCGACGGTCGCGTCGAGGCCCCACTCGTCGCGGTGCGCGGTCCAGCGGTCGTACATCTGCCCGTCGTGGCCGGCGTTCGGCACGAAGAGGTACGCGGGGTCGCCGCTCGGGGCGTCGAGGTCGCCGTCGTGGGTCGCGTCGAGGTCCGCGAGCGACGCGGCCGCCTCGCCGGCTGCGGTCCCGTCGGGGAGCCGGTAGACGACCGTGTCGTCGAGCATCACGCCCTCGTCGTCCGTGATGGCGGCGTACTGCGAGTCGCCGGGGTCGAGCGCGCGCACGTCGTTCGTGGTGAGTCGGTTCAGCAGCTCCGTCGCGTCCGGGCCGGACACCTCGATCTCGCCCATGTGCGACACGTCGAAGACGCCGACCGACTCGCGGACCGCGGCGTGTTCGGTCCGGATCGAGTCGAACTCGACGGGCATCTGCCAGCCGCCGAAGTCGGTGAACTTGGCGCCGCGCTCGTCGTGGGCTTCGTGGAGCGGAGGGAGGCGATCGGTCATACCCGCACCTCTCCGGGACGAACCTAAGGCTTTGTGACATCGGCGGTCCGCGTCGGCGGCGCCCCCCGCCGCGGTCGCGCCCGTCGTCGACTCGGCCGACAGCCTCAAGCGGTCGCCGGCCCCTCACTCCGGCGTGAGCAGCCGTCGCCCCGACCGGCCCGGTCCGCTCGCCCCCGCGGTCGCCGTGGTCGTCGCCGCGGTCCTCCTGTTCGCGCTCGTCGGGACCTGGCCGCCGTTCGTCGCGGTCGAGAGCGGCAGCATGGCGCCCGGGGTCGAGCGCGGCGACCTCGTCGTCGTGACGGCGGCCGACCGGGCGCCGTGGGGCGACCTCTCGACCGCCGCCGACCCGAACGCGCCGGCGCGGCTCGGCGAGACGGGCGACGTCGTCGTCTACACCGTCCCGGGGGCGGACGGGAGACCGGTGTTCCACCGGTTGGCGTTCGCGGTCGACGCCGGCGAGGACTGGACGGAGCGGGCCGACCCGGCGCTCCTCGCCGCTGACTGCGCGGAGCTGGCCACGTGCCCGGCGCCGTACGACGGGTACGTCACCTACGGCGACGCGAACGAGCTGTACGACCAGAGCGCGGGCATCGCGCCCGTCGTCCCCGACGAGTGGATCGCCGGGAAGGCGCTGTTCGCGGTGCCGAACCTCGGCTGGATACGGGTGGGCGTCGACGCGGCGGCCGCGCGCTACGGCGGGGTCGCGACCGGCGTCGTCCTCGTCGGCGCCGCGGGGCTCGCGGGGGGAATCGGGACGCTGTTGCTCGGACGGATCCGGTGGAAACGGCGGCGGTGAGTCGGGCGTCGATCAGTCCCGGGCGCTACCGGTGCCAGGTCGGTTCGCTCCCCGTATCGTCCGCGGCCTCGGTCGCGTCGACCTCGTCGCCGTCGAGGGTCACGGAGCCGTTCGCCGCGTTGCGGAGGGCGTCCGACCGGCCGAACTCCCCGGGCGCGATGGCGAGCGTCCGGATCCCGTAGCCGTTCGCGATCTCGACGACCGGCTTGAAGTCCGTGTCGCGGGAGGCGATCGCGAGCGTCTCCATCCGGCCCTCGGCCGCGAACCGCGCGGCGTCAACCGCGAGCTTCACGTCCACGTCGCCGCTCGTGACGATGACCTCGAAGCCGCGGGCCTCCGCGGCCTGGATCAGCCCCGGCGTCGCGTGCTCGTCGAGGTACAGTCGGGTCGTCACCAGCGGCCCCTCCACCTCGCCGGCCTGTCGCACGTCGTCTAAGTCCACGTCGAACTCCTCGCGCAGCACGTTCGGGCCGTCGACGAACAGCGCCACGCCGCCGGCGTCCGGATCCGTCTCCGCGGCCGCGCTCGCGACGCCCTCGGCGGTCGTCTCGGCTTCCGGGCCCTCGCCTCGGTCCATGGGTGGCCTTCGCCGTCGCCGGAGATAGGTATGGTGATCCGCGCGCTCGCGGTCCGCCCTCGTCAGTCGCCGGTCGTCCCCCGCGACGGTCCGTCGTCGCCCGAGTCACTCGTGATCAAGTGATCGGAATGATCGTCCGCGAATTATCGACACTCTTCGGCGAACGCCGTCGAAATTCAAGACCTTATATCGATATTACGACTTCCCTCACGTCCGTAGTGAATATACGGAGGCTTGAAGTAAGGTGTCCAGCAATAACGGGATAAGATGTCACAATCGAACGCGTACACCGTCATTTCCGCACAGAACGATCACGAATGTACCACGGTACGTGCCCATCCCCGCAACGAGACGTTCCACATCGTCGACTACGCCGACGAGGACGCCCGCGAACGGGTCGCGGACCTCCCGGTCGGGTCCGTCGTGCGGATGGAGCTGTCCCGCGCGGGTCGCCGGAGCAACGTCTGGTGCGCCGAGTCGGTCACGACGGCCCGGACCGACGGGGGAGAGCGCCGGTAAGCGGCGCCGCACTCCGCGCTCCGTCACCGGTCGGGAGCGCGCCGCTCGACTCCGCAGTCCGGTTCCCGCGGGTCCGCTTCGTCCCTCTCTTTCGCGGTTCGCCGTCCGCCTCACGGCCGTCCGCTTTCCCGATGACGACAGGTATTTGCCACCGATGCCGGTAGGGGCAGGAGATGGTCGAGACGCTGCTCGCTGTCGGTATCGTCGCCTCGGTGTTCGTCGGCTTCAACATCGGCGGCTCCTCGACCGGCATCGCGTGGGGGCCGCCGGTGGGCGCCGGCATCCTGAAGAAGACGACCGCGGCCGCGCTGATGACGGTGTTCGTGTTCCTCGGCGGGTGGACGGTGGGACGGAACGTGATGGACACGCTCAGCGGCGGGATCATCACGACCGAACTCTCGCTGTCGGCCGGCGTCGCCGTCCTGTTTTTCATCGGGCTCGGGATCCTCATCGCGAACGTCTTCGGCGTCCCGGTGCCGACCTCGATGACGACCGTGGGCGCCATCGCCGGGCTCGGGCTGGCGACTGACACGCTCAACTACGCCACGATCACCCGGATCGTCTCCTGGTGGATCGTGACGCCGATCATCGGCTTCTGGATCGGCGTCGTCATCGGTCGGTACGTCTACCCGGCCGTGAACCGGCGCGTCCGCGTCGAGAAGTCGCCCGGCCCGCTGCTCAGACTCGACCGCGACGGGGCCGTGCCGACGGTCGCGCTCGGACCCAACACGACGTACTCGGAGCTGATCAGCACGGTCGTCGTCCTGGTCATCGGCTGTTACATGGCGTTCAGCGCCGGTGCGAGCAACGTCCCGAACGCCGCCGCGCCGCTCGTCAGCGGCGTCGGCGGCCTCCCCGACGATACCGCGATCCTGCTCGCGACGCTCGCGATCGGGCTCGGCGGGTTCACGATCGCCCGCCGCACGATGGAGTCGGTCGGCGGCGAGCTCAGCGACATCCCGCTCCTCGCCGCGCTGTTCGTGATGACCACGGCCTCGACGATCACGACGGTCCTCTCGTGGATCGGCATCCCGATCAGCCTCGTCATGGGCACGGTGATGACGATCGTCGGCATCGGCTGGGGGCGGGCGACGCGCCCGGTCACGGTCCGGCAGGCGGTCACGCGCGACACCGGCGACAACGAGATCGTCACCGGCGCGATCACCGTCGGCGACACCGAGGGACGGCAGTCGTCGCCGATCGGGGAGGCGGAGCCGGCGGTGGTGTTGAACGCGGGCGACCTGTTCAACCCCCGGGCGGTCCTGAAGTACGTCTCGATGTGGATTATCGGCCCGTCGGTGTCGACCGCGCTGGCGTACGCGTTCTTCGTCCTCTTGCCGGGAGTCGCCTGACGACGCCGCGCTGACGGGAGCAGTTAGGAGGGTGCGCGGCGTAGATCGGGTATGATAGACCGCATCCTCGTGCCGATGGACGACTCGGACCACGCCGAGCGGGCCCTCGAATACGCCTTGGAGAACTTCCCGGACGCCGACGTCACCGTGGTCCACGTCGTCGGCGCGCCGTCGATGATGATGGGCGAGGCCGCGTCGCTCGCGCTCGCGGACGACTTCGAGGCGGCGGCCGCGGAGCGCGCGGAGGGCGTCTTCGAGCGCGCCCGCGCACTGGCGACCGACCGCGGCCGCGAGGTCGACACGGTCGTCGGCGTCGGCCACCCGGCGCGGAACATCGTCGACCGGGCGGAGGGGTACGACACGGTCGTGATCGGGGCCCACGGCGCGGACCGCGGGCGTGCGACGCGCCGGTTCCTCGTCGGTAACGTCGCCGAGACCGTCTCCAAGCGCGCCCCGGTGCCCGTGGTGCTCGTCCGCTGACGGAGGGCCCGGCGCGGTCGGTGGGCGGCGGCGCGATCAGTCCCGCGTGAGCCGCGGGTTCGTCACCGCGCCGTCGGCGGCCGAGGCGAAGTCGCGGCCGTACTTCGCGAGGATGCCGCCCTCGTAGGGCGGCTCGGGCGCGTCCCACGCCTCGCGGCGCGCCTCCAGCTCCTCGTCGGAGAGGTCGACGGTGAGGTCGCGCTCGGGGATGTCGACGGTGACGTGGTCGCCGTCCTCGATCAGGCCGATCGGGCCGCCGACGGCGGCCTCGGGCGCGACGTGGCCGATCATCGGGCCGCGGGTGCCGCCCGAGAAGCGGCCGTCGGTGAGCAGCGCCACGTCGTCCTCGTGGCCCGCGCCGACGACCGCGGCGGTGACGCCGAGCATCTCGCGCATCCCGGGGCCGCCGCGGGGGCCCTCGTTGCGGATGACGATCACGTCGCCGGACTCGATCCCGCCGGACTGGACGTACTCCATCGCGTCCTCCTCGTTCTCGAACACGCGGGCCGGCCCTTCGTGGTAGAACTCGTCGTCGCCGGTCACCTTCAGCACCGAGCCGTCCGGCGCGAGGTTGCCGTCGAGGATCTTGATCGCGCCCTCCTCCTCCTTCGGATCGTCGACGGGGTAGAGGAAGTCGGCCTCGATGTCCGACTCGCCCGGGAGCTCGCCGCGCTCCTCCAGCGCCGCGATCTCCTCGGCGAGGGTGTTGCCCGTCACCGTCATCGCGTCGCCGTGGAGCAGGTCCGCCTCCAGCAGGCGGCGGAGCACGACCGGCACGCCGCCGATCTCGTGGAGGTCGTTCATCACGCGCGTCCCGCCGGGCTGGAGGTCCGCGATCTTCGGCGTGCGCCGCGATATCTCGTCGAAGTCCTCGATCGAGAGGTCCACGTCGGCCTCGCCCGCCAAGGCGAGCAGGTGGAGGACGGCGTTCGTCGAGCCGCCCATCGCGGTCTGGGCCGCGATCGCGTTCTCGAACGACTCCCGCGAGAGGATGTCGGAGGGCCGGCGGTCGTTCTCGATACAGTCCATCGCCAGCTCGCCGGCGCGCTCGGCGACCGCGTAGCGCGCCTCGTCCTCGGCGGGCGGCGAGGCCGACCCGAGCGGCGCCAGCCCGAGCGCCTCCGAGAGCGACGCCATGGTGTTCGCTGTGAACATCCCGCCGCAGGAGCCCGCGCCGGGGCAGGCGTGGCGTTCCAGGTCGTCGAGCTCGTCGGCGTCCATGTCGCCCTGCGCGTACGTGCCGACGCCCTCGAACACCTGGACGATCGTCACGTCGCGGCCGTCGTGCTGCCCGGGCATGATCGAGCCGCCGTAGAGGAAGACGCTCGGCAGGTCCGTCCGGATCGCGGCCATCATCATCCCGGGGAGGTTCTTGTCGCAGCCCGCGACGGTCACGAGCGCGTCCATGCGCTCGCCGAAGGAGACCAGCTCGACGGAGTCGGCGATGACCTCCCGCGAGATGAGGCTCGCCTTCATCCCTTCCGTCCCCATCGAGATTGCGTCGCTAATGGTGATCGTTCCGAACTCGATCGGCATCCCGCCCGCGGCGTCGATGCCGTCGAGCGCGGCGTCGGCCACGTCGTCGAGGTGGACGTTACACGGCGTGATGTCGGCCGCGGGGTTCGGGACGCCGACGATGGGCGACGAGAGGTCCTCGTCGTCGAAGCCCATCGCGCGGAACATCGCGCGGTGCGGTGCCTTGTCCGGCCCCTCCGTCACCTCGCGGCTGCGCAGGTCTCCGTCCTTCTTCCCGGCGAATCGGTCCGCGTCCGCCCGGCGACGACGCCGCTCGTCGTCGTCGGACCTCGGCTGCTGTTCGCTCATACGCGACCCTGTCGCTCGGGGGTCTTAAACGACCGCGTCGGGGCGAGGGTTGCTCGGCGGGGCGAACGGGTTCGGGGCGAGGGTCGATCGGTCGTCGTCGCCGGGCTATCACACCCGCGACTTCAGTTCCACCCGGTAGCCGAACGGGTCCCTGACGTACACCGCGCCCGCTTCACCGGTCGCGCCGAGCGGCGAGTCGAGGCTCTTCTCGACCTCGACGCCGGCGTCCGCCAGCTCGCGTTCGATCTCGTCGGCCGACTCCTCGACGACGACCGCGACGTGGTCGTAGTTCGTCTTCGTCGGCGCCTCGAACTCGTCGGTCGGCCAGAGGTGGATCACGGCGGTCGCCGAGAGCCGCACGTCGAAGAACGGCTTCTCGTCGGCCGCGTACAGCGCGTCCTCGATGCCGAATCCGAGCTGCTCGCCGTAGAACTCGCGGGCCTCGTCGGCGCCGTCTTCGGGAATTCGAAGGTTGACGTGGTCGATGTGTCGCGCTCGCATAGTGTCACGGTCGGCGTCGGCAGGGAAAACGGCTCGGTCGGAACGCTACGGAGTCGGAGAGTGGGATCCCGAGGCGACGGCGTGCGTCTCGCACGGGCTGTTGTCACCAGAGGGGGACCTAAGCGCGGGCCGGAGGGGGAGCCACCCCGACGAGCGCATCGGTCGCGTCGTCGTCAGACACACTTCCGGGCCAGTCCTCGCGCTCGCGACGGTCCGTATCGGATTTGAGGTCCGGCGGGGCTTCGTGGTACGTCAGTGGCACCAGCTGGTGTGCGACGTGCCAGCTGACCACTTCGGCGTCGAGGTCGTCGAGCGCGATCGTCAGTTGATTCTCGTAATCGAGTTCCCCGACACAGGACGCGCCCCCGGCGTCCGAAGGACGCACGCTACTGTTGTTGATGGCAGCGCTCTCGAAACCCGGGGAACACACGCTGTCGTTACCGGCGATGACGATGTGGGCCTCCTCGGGGCTCGAAACCTCCCGCCAGCGGAACCCGTACATCGCGTCGACGTCCCGCCGCGTCAATTCGTCGAGCGCCTCGACGGCCTCCTGCTTCGTCTGCGCGTCGAGGTCGCCGCCGTCCGCGTCGCGGAACGCGACCCTCGTCGTGTTCGGGGTCCACGATATCCGGCTGATGTTCATGACGTAATCCGGGGGATCGTCGTGGTCGAGCCCGAGCATGTGCCCAAGTTCGTGCGTCGTCGTGTACTCGAGTTCGGGATTCGAGAGGTTGTACTGGACGGACCCCCACACTGTCCCCCGGTACCCAGTGGCGAGATTCGCACAGCCGTTGAGCGACTGATTCGTAATATCGCCACATTCGGTTACGTCTCGGTACACGAGGGCTTGATCGGCCGCCGACCTGTTGTCGACGAATCGGAATTCGATCGGATACCCGGCGGTGTCCTCGGCGTTCCGTTCCCAGAAAGCCGTGCTGTTCCGGACGATTTCGGTGATGTTCCTGTCGACCCGCGTGTCGTTGACGTAGAGGCTCACGTTCGTCTTCCCGTACGGACTCGGGTGTTCGTCGACCGAGAAGCTCCGCGTCACGTTCTCATCGCCGATCCGTGCTTCGAGTTCGTGCTCCCCCTCTGGCAGCCTGAGAGGCTCCGAGCGAAACGACCGCTCGACGGACTCGTTGGGCTCCAGCGAGACGGACTCGTTTAGCAGTTCGCGGCCGCGGAACGTGACTGTCACCGTGCCGGTGTCGACGTCGCTTCCGACGTTCGTGATCCGCACGGTCCCGGCCTGCGACTCGTTGTAGTCTAGCAGGTACGTGGGGTTGAACGAGTCGATTTGGAAGGTTTCCTCGGGTTCGGTGTCGACGCCGCTCGCGTTCGCGGCGCCCTCGGTCTCGATCCCTGCTCCGGGGGCCTCGTCGCCACCGGCCAGTCCGCCACAGCCCGCGAGGACGACCACCGCGGCCACCGCGAGAACACATTGGTATCTCACAGAATGTATTATAGAAATATACTCATATTATTTTCGGATATGACAAACGGTTGTCTCGACTGGCGACCGCGGGGGCGGACCGCGGTCCCGCGACCCGCGAACGTTCGGGAGCTATTTATTCATAGAAATGTGATAACAACACATGACTGCTCTCGGCACCGTCGCACCGCAGATGAGCGGCATGGCCGGTTCGGGGATGGCGGGCGGGATGGGCGGCTGGATGTTACTCTTCCCGCTTCTCGCGTTGCTCACCGTCGCGGCGCTGCTCGCCGTGGGCGTCGTCGGAATCAGGGCGCTCGCGAACGAGACCGACGACGGCTCGACGCAGAACGAGCCCGACGAGGATCCGGTCGAGCGCCTTCAGCGACGGTACGCGGAGGGCGATCTCACGGAAGCGGAATTCGAGCAGGCGCTGGAGCGCGAACTGGAGCGGGAGGTGACCAGTGGGACCGGGTCGAGCCCGACGCACGAGACCGAATCGAGCGGGGAGGCGGCGCGGGCGCGGTAAGTCGGGGGAAGAAGGTCGGTCGTCGCGGCCGGTCAGGCGAACGCGCGCAGGATTCCGGCGCCGTCGGTGCTGCGGCCGAGGTCCGGGAGCGTGGCGCGCTCGGGGTGGGGCATCAGCACGGCGACCGTCTCGCGCTCGCCGAGGACGCCGGCGACGTTGTCGGTCGAGCCGTTCGGATTGGCGGCGTCCGTGACGTTCCCGTCGGCGTCGCAGTAGCGGAAGAGGACGCGGTCCTCGGCGACGAGGTCGGCGTGGGCCGCCTCGCTTATCTCGAAGCGCCCCTCGCCGTGCGCGATGGGGACCTCGATGACCTGTCCCTCCTCGTAGGCGGCGGTCCAGGGGGTATCGGCGCGCTCGACGCGCAGGTGGACCGGCTCGCACTGGAACCGCGCGGAGGCGTTCGTGGTGAACGCGCCGGGCGTCAGCCCCGACTCCGAGCCGATCTGCGCACCGTTACAGATGCCGATCACGGGGACGCCGGCGTCGGCGGCGGCGCGGACCTCCTCCATGATCGGGTCGCGGGCGGCCATCGCGCCGGCGCGGAGGTAATCGCCGTAGGAGAACCCGCCGGGGAGGACGACCCCGTCGGGGTCGGCGGGGAGGCCGTCGTCGTACCAGACGCGCTCGGCGTCGACGCCGAGGTGGTCGAGCGCGCGGACGGCGTCGCGGTCGCAGTTCGAGCCGCCGAACTGGACGACGGCGACCGTCACGCCGCCCACCCCGCGTGGGCGGCCGCGACGCTCGCATCGCCGGCGGTCGCGCCGGTGACGGTCGGCGTCGTCCCGGAGACGGCGACCGTCATCGCTCCGCGACCGCCACGTCGTAGTCGTGGATCGTGGGGTTCGCGAGCAGCCGCTCGGCCATCTCGCCGGCGCGGTCGGCCGCCTCGTCGGCGTCGGCGGCGTCGAGGTCGACCTCGAAGCGGTCCGCCGAGCGGAGGTCGGACAGCTCGAACCCGAGCCGTTCGAGGGCCTGCTGGGTCGTCTCGGCCTCCGGGTCGAGGACGCCCCGCTTCAGTCGGACCGTCACCGTCGCCGTGTACGCGGTCATACCCGTTGGTGCGGAGTCGTGTGTAAAAACCGTTTTGGAACGACGTTTATACGCATATTCGTGGATATGTTGCGGTCGTTCGTGCGGGAGGCAGGGACGGCACCGAGCGAAAGGGGCAAACCCCTCCGGCTGTTGGGGAGGGTGTATGCAGCCGCTCGAACCCGCGGAGGTGATCGTCGCATGACCCGCGAACTGACCGAAATCACGGTCGTCGGAGGAGACAAGACCGGACTCATCGCGCGGGTCACCTCCCTGCTGTTCGAGCGCGGGATCAACATCGAGGACCTCGACCAGGCGGTCCGCGAGGGCGTCTTCCGGATGACGACCCGCGTCGACACCTCGGAGATGGAGACATCGCGCGGCGAGCTCCGCCGCGCGCTCGCCGAGCTCGGCCGCGAGCTCGACGTCGACATCCAGGTCCGGTTCCCGAGCGACCGCGACGCGCGGCGCGTCGCGCTGCTCGTCACGAAGGAGACCCACGCGCCCGAGGCGCTGTTGGAGGCGGAGGCGCGCGGCGAGCTGGCCGAGGACAGCGAGGCCGAGATCCCGGTCGTCATCGGCAACCGCGGCGACCTCCGGTCGCTCGCGGAGCGCTACGACAAGCCGTTCTACGACGTGGGCGACGGCAACGGCAACACCGACGAGGAGCGCCTGCTCGACCTGCTGGCCGAGTACGACGTGGACCTCATCGCCTTGGCGCGGTACATGCGCATCCTCTCGCCCGAGGTCGTCTTCCGGTACGAGGGGCGGATCGTCAACGTCCATCCCTCGCTGCTGCCGGCGTTCCCCGGCGCGGAGGCGTACCGGCAGGCCAAGGACGCCGGCGTCCGGGTCGCGGGCGTCACCGCCCACTACGTCACGACCGACCTCGACCAGGGGCCGGTCATCGCCCAGCGCGCCTTCGACGTGCCCCCGGGCGCCGACGTCGACGAGATCAAGCGCCGGGGACAGCCCCTCGAGGCCGAGGTCCTGCTCGACGCGGTCCGGCTCCACCTCGCGGACGCCATCGCGGTCCACCGCGGGACCGTCCACGTGCGCGAGGACGTGGACGTCGACGCGCAGCTCGGCCTCTCGGAGGCCGCCGTGGACGCGAACCCGGACGAGCCCGTCGACGGCGAGCCGCTCGGCCGCACCCGCCCGTCGCCGTCGGACGACTGACGGCGCGATAGGACCGCACGCGCCGGCCGACCCCGAACTCCGGCGGCTACTTTTAACCGCGCGCGAGCGCAACGACGGACGATGACCGGTCGTCGCGCCCGGACGTTCCTCGCGGACACCGCCGCGGTCGTCCGCAGCGACGAGCGGCTGATCCTGCTGTTCCTACTGCTCCTCTCGCTCGCCGCGCTGGCGGTGTTCCTCCACTACACGACCCTGGTCTTGGAGGGGCTCCCGGACCCGGTTCCGGGGGAGCCGTTCGGGCCGTGAACCGGGACCGCCGAGCCGCTCACTCCAACCGCACCAGCAGGTCGCGGTTCGCGGCCTCGTAGCGCAGGCGCCCGTCGTCGAGCGCCCGGCGGCGCCTGGCCGCCCAGTCGCTCGCGTCGTAGCCGGTCTCGCCGACGGCCGTCTCGACCGTGTCAAGCAGGTGCGCGAGGACCGTCCGCTCGCCGGACTCGTAGGGTGGTTCGATCTCCCACGGCGAGGGCCCCTCGGCGATCGCTGTCGCCTCCCGGGCCAGCGCCGCCGCCCCGTCGGGGCCACCGGGGCGGAACTCCCGCATGTGGCGGTGATAGCGGTCGAGGACGGCCTCGTCGTCCGGGTCCGGGGGCGCGAACCGCGTCTCGCCGTCGTAGGTGATCGGCGCGTACGCGACGGGGGCGACCTCGCCGAGGGCGTCGACCGCCGGGGCGGCGTCGACCACGTCGAAGAACGCGCAGCCGACGACCGCGTCGAACCGCTCGCCGGCGGCCGCCGCCTCGCTCGCGAAGTCGAAGGCGTCCGCGACGCGGAACTCGACGGCCACGTCCCCGACCGCGTCGCCGATCCGCGCTTCGCCCGCGGACAGGGCCGCCTCGTGGGCGTCGACCGCGACCCACCGGCCGGCGTCGATCACGCCCCAGTCGACGAGGCGCTCGACCATCGTCGCCGTGCCCGCGCCGACTTCGAGCACCTCTGGCTCGGGCGGGAGTTCGGCGGCGAAGCGGTCGAGGACCGCCCGGTTCAGCGAGCGGTCGTCGAGCGCGCGCTTCGCGTCGAGGTACGTCGCGTGGTCGGTCACGCGGCGTCACCTCCGCGATCCGGAATCTCCGTTCGTCGTCCGGCCTCGCCCTCCAGGAAGTCGACGACGCGGTCGAGCGTCTCGGGCCACCCCGGCCGCGCCTCGTAGTCGCGGCGCGCGGCGGTCCCCATGGCCGCCAGCCGGTCGCGGTCGTCGAGGTCGCGGAGGGCCGCGGCGACGGCGCGCGGGTCGCCCGGGGGCACGAGGACGCCCGACTCGCCGTCCCGGACGAACTCGCTCGCACCGCCCGCGGTCGTCGCCAGCGGCACGCAGCCGAACCCCATCGCCTCCAGGTACACCATGCCGAACGGCTCGTATCTCGACGGCACCGCCAGGACGTGGCTCTCGCGGAGCCGCGCCGCGACCGCCTCGTCGTCGAGGCGCCCGGCGAAGCGGACGCGGTCGCCGATCCCGGCCGCGGCGACCGACTCCGCGACGGCCTCGGCGTGGGCCGGCGCGACCGTCCGGTCCCCGACGACCGTCAGCCGCCAGTCCACGTCGCGACCGTCCAGCCGGGCGAGGCCGTCGACGAGCGCGTCGAGCCCCTTCCGCGGGACGACGTTCCCGAGGAAGGTCACCTCCAGCGAGCCGGACCGGGCGCGCTCGCGGATCTCTGACGCGGAGGTCACCGGGTCGAACCGGTCGCCGGCCGGCGGGGCGACCGCGCTCCTGGCCGGGCCACCGAGCACGGCCGCGTTCCGGCGGGTCGTCTCGGCGTTGTACACCGCGGCGTCGACGCCGCGGAGGAACCGGCGCTCGACGGCCGCCACTCCGCGGCGCTCGAGCGCCGAGCGCGCGCGGTCGAGGGCTCCCCGTTCGCCGTCCGGCGTCCCCTGCGCCGCCCGCGCACGCCACGCGATCATGTGGACGAGCGCGACGGTCGGCGCGTCGAGCCGCCGGTTGGCGCACAGCACGGACGGGTGCGCCAGCCCGTCCTCGACGACCACGTCGAACTCGTCGAGGCGGTCGGCGAGCCGGCCCGCCCGGAGGTTCGGCGCGAGGCGTTCCCGGTAGGATCCCCGGGGCAGCGAGACCACCTCGACGCCGTGGCCGCGCTCGCGGAGGCGGTCGCGGAGCCGCCGGTCGTAGTAGAAGCCGCCGGACTCGGACTCGATGTCGCCGGCCAGCACGAGGGCGACGCGCATCGCGGCGTCACCGCAGTTCGCCGGCGTAGGAGACGCTCGCGGCGTCGTCCTCGCGGACGGTCACGGTCAGCCGGGTCGCGGCCGGGGCGTCCACCGCCGCGAGGTCGTCGAACAGCGCCCGGGCCAGCCGCTCGGCGCTGGGGTTTCCCTCCAAGTGCTCGTTGAGCGTCTCGTCCCGGTAGCGGTCGGCCGCGTCGGCCAGGGCGTCGAGCGCGAGGTCGATGTCAAGCAAGTAGCCGTACTCGCCGAGCTCCGGGCCGCGGAACGTCGCCTCCGCGGTGAAGGTGTGCGAGTGGAGCTCCGCCTCGCCGGCCGGCGGGTTCGGGACGGTGAGGTAGTGCTGTGCGACGAACGTCTCGGAGACGGTCAGTTCGTACATGGGTAGGTGAAGAGGAGCTGAAGGGTCGGTTCGCCCTCGTCGGCGAGGCGTCGGTACGCGCTCGGCGCGCGGTCGACCGGGACGCGGTCCGTGACGAGCCGCTCGGTGACGTCCAGTTCGCCGTGGAGCCGCCGGAGCTGGCGCCAGGCGGTCTCGCGGCGGCGCTCCCGGTCCCAGCGACCCCGGAGCTCCGGCGCGATGGTCGTGACTTGGCTGCTCCGGACGGTGACCCGCCCGCGGTGGAAGTGGTCGCCGAAGCCGAGGTCGGCGCGCTTTGTGCCGTACCACGACCCCACGAGGACGCGGCCGTCGAACCGCGTCGTCTCGACGGCCGTCTCCAGCGTCTCGGGCCGCCCCGAGACCTCGACCGCGAGGTCGACCCCCCCGGTGCGGTCGCGGACGGCGTCGACGACGCCGGCGCGCCCGTCGTGTCGGGTCGGGTCGACGACGGCGTCGGCGCCGAACTCGGCCGCGAGCTCGCGCCGCCCGTCCTTCGGTTCGACCGCGACCACGGTCTCCGCGCCGCTCCGCGCCAGGAGGGCGGTCGTGAGCAGCCCCACGACGCCCTGCCCGAACACCGCAACGCGCTCGCCGAGCCGGGGGGCCGCGTCGAGCGTCAGCGTGACGGCCGTCTCCGCGTTCGCGAACAGCGTCGCGGTCTCCGGGTCGATCCCGTCCGGGACCGGGAAGAGCGCGTCCGGGGAGACGGCGAACCGGCTCTCGTGGGGGTTGAACGCGAAGACGGTCCGGTCGCGCCACGACGGGTCGACCGCCTCGCCGACCGCGGCCACCCGCCCGACGACCGCGTAGCCGTAGCGGAGCGGGTACGAGAGGTCGCCGTCGAGTGAGGAGAGCTCCTCGTCCGCGACGGTCTCTGGGTCGAGCTCCCCGCGGTACGCGAGCAGCTCGGACCCCGCGCTCACCGCCGAGACGGACGCGGAGACGACCACCTCGTCGGGGGCCGGGGCTGGGTCGTCGACCGGGACGACCTCGACGCGCTCCGGGCCGGTGAACTCCACCGCGCGGTGGGCGGCGCCGTCGCTCACGCGGACTCACCCGTCCGCGGCCGACGACCGAGAGGAGTCGACATTACCGATCGCACGGGCCGATCCAACATAAAGCCCCGCCGGCGACGACCGCCCGACCGAGCGGCGCCGCCCGTCGCGGTCGCGCCCGCCGGGGAGTAAGCATAAGCCAGCGGAGGCCGTGCGTAGCGTATCCATGGCACACTCCGACGCGGGCGCCGACGTCGAATCGCTGACCCCGCTCCACTGGATCGGGATCCTCGCCGCGACCGTGTCCGGGATCGTCCACGCCGTTCTCGGGGTTCAGGTCGGGGGCGCGCTGGGAATCTCCTTCTTCGTCGCAACCCTGGGCTTCGGCGCGGGCGTGGCGGCGATAGTCGCCGGATACCGGCGCCGGATGATGTACGCCGTCGGGATCCCGTTCACCGGCGGTCAGATCGTCCTGTGGTACGTGATCAACTTCGTCACCGGGACGTACTCGTTCCCGGCCGACGTCGGGGTGTACGGCGCCGTCGACAAGGTCGCGCAGATCGCGTTGATCGCCGTCCTCGCGGTCCTGCTCTCCAGGGAGTCGTAACGCGCGGCCGCGGCTCGCCGTCCCCTCCTCGACGCCGCGATCCCGCCACCGCCCGGTTCGGACCGCTCGCTCACCGCCTCACTCGCCGTCTCGGCCGGCCGCGATCGGCGGGTCGTCGCGGCCGAGCCGCCCCGTCGCGGCCGCCCAGTCGCGGGCGAAGCTCGCCAGGAGCGCCGCCAGCGCGACCGCCGCGAACGCGGTCAGGAGGGCCATTCCGCCCCCGCGGCCGACGCTCGGGAGGAGCGCGAGCGCGACGACGGCGAACTGCGCGGTGCCCACGAACGGCCGGACTCGGCTCGGCGGGAGCTCGTACACCGACGCCCCGGCGCGTCGTCGCCGCCACAGCGACCCGGCGTAAGCGTACCAGACCCCGCCGGCGAGGAGGTACCACGGGGGGAGCGCGCCGAGCGCGACGGCGACCGCGGCGCCGACGAGGACGGCCAGCGCGTCGGTGGCCCCGTCGAGGCGCGCGCCGAGAACCGTCTCGCGGGTGCGGCGGGCGACCGCGCCGTCGACCGCGTCGAGGCCCACCGCGCCGACGAAGAGGGCCGCGGGGAGCCGCGGGTCCGGCGTCGGCGCGAC